>JABUSQ010000026.1 GCA_021442665.1 Oscillospiraceae bacterium
AAATAATAATATAAGAAAGGAATTCATAATGAAGAAAAGAGTTTTTTGCGTCCTGCTGAGCCTTGTGATGCTTCTGTCCGTGGTGATGCCCGCAGCCCTCGCTAATGCGGGTGATACCTACGACCCGAACAGAACTTACTACGGCGGCGATGTGGTGATCTACAACGGCGTGGAATACACCGCAAAGTGGTACACCAAGGGAGAGACGCCCGGTGAGGGCTTCTCCGCATGGGAGCGCAGTCCCGAATATGACGGAGACGGTTATGAAGTATGGTACGACGGTCTGGTTTGCGTGAAGGGCGACAGAGTGTCCTATAACGGCGCCGTGTACGAGGCAAGCTGGTGGACGATGTCCGTGCCCGGCTCCGATGCCGGCTGGATTCTGGTCACAGGCGATCCCGTGGATCCGACCCCCACCCCGGAGCCTACTCCCGAGCCTACTCCCCGGCCCACCGATCCCGTGGAGCCCGAACCCACAGACCCCGTGACTCCGGAGCCCACAGATCCCGAGATACCTGCATGGTATGCAGGCATGTACTGCAACACCGGCGACAGAGTTTCCTACAACGGCTGCATCTATGAGGCAAAGTGGTGGACAAACTCCGTGCCCGGCTCCGACGCAAGCTGGCACAATGTCACCGATCCATCTCAGGACGTGGATCCCTCTGTTCCCTCCCACACGGTATACAGCGATTACACCGTGGACTCCTCCCTCGTTGCCGAGGGAGCTGACGAGCATGTCGTGGTGGGCTATTTCCCCACCTACCGTGCCTCCTTTGAAAGCAGCATAGACTGGGCGGCGCTGACTCATGTCATCTACTCCTTCGGTTCTCCCGACGGCGTTGACGGTCTGCAGCCCCTTGAAAGTCCTCAGCTTGCCCGCACTCTGGTCGCCCACGGTCACGCAAACGGCGTTAAGGTACTCTTTGGCGTCGGCGGCTGGGCTGATAATTTCAGCGGCGTTCTGGAGAATGTGTTCTATCAGGGTACTGCCACCACCGCACAGATAGAGTCCCTCACTGATGAGATTGTGGACATTGTGGAAAGCTACGGCTTTGACGGCGTTGACGTGGACTGGGAGCATCCCCGCATCGGTACCGACTCCTATCAGCGCTATGAGGCCTTTATGATAATGCTCCGCGAGAAGCTGGGCCAGGATATGATTCTAACCAGCGCGGTTCTCCCCGGAATCGACACGCTGGGCGGCATCTATGCCGACGGTGAGGCTCATACCCCCAATGTCATGGCGGTCTGCAACTGGTTCAACGTAATGGCATACGAGGCAAACAGCACCATGGCATACAGTCAGGCGTGCATTGACTACTGGTGCGGCGTCCGTGAGATGCCCGGCAACAAGGTGGCGCTGGGTGCACCCTTCTACAGTCAGGGAGGCTATGCTCTGACCTACGCAGAGCTGCTGGCCCAGTATCCCGAGGCCGCAGTCAGCGACATGGAGGGCACGAATTTTTATCACAACTGCCCCCAGACCCTCTATGATAAGACCATGTGGGCACTTGAGTACGGTCTGGCAGGCATGATGGTTTGGGAGCTGGGTCAGGATATTGCAGATCCCGAGGACAGCCTTATCCGTGCTATCTACAACGCAAAATGCGATTTTGAGGGCGTTGAGCCTACACCCTTTATCACTGTAGGCAACGATCCCATCCCCGGTGCAGACGAGCCCTATGTATGGAGCTCAGCCGCATACTACACCGAAGGCGACAAGGTAATCTATAACGGTGCCGTGTACATGGCAAACTGGTGGACACAGTCAGTCCCCGGCTCCGATGCGAGCTGGACGCTCATCAGCGGCGAGCCCGTCGTTCCCGACCCCGTTGATCCCGATCCTGTGGATCCGGATCCGATTGAGCCCGACCCCGTTGATCCTCCCGATGTTCCCTCCGGCGAGATACCCGACTGGTACTCCGGACTTGTCTGCGTCAGCGGAGACATGGTGTATTATAACGGCGCGCTTTACAAGGCAAACTGGTGGACAAGCTCCGAGCCCGGTTCCGATGCAAGCTGGACGCTGCTGAGCGGGACTCCCGGCAACCCCTCGGGCGGAGATACTGAGCCAAACGCATGGGTCGAAGGCAGAGTGTACTGGGGCGGCGACGTCGTCAGCTACAACGGTGTGCTCTATGAAGCGAACTGGTGGACGACCGCCGTTCCCGGTTCCGATGCAAGCTGGAAGCTTGCCGTTGCGGCATGATTGGCGGCAGATATTCCGTATCGTACAATAACGAACAGTAAATAAAACACCCCCGATGCAGACTGCCGTAGCTGCATCGGGGGTGTTGTTTTGTGCAGATGAATGCGGAGCTTTGCCGTTCTGATCAGAAGCGCCCGCCGTGACCGCCGTGGCTGCTGCCGCTGCTGCCGCTGTGGACACCGCCGCCGAAGGAACCGCTGTTGTTGTCTTTGGGCTTTTCTGTCCGTGTCACAGTGTGATACAGGAACACGTCCTGACTTTCGGTGACTCTGAGGCTGCCGTTGACGGTATAGTCGGCGGCACTCCTCTGAGGTCTGACGCTGCGCATCTTCTTTCTCATGGTCAGGGTAACGATCAGAGCAACGATAAGACCCAGACCGAGGCTCATAAGAAACAAGGGGGCTATGAAGTAAAAGCCTGTGGATGAGCCGGGCTCATAGTCGCCGTCGTCGCCCCAATAATCGTCCTCGTCGGGGGTGTAGCTGCCGCTGTCATACTCTGAAAGCCTGTACTGACTGCTTTCGATGAACTGTCTGAAGGCGGTGTAATAATCGTCCTCACTCAACCAGTACAGCACATCGTCCATGACCTCGTCTATGACCTCGTCGGAGAAAGCATAAATTCCCCGTCCTGCGGTGGAGACATACCACACACGTTCGTCAACATCTATGAGGAACAGCATACCGTCCTCGATATAGCCGCCGAAATCGTACATATCATCAGCATATGAGACGTAGTCGTCAATATTCTCACCGGTGACGGTCACCAGAACGATCTGGAATTCGTCCGAAAACAGCATGTCCTGCAGAAGACCCTCAAGCTCTGCGGACTCATCACTGCTGAGCTTACCGGCTCCGTCGATGACGCCGGCGCCTTCGGCAAGAGCGGAGAAGCTCAGTAGAAGCGCGCAAAGGAGGAAAAATACAATAAAGCGTTTCTTCATAAGGAGCCTCCTCACATAAGCAAGAGCCAGCTGAGCAGATAACCGACAACGGTGATACCCGCAGTCAGACCGCCGAACCAGCCCCAAAATCTGCCCTTGTCAATAGGTAGATCGCCGACAAATTTACCGGTCTGACCGTTCATGGCGAAGGTATATTTTTCGCCCTTCCAGGTGGTGTTGAGTATCCACACGGGGAAGAGGGCATATTTCGTCCTGCCGCCCGAAAACCGCACGCTGCTGTTCTCTGCGATGACGGTATCGTAGCGGGCGGAGACGGTGCCCCTGAAGGCGTATTCGGTGGAGGTCTTGATTCTCCCGTTCACCCGTTCTCTGTTTTCATCCGCTGTAACGTCGTATCGGTCGGCAAGATAGCCCGAAAGATAGGCGGTCTGGAAATCCACTGCCTCGGAATAATCAAAGGGCTCAAGGGACTCCATAAGGGTATCGTCCATCTTCGAGGAGCCGTCGGCGGGGACATTTTCAAAATCAAGAGAGCCACTTCGGATGATGCTGTAGTGGCGGGTCTCGGTGTAGTTGTAGTCTCTGTCACTCCAGTGACGGGTGTCGGTGGCACGGAAACGGATTCGTGCGTCGGTGTGGGTATCGTAGAGCCAGAAGGGAACATAAACACCCTTGATCTCGTCTATGCGGTTTTCGCTTTTGAAAACCCTGGGCAGAAGCCTTTTGCCCTCAAAATGCTGCCTCAGGGCGGCCTTGGCGTCCTCCTTGTCCAGCTTGAAGGGGATGACGGCATCGGGACGCAAATCGCCCATGAGCTGACCCTTAACGATAACGGGGTTGCCGCAGTAGGGGCAGGAGCTCGCCGCGGTGGTAGCTTCGGCGATAATTTCACCGGCACAGCTCTCACATACAAAGATACGCAGGCCCTCGCTTTCGCCCTCTTTCCAGGGTTTGCCCTCCTCATCCCAGCCCATGCTGTCCGGGCGGTCGTTTTTAAGCTCCTCATCGTAGTGACGCAGGGCCTCGACCTCGAACTCGGAGTCGCAGTATGGACATTTCATCTTCTGCGAATCGCTGTCGAAGCTGATGGCACCGCCGCAGCAGGGACACTTATACTCAAGAATCACACTCATTTGCCGTGTTCCTCACCAACGCTCACCGCAGTCAGGGCAGAACTTTGGAGTTTCGCCGCTCTTGGGGGTGTAGCCGCACTTGGGGCAGGAAGCCTTGACCTCGGGCCTCTTTGCGCCGCATTCGATGCAGAATTTGCCGTTGTTCACGGCACCGCAGGCGCATACCCAACCGGTCTCGGGCTTCTTTGCACCGCACTCTGCACAGAATTTTCCTGTGTTCACAGCGCCGCAGGCACATTTCCAACCGTTGGCGGGAGCTGCGGGAGCCTCGGCTGCCTTCTGCGCGCCCATAGCGTAGAGGTTCTGAGGATTTGCTCCGCCGGCATTCATTGCCATGCCCATGCCCATGAAGCCGGTCATTGCCCCTGCCTCATTCTTTGCGGCGTCACGCATGGCGTCAGCCTGAGCCGCGGTTACGGCGGCAGCCGCCATGGTGGGATCACGCAGAACCGCACTCTTCTGGAGCTGCTTTATCATCTCCGCATCCTCTTCCGTGAGGGTTACAGAGTTCAGAGCGATGGACACAACAGCAAGACCTCTGAGCTCTGCCCACTTGGCGGTGAGGGCGTTGTTCATGAGACCGCAGAGCTCTGTGGTATGGGCGGGTATCTGATTGGGACGCATCTGCAGCTCGGACAGACCTGCAAAGGCGGGCTGGAGAGCGTTTACGAATTCAGCCTTGAGTTGAGGCTCAATCTCGGAACGCTTGTAGACCTCGGCAACATTGCCGCAGACATTGGTGTAGAAGAGGATAGGGTCGGCGATGCGGTAGGAATAGACACCGTTGCAGCGCAGAGAAGCGTCAACATCAAGACCGATTCCTCTGTCCACCACACGGAAGGGAACAGGCTCGGGAGTGCCGAACTTGTTGTCCAGTATCTCCTTGGTGTTGAAGTAGTACACACGCTGATCCTTGCCGGTGTCGCCGCCGAGGGTGAAACGCTTGCCTATGGTCTTGAAGGTGTCCTTGATGGACTGACCCAGCTTGCCGGTGAAGATGCTGGGCTCGGTGGAGGTGTCGTAAGTGAACTGACCGGGCTCGGCGCAGACCTCGACTACCTTGCCCTGTTCCACGATGATCATGCACTGTCCGTCGGCCACGGCGATGCCGGAGCCGTTAGAGATGACGTTGTCGCTGCCCTTGGTGTTGGAGGAGCGGGAGCCTGTGCGCTTCTGACCCTTGACCATTAGAGTGTCCTTGTCAAGTGCGTCACAGTAGAAAAATTCCTTCCACTGATCGGCAAGAGTACCTGCAACGGCGCCTACGCCTGCTTTAATAAGTCCCATATTCGTTTATCCTTTCTGATTTGTGTTTTTCAGCATATTATTTCCACCGCCTTGGGGCAGATTTCAAAATCCAGCTCTGTCATGGGGCTGCTCATCTCTCCGTCCAGCGACAGTATCTGAGGCTCGGCGAAGGTGAATTTTGCCCGGGCGGTTTTAACTATGGTGAGGTATTCGCTGTCGTAGTGATGGGTCAGTACCCTGGCTGCAAGACCTGCAAGAGACGTGAGGCCCGGTGTCTGACGGATAAGAGCCAGCTCGAACAATCCGTCGTCCAGCTCCACGGTGTTGGGGGGCATATCCACAACACCGCCGAGAGAGAAGGAATTGTTCACTCCGCCGTGGATAAACTCACCCTCCATGACTCCTCCGTCGTATTCTACCCTCGCCCATATGGGCTTGAGCTTCAGCAGAGCCTTACCAGCCGCTGTGAGATAGGCAGCCTGACCGAACTGATTTTTGAGATTCTGAGGCGTGCCGTAGCTCACATCCGCAAGAGAACCGAAGGCGGCGACGTAATTAAAATATCCGCCCTGATAGTGACCCGTATCAAAGGCAAAGGACTTACCGGTGATGAATCGCCTTGTGCCCTCGACTATGTCTCCCTTCACGAACCCAAAGGTTCGGGCAATGTCGTTTGCGGTGCCGATGGGAATGTAGCCTATCTGCGGCCTTGACTCCAACCGCATAAGTCCCGCCACAGCCTCACCCAGAGTTCCGTCTCCACCCAGCACCAGTACACGCTCGAAATCCGAAGCATGCTCTGCGGCAAGCTCGGCGGCATGCCCCCTGCGTTCGGTAAAAAATATGCTCGTCGTGTAGCCTGCATCGGAGAGCAGCTTCAGCGCCTCGGCGAGGCCTTCACGGAACTTGCACTTGCCTGCTGCGGGATTGATTATCATCATAAGCGGCTTGGACATGGCATTCCCTCGTTTTCATAAATATTCATACGATTTTACTTATTATATCAAAAAACTTTAATATATACAATCATTTTTAAACCCTTTGCCGTGCTTGCAAGGGCAAAAGTTTTGTGATAAAATTCTTAAACACAGAATGATTTAGGAGTGCCGTATGGATAACAATTTCTTTGCGCTTATTTCCCGCATGAGGTACATTCAGCGCTGGAGTCTCATGCGCAATTCCATAGAAGAGAACATTCAGGAGCACAGCCATATGGTGGCGGTGCTGGCACATGCTCTGGGAGTAATCCGCCGTGATGTTTTCGGCGTTCCCTGCGAGCCGGAGCTCTGTGCGGCGGCGGCACTGTATCACGACGCCTCGGAGATACTTACAGGAGATCTGCCTACGCCCATAAAGTACCACGACAGCTCCATCACGGAGGCATACCGCAGAGTGGAGGGTCTCGCCTGCGAAAAGCTTCTGGAGATGCTTCCTCCGGAAATGCGGGGAGCTTTCGAGCCTCTGCTCATCGGCGAGACAGCGGCAAAGTATCACGATATCGTCAAGGCAGCGGACAAGATGAGTGCCTACATAAAGTGCATTGAAGAGCGCAAGGCAGGCAACAATGAGTTTGCCTCCGCCGAAAAGCAGACGCTTGCCGCTCTGAAGGCATATGATATGCGGGAGGTCGGGTACTTCCTCGAGAAATTCATACCCGCCTTTGAAAAAACTCTGGACGAATTAGGGAGCATTGAGTGATGGAAAACAGCAAACTGGAGCGCATAAACGAGCTGGCGCATATTGCCAAAGGGCGGGAGCTCACCGCAGAGGAGCTTGCGGAGAGAGATGTTCTGCGAAAGGAATATATAGCAGAGTGGCGAGAGGGAGCAATGCGTATACTGGACAACACCTATATTCAGACTCCCGACGGGAAAAAGCATAAGCTTCAGAGGAAGAAATGAGCGATTTTCAGGTTTGTCTGCAGGCGGTCACGCCGATTTTTCTGATAATAGCTCTGGGCTTTCTTGCCCGAAGCTTAGGAGCGATAAGGAGGGATGACGTACCGAGGCTCAACAAGCTCATGTTTCGGTACTTCATGCCCATAATGCTCTTCGGGTCCATTTACAGCTCGGACATCTCCTCTGCCGTACGCCCGCGAACGCTTATCTTTGCCGTTGTCAGCGTGCTCTGCGTCTTTTTCCTGAGCCTTGTCTACGTCCTGCTGACGGAGAAGGAGCCCGCAAAAAGGGGCGTAAAGATACAGGGAATCTACCGCTCTAACTTCGTCATAATCGGCATACCCTTGGCACAGCAGCTGGTGGAGGGGGCAGATATCGGCCCTGTTGTCCTGCTCATCGCCGTGGTAGTGCCACTGTTCAATGTCCTTGCGGTGATATGTCTGGAGGTCTTTAACGGAAAAAAACCCTCGATTAAGAAACTGCTGCTTGATATTCTGAAAAATCCCCTGATACTCAGCTCTGCGGCGGGAATTCTCTTTCTGCTGCTGGGCATCCGCCTTCCCAGACCCGTGGAGAGCACCATCAGTCAGATAGGAGCCGCCGCAAATCCGATGCTGCTGTTTCTGCTGGGTGCGTTTTTTGAGTTTGACGGTCTGCGGAAATATGCGAAGGACCTGATAGAAATCTGCCTTGGCAGACTGGTCATCGTTCCCGGCATATGCCTGACGGCGGCGATGCTGCTGGGCTTCCGGGGTGTGGAGTTTGCGGGAATGATTGCAATTTTCGGATCTGCCACCGCAATCTCCTCCTTCACCATGGCGCAGCAAATGGGCGGCGATGCAGAGCTTGCGGGCGATATCGTTGTCGCCACCAGTGCCCTGTGCTCCTTCACCATGTTCGGCTGGTCGCTGCTGTTCAAAGCCCTCGGCATGTTTTAAGAATATAAAGGACTTCAGGCTCTGCACTGCCTGAAGTCCTTTTTTATAATGTCAGCGTTTTTGCAAACTGTTTGTTCTTGTACATGGGGTCGTCGGTGACATTTTTAATAACCCGGATGCCGTCGGGAATCTCGGGCTCGTCGCTGCCCGTGTAGCAGAACAGCACTGCCTTGTCGGAGCAGAAGGGATACACGTCTATCTCATAGCGGCAGCTGTTGTACACAAAGCGGTACTTGGTCTTGCGCACGGCGTGGAAGCTTTCGTCGCACTCCATTAGATAGCGTACATATTTCTTCTCGGAGATGGGCTTCTCCGTATCCCAACGGCTGCCGTCGGGAGAGAAATGCTTCTCGTTGTAGAAATACAGATAGTCGTCGCCGTTCCTCTGCTGCCGCACACGGCGCTCCTTGTCTTTGGTGGTGTCCCGCAGATAGGTCTGCATCATGTCGATGGCGACTGCGCCGTACTTCTCGGTTATATCCGAAAGCAACGGCATGGAGATAAGGAACTTGCTCTTCTTTACCTGCGGTGCGGGCTCGCCCACGATGCGGTATACCTCCTGTATCGCCCGGCGCATCTTCACCTCAAAGTTTTCGGAGTTGTCAATAATCTTCAGGTTAGGGTGACCCTGCCATGCCCGCAGAGTGCGGTCATCCATCTCCCGTGCGTATTCGATAGATTCAGTGCGGGCGGCATTGCCCAGATTGTAGGCAAATTCCGCGCCCTTGGCACAGGTTACGAGATGGAGCACGGCATCGTAATTTGCCAGCACGCTCTGCTCGGTGCGGCCGTCAAAGCGGGAAATGACCTCCGCAAACTCCTCGTCGGATATGTAGGCCTTGTCGTCCATCAGGGCACGGTCGTAGATAATGATGATATTATCCTCAGGAACTGTTTCGGCTGCCTGCAGCGCCAGCTTCTCCTTGTGAAGCTGGTCGGCGATGACGAAATCCTGAAACGCCAGCATGGACATACAGTTGCCGAAGGGCTTGATGCCGAAGCCGGAAATGAGGTCGGTGGCGCTCTCGGGGATGGTGATGACACGCCAACCGTTCTCTTGCTTGAACTCCTTGAGAATACGGCTTATGAGGGTGGTCTTGCCTGCGGCGGGGCCTCCCGTGAGGACTATCTTGGTGACGTTTTTGCTCATCTTATTTACCCTCCAGATGTTCCCTGAACTGGGAAACGGTTTTGAAGTAATGCTCACAGTTTGACCGCATGAAGCTCTCTATCTCGGGGATGTTGTTTGCCCAGCCTGCGGCTGCAAAGGGAATACCCGCAGCCATAGCCATATCGTAGCCAGGCTTCAGATCGTCGATGGCGAGAACCTCTCCGGGCTTCAGACCGTAGTGCCGGAGTATTTCAAAAACGGGATGCGGCGAAGGCTTTCTCTCCGAGGGAGGACACTCCCAGCCGAAGACCATGTCGGGCTCCGGAAGCCCGTTTTCACGGTAATCACGGAGAATGTTGTCTCCGTAGGAGTGGGAGATGACGCAGAGCTTCACCCCGGCATTTTTCTGTGCCCACAGCAGCTCGCGTATTCCCTCATAGCTCCTGGGAACATGGCGCTGAACGTAAGCATTCCAGTATTCCTGCTCCTCCAGCATCATTTTGTCATCAAGTCCGATGGAGCGGAAGAGAGTCACAATACCGGGATCGAAGTTAAGACGGAAATAATCCTCAAGCGAATAGTTCACATGGGGGAAAAATTGCCGTGTGTATTCCACGAAACAGGGATAATGTACCGTGGCGGTGCTGTTGACGACGGTGTCATCGTGATCGAGAATGAGACAGGAATATTTCATGCAGCTCCCCCTTGACTATAATAATACCATTTGATTATATTGTAGAACTGTGAAATTGTCAAATACAGATACATCTGCTGAGCAGCAATCAAAAGGAAAAAGCTCCCCTGCCGGGGAGCTTTTTGTATGTAGGTTTCCGTATGGACTCAGATGCCCATGCAGACGTCCCATGCGCGCCAGATAGCGGTACGCAGGTTGCCGACAGCAACACAGTCGCCGACACGGTGGATGTTCTTGCCCTTGCCGCCAACGGGCTGGGGAACGAAGCCGATGCCGTTTACGATGTTGTCGTACTCCAGCTCGAACACATTCTTGCCATCCTTGGAGGCGACAACAACGGTGTTCTCCTTGATCTCACGGATGGTGTGCTCCAGATAGGTGGGAACCTTGTGGAATGCAAGCACGTCACGGAGGAAGGATGCGTTGGAAAGGCAGACGTTCTGTGCGGGAACGAGGTCGCGGGCATACTCTACGATCATGGGGTGCTTGCCCTGCAGGACCATTTCGTATGCAGCTTCGCAGGCAGACTGACCGCCGCCGAAGAACAGAACCTTGTCGCCCACGGGCTTCTTATCCTTCAGGAGGTCGGTGAAGGTGAGGCACTTCTCGAAGCCGGGGATAGCCATCTTTCTGGGAACTGCGCCGGTGGCAACGATGATCTCGTCAAAGCTGCGGGCGATGACACCCAGATCGTTAATCTCAGTGTTGAAGCGGAATTCGATGCCGGCCTTCTTGACTTCGTTCTCATACCATGCGATGAGCTTCTTGTCGTTTTCCTTAAAGCTCATTGCAGAAGCGGTGAGGAACAGACCGCCGATGCGATCGTTCTTCTCAAAGACAACGGGATGATGTCCGCGCTGCTTGAGAACCAGTGCGCACTCGCAGCCGCCGATACCGGCGCCGATGATTGCGACCTTCTTGGGCTTCTTGGCGGGAACGATCTTGTAGCGGTTGTGCTGCATAGTGGGAGGAGTAAGAGCGCAGCGGCCAAGGTGGAGGGAGTCCTCAAGACCCTGGATATTTGCGGTGCCCTTGTACTTTGCGAAGTTGAAGCAGCCGTTGTGGCAGCGGATGCAGGGCTTGATCTCGTCTTCCTTGCCTGCCTGAATCTTGAGAATCCACTGAGGATCGACCAGATTCTGACGTGCGAAGGCAACAGCGTCCAGACGGCCTGCTGCGATTTCCTCTGCAGCGACCTCGGGAGTCATACGGCCTGCACAGGCAACGGGCTTGTCGGTGAACTGCTTTGCCCACTCGACGTCCTTCAGGTTGCAGTTATCGGGCATGTACTGAGGGGGATGTGCCCAGTACCAGGAGTCATAGGTACCGTTGTCGCAGTTGAAGAAGTCGTAACCCATGTCGCCGAGGTACTTGATAGCCTTTGCGGACTCTTCGTAGTCACGGCCCCACTCCTCGAACTCCTCACCGGGGACAGCGCCCTGATACCAGCCCTTGCAGTAGGACTTGATGGAGTAACGGAGGGATACGGGGAAGTCTGCGCCGGCCTGCTTCTTAATCTCCTGAACGATTTCAACGGGGAAGCGGAAGCGATTCTCGAAGGAGCCGCCGTACTGGTCGTCACGATGGTTCCAGTTTTCCATGGTGAACTGGTCAAGCAGATAGCCCTCGTGAACAGCGTGAATCTCAACGCCGTCGATGCCTGCGTCACGCAGCATCTTGGCGGTCTTGCCGAAGGCGAAGACCATGTCCTGAATCTCCTTGACGGTGAGAGGACGGGTGGGAATCTCCTCGGACCAGCGGTTGGGAGTTGCGGATGCGGAAGCGCAGCTGTACTGAACGTCAACGATGGGGGAGGCAATCTTGTTGAGAACGGGGCTCTTTGCAAGAGCTACCATCCAGGGGGTAACTGCCATGGAGCGGCCGAAGCCTGCTGCAAGCTGGATAAAGAGCTTGGAGCCGGTCTTGTGGTACTCTTCCATGAAGGGTTTAAGCTCCTTGAACATCTTCTTGTTCTGATAGAGCCAGCGTCTGCCCATGGTATCACGGACACACTGCATACCGGGGAGAACCAGACCTACGCCGTTCTTTGCTCTATCGAGGAGGAAGTATGCGGCTTCCTTGTCGAAGTGGCAGGGCTCCAGCCAGCCGAAGAGGGAGGTGCCGCCCATAGAACACTGGACTATGCGGTTTTTGATCTCGCACTCGCCGATCTTAAAGGGGGTAAAAAGAGGACTATACTTTTCGTTCATTCGATTCTTCCTTTCTTACTTCTTACTTAATTGCCGGTGCAATATAGTTATGCGTTAAAAGTATATCACAAGTATCCAAATTGTGCAATACAACACATTTGAAGATTTGTCAATAATAGTGCAAATTTTTTCAAAATTTTGCCGAGGTTTGTTTTAAAATTTTAAGCAACCCCGTAGCTCGGGAACCGGCTGCGGTACTTGCAATCGGCGACCGGGCTGTAGTATAATTGTGCCAAAGGCAAATTAGGAGGGAAGTACATGAGCGAAAAAATGAACATAAATGTCAGCAAATTCTTTGCGCGGTACAATTCCGACGAGGCTCTCCGGGAACGTATCCGTATAGCGGAGGAGAACTATCCCGGTTCGCTGGAGCTGAGAGAGGCTCTGGCGGAGGATATACTGCTGCCTGTGGCGGAGGAACTGGGTATGCCCTTTACCGTCATGGACCTCTATGTATACGAAAGCCGCCTGAAAAGCATGAGACAGGCGGACGAAGAGCAGCCCGAGGATGCGGAGGAAAGACCCGAGGAGGAGTACCGCTACTGGCTTGTGGACCGTGGCTGGAAGAATGATGAGGCAGCCTTCTGCGGAGATAAATGAGAAGGAAAATGCGCCCTGAGCGGGTGCATTTTTTATCGGTTTATGACAGACAAATTAAGGAAATCGGACTTTTTCAACGAAGCATGGGCCGGAGCTGACAACCGCAGATGCGCCTCGGATGCCAAGATCTCGCTGCTGTAACTTATGCCTGCGGAGCATGGCTAAGGGCTTCGGATTTGCTGAAATTAATACAAAATTTACATTATTCCCCGCTGAAAAAGAGGACTATCTTATACTATATGGTTGAACTTGTCAATGTAAATGTGGTATAATAATCTGAATAATCATGCGGAGGGAGCAGCTATGAGCAAAGCAGACGAAATATTCATCCAAAACTGCCGGGACATCATCGAAAACGGAATATGGGATACCGACCTTGACGTCCGTCCCCGATGGGAAGACGGGCAGGCGGCTCACACTGTGAAAAAATTCGGTGTAGTCAACCGCTACGACCTTTCGGAGGAATTCCCCATACTCACCATTCGCCGCACCTACTGGAAAAGCGCCATTGATGAGCTCCTGTGGATATGGCAGGCAAAGAGCAATAATGTAAACGAGCTGCGCACCAGAGTCTGGGATGCGTGGGCAGACGAAAGCGGCTCCATCGGTAAGGCCTACGGCTATCAGCTCGGCGTGAAGCATCATTATAAAGAGGGCGACATGGACCAGGTGGACAGAGTTCTCTACGACTTAAAGCACAATCCCGCCTCCCGGCGCATAATGACTAATATCTACAACCACGCAGACCTCAGTGAGATGGCTCTTTATCCCTGTGCATACTCCATGACCTTCAATGTCAGCGGAAACAGACTCAACGCCATACTCAACCAGCGCTCGCAGGACATGCTTGCCGCAAACAACTGGAATGTGGTTCAGTACAGTGTGCTGACCATGATGATGGCGCAGGCCTCGGGGCTTGAGGCCGGGGAGCTCGTCCACGTCATTGCCGACGCACATATCTACGACAGGCACGTCCCTCTCATAGAGGAGATTATAGCCAATGAGCCCAAGGCGGCTCCAAAATTCATTGTGGACAAATCCGTGGACGATTTCTATAAATTTACCCGGGACAGCTTCAGCCTTGAAGACTATGAGCCGCACGCTTTTGACAAGAAAATACCCGTTGCGGTGTGAGGAGAAAAAATGGACGCAATAGTCGCAGTATTTTCCGATTGGGGCATCGGAGCCAAGGGTACACAGCAGCTTGTACTCAAAGCCGACAGAGCCCGTTTTGTGGAGCTTACCCGGGGCAAAACCGTCATCGTGGGGCGCAAAACTCTCGGCGACTTCCCCGGTGGAAGACCGCTTAAAAACCGGCGAAATATCGTCATAACCCGTCAGTGCACGGAAATCGAAGGAGCAGAACCGGCACACGGCGTGGAGGAGGCAATCGCTATGGTCGGCGATGAGCCCTGCATGATACTGGGCGGAGCCGGAGTGTTCCGTGATTTCTTCCCACACATGGACAGAGTCTATGTCACAAAGATAGACGCAGCTCCCGTATCCGACTCCTTCTTTCCCAATCTGGACGCAGACCCTGCATGGAGCATCACCGAGGACAGCGGCGAGCTCAATGAGGACGGCGTCAGCTACCGTTTTTTATGCTACGAAAGGAAACAGGAAGAATGAAAAAGACCCTTGCGATAATATTTATAACCACCGTAATGCTCATACTCTGTGCCTGCGGCATGGGAGTGGAGCCCCTTGAGCCCGACGAGGCTCCCGTGGAGGTCGTCGTTGCCGAGGGGGATTGCTTCGCCGTTTACTCCATTACCGGAGAGGACGGCATAGAAAAATACAGCTACGAGGTCAGAACTCAGGACGGCGAGGTAATGGAGCGTGTCATGTGCCTTGAAAAGCCCCGCTTTGCTGAAATAAACAAGGACCTGGTGGGTCTGCGCTTCTCCGCCAACGACCACATTTTCAGCCGCTATTTTGACGTTAAAAACGGCGTAATTTCTGAGTCCTTCAAGAACGCTTTCTGGGACAACGGGGTGCTTGTTGCCCGTCACGATTACGCCAACGGCCATTATTTCGTGGTGGAGAGCATCTTCGGAGACGACTATGAGTACACAGTGAAGGTGGAGAGCCTGTCATGGCTAATTACCGTCCTCGGCGTTGAGACCGTGAACGACGGCGCAGCCATCGAGGTGACCTTTGTTCACGGCGACGGCAGCGATTCCCACGAGAAGGTGGATACCGTGGTGCTGCCTGTTACCGAAGAACAAGTTAACGAAAATTAACCTTAGGAGGTTCCGCTTATGCAAAACAAAAAGCTTCACAGATCAAACAGACAGAAAATGATTGCGGGAGTATGCGGAGGACTGGCAGAGTATTTTGACATGGACGTAACGATTGTTCGCCTTGCATGGGTCGGCCTGAGTCTTGTGGTAGGCAGCGGTATTCTGGCGTACATAATCTGCCTCATCATTATCCCCGCAGATACGGGTACAGGAGTGTATTAATATGCTGAGAATAGAACATCTTACAAAAAAATACGGTGACAGCAAGGCCGTGGACGACCTCAGTCTGCACATTGCCCCCGGCGAAATTTACGGCTTCATCGGCCACAACGGCGCAGGCAAGACCACAACTCTGAAATCCGTAGTCGGCATCCTGAAATTCGACGAGGGCGAGATATACGTAGACGGAGTATCCGTCAAGACCTCCCCCCTTGAATGCAAGAAAATGCTCGCCTACATCCCCGACAACCCCGACCTCTACGAATTTATGACGGGCATACAGTATCTCAACTTTATCGCCGACATCTTCGGTGTGGAGGCTCAGGTGCGCACCGAGCGCATCCGCAGATATGCGGACACCTTTGAGATAACCGAAGACCTTGCCCAGCCGCTCAGCGCCTACTCACACGGCATGAAGCAGAAGCTTGCCATCATATCCGCCCTGATACATGAGCCGAGGCTCATAATCATGGACGAGCCATTTGTGGGTCTTGACCCCAAGGCAGCCCACACGCTCAAGGGCATCATGCGTGAGCTGTGCGAAGCGGGCTGCGCCATCTTCTTCTCCACCCATGTGCTGGAGGTCGCCGAGAAGCTATGTGACAAGGTGGCTATAATCAAGGGCGGAAAGCTTGTGGTGGCAGGCACCATGGAAGAGGTCAAGGGTGACACTTCCCTTGAAGAGGTGTTCCTTGAACTGGAGGAATGAACATGCTGAAGGCTCTGTTTAGAAAGCAGTTCATGGAGCTGACCACCTTCATGTTCATGGACAGAAAGACGGGGAAGCTCCGCAGCAAAGGGAAGATTGTACTCACCATCGTGGGCTACGTCGCACTGATGCTTTATCTTGCGGCAATGATGTTCCTGATGTGCCGTGCCTTTGCCGCTCTGCTGTATACCGGGCAGGCGTGGCTGTACTACTCACTGACGGGTATGGCAGCCATCATGCTGGGCGTATTCGGCAGTGTATTCAACACCTATTCGGGCATGTACCACTCCAAGGACAATGAGCTCCTGCTGTCCATGCCCATTCCACCGTCGAAAATACTTGCGGCGAGGCTCTCCGGCGTTGCTGCCATGGCTCTGATGTTTGAAGCAGTGGTATTCATACCCGCTATCATCGTGCGTTTTGTCTATGCGCCGGTGACTCCGACCGTGGTGATATTCTCTCTGCTCATCATGCTGACGGCGCTGGTCATCATTCTGGTGATAACCTGCTTCCTAGGCTGGATAATCGCCGTTGTTGCGGCAAAATTCAAAAACCGCAGCTTCCTCACTGTGATTTTTGCGCTGGTATTTTTTGCTCTGTATTATTACTTCTTCTCTCAGTCATATAATATCATTCAGAACCTCATCACCAGCAGCGATGAAGTGGGCGATGCGCTGAGAACATGGGTCTACCCCTTCTACCTCATGGGTATGGCGGGCGAGGGCGATGCGGTCAGCATGCTGCTGTTTATCCTCATTGCCGCGTTTCTGTTTGCGCTGACGTGGTTTATCCTGTCCCGGACCTTCGTGTCCATCACCACCAGAAAAGAAACCGTGGCGAAGAAGGTCTACAGGGAAAAGACGGTAAAGGCTGCGTCCGCCGACAAGGCTCTGCTCCGTAAGGAGCTCAAACGCTTCACCTCCAGCGCAAACTATATGCTCAACACCGCTCTGGGCAGCGCATTCATGGTGGCAGGTGCGGTGGCCCTCTTGATATTTAAAAATGACCTTGCTCCGCTGGCACTGCTGCTTGAGGAATCCGGCTACGGCGATATGAAGGCACTTATCGTTGCGGCGATTCCTATGATTGTCGGTGCTATGAACGACATAAGCGCGCCCTCTGTATCTCTGGAGGGGAAAAACATATGGATTGTCCAATCTCTTCCCGTTCCCACGGACAGGGTGCTGGAGGCAAAGCTCCGGCTGCACAGACTCATAACCCTGCCTCCAGCAATTCTGCTGGCAGCGGCAAGCGTGTACGTCCTCAGACCCTCCGCAGTTGATTCGGTCTGCGCCGTCCTTGCGACGGTGGTGTTTGTTTACCTGACCGCAGCATTCGGTCTGGTGATGAATCTCAAGCGCCCCAACCTCACATGGACAAACGAGAGTATCCCGGTGAAGACCGGCTTTGCTCCCTTTGTGGCTATTTTCGGATCCTGGGCTTTGGTGGCATTATTCTGCATCGGCGGCTTCCTGCTGAGAAATAAATTTGCATCGGTCATTTACGTGCTGATATTTGCGATGCTTATGCTTGGAGCGACTGCGCTGCTTACCCGCTGGGTACGGCGCAAGGGCGTGCAGATATTCGAGGAGCTGTGATATGGAGATAGAATGCGGAAGATACCGCCATTTCAAGGGCAGGGAGTACGAGGTGCTGGGTATGGCGCATCACTCCGAGACCGAGGAGGAAATGGTCATCTACCGGGCGCTCTACGGAGAACGGGGTATATGGGTCCGCCCTGCGGACATGTGGAACGACACCGTCACCCGGGACGGCGTCAGCTTTAGGCGTTTTACGAAAATCGAAGACTGAAAAACCGACTCCGCAGCGCACGTTCGTTTGTGCTGCGGAGTTTTGCAGAATTCATTCCCGCCCTCCCGGTTACACCGCAGCAGACCCGGAATATACCCGAACGGTTCAGTGCTGCGGGAGGAGCTCGTCATCAATGCTTCTGCTCCAAAATTCAAACAAAGGTTAATGGTGATTAACCAGACGTGAAAAAGAGTGCCTTTGCAGGATGCTCTAAAGTTCAGCAAAACAGGAAAACGGTGCAGCCCGTTCGGGCTGCACCGTTTTCCTGTTATATCAGATTATGTTACTCGCATAGAGCTCGTTTAGAGCCGCCTCATCGAGACCGAGCAGTTCCCCGTAAACGGCGGCGTTGTCTTGACCGAGAGACGGCGCGGGGCGGTTAATGACGGCCGTGGTGTCCAACAGCTTCACAGGGTTTCCGTTAACCTTCATTTCCCCTATAATCGGATGAACAATTGGTACGAACATTTCTCGCGCGCCTGCGATGTGTTCGTCTTCAGTAACCCGGGACAGCCCGTTTATCGGGGCGGCGGGCACGCCTGCGGCGTCAATTATTGCAACGCATTCATCTACAGTATGCAGACTTGTCCACTTTTCCACCTCTGCCTTCAGGGCGACATGATTTTCACAGCGTGCGGGATTCGAACTGAAACGATCGTCATCAAGCAGATCCTCACGCATCAGAGCCTTGGTGCAAAGAAGCTTAAACAGCTTGTCGTTACCGCAGCCTATGACGAAGCGGCCGTCGGATGCGGTGAACGCGTCGTAAGGGTATGCTGAGGCATAGCGGTTGCCGATGAGCTCCGGATTTTTGCCGGAGGCAAAGTAGCGCTGAGTGCCTGTCTCAAGGCTTGCCACAACAGAGTCAACAAGGGATACATCGACACGCTGGCCCCGTCCTGTTAGGGTTCTTGCGTGGAGTGCGGTTAACACGCCGATGGTGAGATTCATTCCGCCGAGAACGTCGCCCATAGCATTGCCTACACGCAGAGGATTGCCGCCGGCTTCGCCGGTGATGCTCATGAGTCCTCCGGTTGCCTGCGCGATGATATCGTACCCGGGGCGCTGGCTGTAAGGTCCGTAGCAGCCGAAGCCCGAAACGGCCGCGTAAATAATCCGGTCATTGACATTCTTGAGTACATCATATCCCAAGCCGAGCTTATCCATAACACCCGGCCGGTAGTTTTCAACAATTACATCCGCTTTTTTGACCATATCGAGGAAAATTTTTTTACCCTCTTCTGTCTTGAGATTAAGCGTTATGCCTTTCTTCCCGCGGTTCACGTTTGCATAGTACATGCTCTCGCCGTTTTTGAAGGGCCCCATGCCTCTCGTGTCATCGCCCTTACCGGGTACTTCTATCTTTATTACGTTTGCGCCGTAATCGGCTAGCATCATGGTGCAGTAGGGCCCTGCCAGAACTCTGGTGAGGTCGAGAACGGTAATATCCTGTAAAGCTGAAATATTCATAGTTTAATCTCCGCTTATCAGCAGCAGGGCTGCTTTGATTCATTTATACAAATTTGATGTCCGCTGTAAATACCGTCAACAAAGCTTTTCTGATATTTCGAAAGAGCAAGGAGCTTATCAAAATCGATCCCTGTATCATAGCCCATTTTTTCCAGCATATAAACGAGATCCTCCGTTGCAGTATTGCCCGATGCTCCGGGAGCGAAGGGGCAGCCGCCGAGACCACCGAGCGTGGACTGGACTGTGCTTATACCGCACTCAATGGCGGCCAGAGTGTTTACGAGTCCCATGCCTCTGGTGTCGTGAATATGTATCTGAAGCTCTGCCTCGGGGAGGGCTTCTCTGAGTGCAGTTACTATGCGGCGCACGAGTCCGGGATCTGCCACGCCGATGGTATCTGCAGGGTACATTTTACGAACGCCAGCGTCCCAGAGCCGTTCGGCAAAGGCAACAACCTTTGCAACGCTCTGCTCGCCCTCGAAGGGACATCCGAGCGCTGTTGCCATACCAACGGTAATGTCAACGTTCGGGAAGTCTCTTATTATTTGCTCAAGGTCGGCAAAGGATTGGTCGTGACTGCGATTTATATTCCTCATATTGTGCTTTTCGCTGACAGAGATGACATAAGACATATGCCTCACTCCGGCGGCGTAAGCATTCTCCACGCCCCGTCTGTTAGGAGTAAGCGCGTATAGCTCCAGCTGAGGGTATTTTTCAGTACAGATTCTCGAAATCTCTGCCGCATCGGCCATCTGGGGAATTGCCTTGGGGCTGACGAAGGAGGTTATCTCCATCTTGGTTACACCGGTGCTGATGAGACCGTCGATAATCTCGAGCTTCTTTTCTGTGGGCAGGAACTGTTTAAGGTTCTGAAAGCCGTCACGGGGTCCTACCTCTAAAATGCTGATTTTTTTCTTATTCATAATTCTTCCTGACTAATTGCCGAGGCCTGAGCCTTTCCGGCGATATAGTTCATTAGGCCTCCTTTTTCGATAATTTCCATTATAAAAGGAGGAAACACTTCAACAGCATACTCCTCATTGAGAGTTTGATTAAATATTACACCTTGCTCAAGGTCTATTTTCAGCTCGTCACCTGTGCGTATCCTGCGGCTTGCCTCTTCTGACTGAAGAATAGGCAGACCTATATTGATAGAGTTCCTGTAAAAAATACGCGCAAAGCTTTCTGCAACGACAGCTGAGATCCCTGAGGCCTTTATTACTGCCGGCGCGTGTTCCCTTGAAGAACCGCATCCGAAATTTGAACCGGCAACAATAACATCGCATTTTTTTACTCTTCCGGCAAATTCCGGATCAATATCCGACATGCAGTAAGGGACAAGCTCCTCCATGACTGAGTTTGTTAAGTATCTTGCCGGGATAATAACATCGGTGTCTATGTTATCTCCGTATTTGTGTGCTGTTCCCTGTAAAATCATAGAAACCTCCTCGGATCGGTAAGCCTGCCGCATATTGCGGATGCGGCAGCTGTAGCCGGGCTTGCAAGTATAATCTTTGAAGTAACGGGCCCCATGCGTCCGATAAAATTCCTGTTGGTCGTTGAGACCGCCCACTCATCATCGGACAGAACGCCCATGTGACCGCCGCAGCACGGACCGCAGGTGGGGGTGGAAACGGCACAGCCTGAATTTACAAATACTTCAACAAGACCTTCTCTGATTGCATCGGAATAGATTTTCTGCGTTGCCGGGATAATGAGACACCTCACGTTTTCGGAGACTTTGCGTCCCCTAAGTATTTCGGCTGCAGCACGCAGGTCATCAATACGTCCGTTTGTGCAGGAGCCAATAACTACCTGTTGGATAATAATATCCTCTGTATCGCACACTTTTTTTACGTTGGAAGGAAGATGAGGCATTGCAGCCACCGGGACAAGCTCATCCAGATTGATTTCTACGGAGTACGCGTATTCTGCGTCCTCATCAGCCTGTAAAGTCGAAAAAGTTTTGCCCACGGTTTCCTTCAGATATGTGTTTGTAATATCGTCTACGGGAAAGATGCCGTTTTTTGCACCGGCTTCAATTGCCATATTGCAGACGGTGAATCTGTCGTCCATGCCCAGCGAGGAAATGCCTTCCCCGGTAAATTCTATTGATTTGTACCGGGCACCGTCAACTCCTATTATTCCTATAAGCTCAAGAATCACATCTTTACCGCTGACGCCCGGCTGCAAGCTTCCCGACAGAACCACCTTAACTGCCTCAGGAATCTGAAACCAAAGCTTTCCCGCAGCCATAGCAGCAGCAGCGTCCGTTGAGCCGACGCCCGTTGAGAATGCACCAAGCGCACCGTAGGTGCAGGTGTGAGAGTCCGCTCCTATAACAAGCATTCCGGGACGGATATAGCCTTTTTCAGGAAGAAGAGCGTGCTCTATGCCCATTCTGCCCACATCGTAAAAGTTTTTGATGCCATGCTCAACGGCAAAACTCCTTGCTCTGCTGCACAGCTGAGCTGTTTTTATATCTTTACAGGGCGTGTAATGATCCAGTACAATCACTACCCTGTCGCTGTCATGGAGTGTTTTTATGTTAGATTTGCCAAGAACATCGGCAATAACCGAGGTCATAATATCATTGCTCAGCACGAGATCCACTTCAAGCTCCGCAAGCTGCCCGGCATGAACTTCTGACTTCCCGGCTTTTTCTGCGAGTATTTTCTGTGTAAGAGTCATTCCCATAATTTATCTCCTATGCAGATGGAAGCTGCGCATCGACAGCTTCCATCTGCTTTTCGGTAGTTAATTAGTAGAAGAGTCCGTAGATTCCCAAAGCGGAGGCCGCGGTGGCAAGTACGGTGAAGACGATTGCTGCGATAAGCAGGACATTGAACATGCGGTTGGGGTTTACGCTGCCTTCGGGCGTGCAGCCGATGCACATGGCGCCTATGCTGCTGAGAGGGCTGATAACAACGCCGTGAGTTCCCACAACGATGCCGACGCACATGGCGTAGAGATCAAGAGAAGAATTGCCTGCGGCAAGCTCGCCTGCAAGGGGGAACATGGTGGGCATTACAACGCCGGTGGAGCTTGAAACTGCGCCCATAAGGCCGCTGAGAACCGTCATGACAGGCTGAGCATTCTTTTCGTTGAGAATGTTGGACATTGCGTCCTGCAGAAGCTGGAAGCCGCCTGCTGCTACAACTACATTTATGAAGACGCCCATGCCGCAGATGAGGAACAGGGTGTTCCAGGGAATAGAAAGGATAACCTTCTTCTGATCCGCCGCATTGAAGATAAGAAGCAGTGCCGCAAATACCACGCACACAAGACCTACATCATACTTGAAGGTCACAAGAATAATGATTACCACTGCTATGACCGCGAGAGTAAGCTTCTGCATTTTGTTAAAAGGAGCGGGTTTCTCGAGGAAGGCCACGGTATTTTCCGACTTGCCCAGCTTCCAGCCCTTGAACACGATCCAGATGAGTACGGAGAACAGTATCATGCTTACGGCGTAGGCTGCCCACATGGGAGTATAATTTATTGCTCCCTGCTCTGCGGAAAGAGCCTTTGCAACAATGCCGTTTACCGCAAGAGGAGAAAGAGAACCCGCCATAATAAGGCACATCACGATGAGAGCGGTCATAAGAACGTCAAGTCCGCTTGCTATGGCAACGCTCAGAGCGATGGGCATTACGATGAGAAGCACGAAGCAGGAGCCGCCGGCAGCGGAAAGGACACCGCCAACAGCACCGAAAACAAAGGGCAGTCCGCGAACTTTTCCGCGGCAGTAGTACATTACGTTTTTGGTAATGGCTTCGGTAGTTCCGTTAACATTAGCAACGCCGAACAGCAGGGTTGATGCAATGATGACAAAGAACACATATGTCGGCCAGCCGGCAACGTATATTTCCTTTGCGCTCATTCCCACAAAGAAGAAGCCGAAAACGGACGCAACAGCAAGACCGATGATGCCGATGTTTTTCTTGGTGATGATTCCCAGAACGATAACTGCAACAAAGAGAAGCAATGATATAACAGCCATTTTATAATCCTCCTAATTTCACTTAATACTATAGACTCAGACGGTCATGTTTGCGGCGCACTCCGCACCGGACAGGATAGCTTTGAATGCGGTTGAAACTTCCCTGGCATCGCCGATAGTAAATACCTCAACGTCAGGAATTGCCTCTTTGAGCTTTGCTTCAAGGTCGTTGACCTTTACGCGGCCGAAAGCCATAATTGCGGAGTCAAAGCCGCCCAGCTCATAAGCATAATCTCCTGCGGAAACCGTGACCTCGGGGAGCTTTACAGATAAAAGCTTTGTTCCCACGAGAGTCCTTACTCCCGCTTTCTGCATACGATTAAAGAAGAAGCCTCTTCTCAGCGGGTGTATCTCAGTGGCAATTTTGGGACCCATTTCAATTATGGTACATTTTTTTCCTAAGGTGCCAAGATATTCTGCTGTTTCACAGCCCACAAGTCCTCCGCCGAAGACGGCAACATTTTCTCCAACGAGCTGAGGATTCTCAAGGACCTCATCCGCGGTGAACACGTTTTTGCCGTCCAGACCCTGAATTGCCGTGGGTACAAGAGGAGCGCTTCCGGTGGCGACAACAACTTTCTTTGCACCTTCTGCAAGAACAGTCTCCGCAGTTAGCTCCGTATTGAACCTCACCTCCACGTTCAGTTCTCTAAGCTCAGCAATTCTTGCGGAAACGAGGCAATCAAAATCCTCCTTGCAGGGAGGAATTTTTGCAAAGTTTACCGTGCCGCCGGCGCGGCCGGTCTTTTCAAATACCACAGGCTTGAACCCTCTCCTTGCCAATGCTGCGGCAGCCTCCATTCCGGCTACGCCCGCTCCGGCAATAAGAACCTTTTCGCCTTTTTTGTTCTCCGGCAGCGGAGTATACTCGAGATAGTCTCCGCGCCCGGTCAGGGGCTGCTGCATACAGAATATTCTGAGTTTATCATCGCCCTTGCAGCCCTGATAGCAACCGATGCACTGACGTACGGAGAGTCCGGTACCGTACTTGTTAACCGCGTTGGGATCGGCAAGAAGAGCTCTGCCCATTGCCACGAAGTCTGCGTCTCCGGATTCAAGGATTTCATTTGCAAGCTCCATCGTTGTAATGCGGTTAATAGCAATTACGGGGATGCTGACAGCGTTCTTTATTGCCTTAATGTCGCTGCGGTTAAAGGCTTTGGGTAAATCCATAGGGCCGGATACATATTCCTCGAGCAGAGATGTACCTGCCGATGCGTTAATCGCTGAAGCTCCGGCCTCCTCAATCAGAGCTGCGACCCTGACGCTGTCCTCGATCGTAATGCCGCCTTCCATGTACTCACTGGTGCTCATCTTGAATATGATGGGATAATCGGGACCGACTGCCTCACGCATGGCCTT
The DNA here is from genome assembly GCA_021442665.1 of Oscillospiraceae bacterium. Classification (GTDB taxonomy): domain Bacteria; phylum Bacillota; class Clostridia; order Oscillospirales; family Oscillospiraceae; genus F23-B02. The sequence goes on from JABUSQ010000026.1 coordinate 24,767, forward strand.
AACCATATCCACACCCATTTTAGCACGGCCCTTATAATCTCCGCCATACTCATCGGTTCTGTGATTGTAGAAGGGGGAGAGGAACTGATGCAGTTCATGACCGTGAGCGCCGTGAAGCTCAACGCCGTCAACGCCGAACTCCTTTGCTCTTGCAGCGGCAAGTGCATACTGCTCTACGAAGAAGTTTATCTCTTCGACGGGCATAAGGTCGGGTTCCTTTTTGCTTTTGTCCATTTCGGTGTGATGCTTGAAGGGGTGGAGCTGGACAAAAAGCAGAGCTCCGTGCTTATGGCAAAGCTCTGCTGCTCTTTCCCAATCCGCGCGGTAGTATTCGCCGCTGAGAGAAAGACGAGCCATGCTGGGAGGACCGTAGGGGCTGCCGGGGATTGTAACAACAGCAGCGCCGCCTTCGGCTCTGGCCTCAATGTAACGCTCAAGCTCTCTTGTCATTTTACCTTTTGGGGAAGCGTGATAGTGGCACATTGAGGGGAAAATAATGCGGTTCTTCAGCGTGACGTTTCCGATGCTTGCGGGCGTCAATACAATGTCTGTCATGGTCAGTATTCCTTTCGACAACTTAATTTTGCTTTAACTTAACTTATATAAGCTTAATATAAAGCAACGTTTGTAAATTGTCAACATTCATTTCCAAAATTACGGTTTTTCGGCTAAATTCATATTTTTACTAACCTCACTTTGTGCATTGTGACACAATTGTCAATGGATGTTTTTAAATTCGCGGCATAGTAGACTTGATTATTAGCTTAAATAATGATATAGTTAAGCTGAATTTAGCGTTAAGGATAGGTGTTCTATGGCAACAATACAAGATATTGCTGAAAAATGCGATGTTTCGTCTGCGACGGTTTCTTATGTTCTGAACGGGCGCAGCGAAGAAATGCGTATTTCAAAAGCTAAGCAGGCTCAGATATTGGATACAGCGGCACTGCTGGGATATAAATCAAAAAGAAAAGCAAAGATTGAGTCCGATTCAAAACGCATTCCTTCTATTGCTATTTTTTGGCGCAGTGAGAACTACGATATGGTCGTTCCTTCAGTTGTAAAGGGTATCAACAGAGTTCTTGCTACAGAGGCGTCGAAGGTAAATGTGGTCATCAGGCCTTATGAGGTTGGTCACATATTTGACTCTGACATCTATCTTTACAGCAACCAGTTCGATGCGGCGGTTCTTACAGGTCTCAACCAGGCAGACCTTGATTATATACAAAGAAACAGACCGTCAACTCCCACAGTTCTGGTAAACAGAAGCCTCAGTGGTTTTTCTGATGTTTCAATAGACAGCCGGGAAGTTGGACGTTTGGCTGCTGTGCATGCATTGGGAGTAAGTGACGACGTTGCATTGGTAATGAATCCGTCTTCCCTGTCGAGTATGAAGAGTCAGGGGAACGCTTTCATTCAAACTTGCAGGGATAACGGGATTGATATATCAGAAAACATATACTATTGTGATAACAAAATCGGAAGTGCTTATGCTCTTGCACAGGACTTAATAAAGCGGGATGCAATACACAAGGTGTTTTACTGCAGCTACGATATGGTGGCGTTGGGGATGATAAATGCATTCATGGCAGCCGGACTGGATGTTGGGAAAGAGGTCCACGTTCTTGCAGCAAGTAACGGCCCGAGCGATCTGTTTTTATACTCCAATCCGTCAATAACCGTTATCAATCAGAAGATGGCTGAAATTACAGAGAGAAGCCTCCGCATGGCTCTCGATATTGTTACGAATAAGATTTCCGATGAACGTCATCAGCTTGTTTATCCCGTTATAAGCTACGGGAAGTCAAGCCCTGCGAACTATCATATGTAAAAGGTCTTGCCATCCTGCTGAAATACAAAAAATCTCATTGCAAATCTGATGGAGGCTCCAAAATAAAAACCGGGGACGAAAATCCCCGATTACATTTTACGCGTATTTGACTTTCTTGATCGGTGATTTCTGCCCCACCGTTTACCAAGACATCCGTCACACCATTTCAAACCAATCAGTGGCTTTTAGAAGCTGCGAAATACATCGCTTTCGGCAGCCTGAATAATTTCTACTTGAATTTGTCGTCTAACTTTTTGGGGTAACTTCAGCATGAAGTGACCCGGTTTTCCGCTTTAGATTTCAACAGCTTTTCCATAATTTCCGAAATGCGCCTTTATCGCCTCAAAGGTTTTGTCAGAGATGACGTGCTCTATGCGGCAGGCGTCCCCCACGGCGGTTTTTTCGTCCACACCGATAGCCCTCAGCAATGCCGCAAGGACACGGTGGCGCTCGTATATCTTCTCCGCCACGGAAAGACCCGCTTCAGTCAGAAGGAGCCTTCCCCTTTCATCTGCTTCCACATACCCGCCCTGACGCAGGACTCCGAGAGCTCTGCTGACACTGGGCTTTGAAAAGCCCATGTACTCGCCCACGTCGATGGCACGGACGGCGGCGGAGCTCTGTGAAAGCACATATATAGTTTCAAGGTACATTTCGCCGGATTCCTGTAAGTTCATATTTAAAGCTCCTGTTAATTTTAATTAACCAGCGGCGTGAAGAATAAAGCCGCATACTATGAGAAATTCTGCTGCGATGTAGGTCAGCATGACAGGGAAATGGCTTTTGAATACGGTGTCCTGCTTGAATCGGACATAGAACAGCATACTGTCCGAGACGAAAAACAGCAGTGCGCCGATAAAGGTGATTAAAGCTGCGGTGTTTGCCTGACTTATCAGCTGATACAGCGCAAAGCAGTTCATCGCGCCGTTTACTAACAGGTATCCGAGCATGGAATAGAAGAGAATCCCGGAAAGACTGTCCTTAAGACCCCTGAATACCAGCAGAGACACGGTAAAATAAAATACGGCGCATAGCACCACCGCCCAGAGTGGGATCACAGAGAAATCCACAAAACTGACATAGGCACTGATGAAGCAGATGTGGGAAACCGTGAAACTGAAGCCTCCGAGAGCAAAGCATTTGGAACTCTTGAGAACGAGCAGAACATCGCCAATCCAGCTTGCGAGGAGGGCGGCAATGACGAGCCCCAGGGGTTCGGGGCAGACCGTGCAGTACCAGCCCAGCAGAGAAGGCAGGAGAAACGGCTTTGTGACGGTACGGAGCAAGTTGTTTTGCTTCAGGCTTGCGTACAGGTGGACAAGGGCAGAGACCACGAATACAGCCGGAAAGAAAAATATCATAAATTGAACTCCCTGTTTAGTTGTTAAATAGATTTTAACATATTAAACCATACATTTCAATCTTTTTTCGCCTTAAAAAGCGAGTATGTACGGAAAAACGGGGAACGGCTTAAAAGAGTCTGCGGAGCAGACTCTTTTAAATTCACATGAGTATTTTGGGGCTGAGACGGGTGTTGACGGTCTCTTCGCATTGGCTCACAAGAGCGGCAGCTCTGGTGGCGGCATCGGCTGTTTCAGCCAGAGACAGGCCCTGCACGCCCGACCAGACAATGGCAGAGATGGCGGCGTCGCCGCAGCCCGTGGTGTTGACGACGTTGGTTTTCATGCAGGGCAGCTTTACGATCTCGCCGTCCTCGACGGCAAGCAGGCCCTCGCTGCCCAGAGTGACGAACACCCGTTTAACGCCCTTTCTCAACAGAGCCTCCGCGGCTAACAGAGCGGATCTTTCTCCAGTTATGCCCAGAGCCTCAATCTCATTGGGCTTGAGGGCGGTTAGCCTGTCTATGATAGGCAGCAGTCTGTGAGCCTTGGCACGGGACACGGTATCCGCATACAGAGGGACGGTGACGTTTGCACCTATCCATTTAAGTGCCTCCTCGGAGAGATTGGCCTCCACGACTACGGCGTCGGCGGAGTTGAGCTCATCCTTCAGCAGAGTGAGGTACTCGGGGCTGATGTACGCAGCGATATCGGAATCGCAGGCGGCGAGGAGCATTTCGCCCTTTTCGTCGGTGATGTACATATAGGTGGAGGTCTTTCCACCCTTCACACGCCGGGCGAGACTCATATCAATGCCCAGCTCCTTGCAGCTTCTCATGACGCCGGCGCCGAAGTCGTCATCACCGACGGCGGTGACGAGCTTCACGTTCAGATCCAGCAGACGAAGGTTGTGAGCGATGTTTCTTCCGACACCGCCGGGGACTGTGGTGACGGCAGCGGGATTTGAATCCTTCATGGCGGGAGCCTTGAAGGGACGTCCGCAGATGTCCATGTTCACGGCTCCGACAACGATTACGGTTTTATTTTCCATATATTATCGGCGTATTCCCTGACGGCACGGTCGGCGGCGAAGATTCCGCTCTGAGCAGTGTTCACCAGAGAGAGGCGGGCAAGCTCCGCGTCGTCAGAGATGACGGAATAGAGCCTGTCGTGGGTGAGAACGTAATCACGGTAGTCGGCGATGAGCATATAAGGGTCGCCCTTGTAGAGCAGGTCGGAGACAAGGTCGGAGTAGCTCTTGCCGTCAGAGAAGCCGGCGGAGAAGCGGTTCAGCACCTCCGTGAGCTCCGGGTCGCTGCGGGACATGGCAAGAGGATCGTAGCCGTTTTGCTTGAGGGCTATGACCTCCTCCGCACGGAGACCGAAGAGGAACATGTTTCTGTCTCCAAGACGCTCGTACATCTCAACGTTTGCGCCGTCCAGCGTGCCGATGGTGACGGCTCCGTTGAGCATGAGCTTCATGTTGCCGGTACCGGAGGCCTCCTTGCCTGCAGTGGATATCTGCTGGGAGATCTGAGCGGCGGGCATGAGAGCCTCTGCGGCGGACACACGGTAGTTTTCGAGGAAATATACCTGCAGCTTACCCTTGCACAGAGGATCGTTGTTGACGTCCTTTGCCAGAGAGCAGATGAGCTCTATTATCCGTTTGGCGGTGCGGTAGCCGGCGGCTGCCTTTGCGCCGAAGACGAAGGTGCGGGGCTTGAACTCCGCATTGGGGTAGCAGTGGATAAACATCTGCAGACGGGTTATGAGCATGGCGCAGAGAAGCTGACGCTTATACTCGTGCAGACGCTTCACCTGAACATCCACGATGGCGTCGGTGTTGAGCATGAAGCCGTCGTTTTTCATAGCGAAGTCCGCAAAATCCTCTTTATTGAGCTGCTTTATCGCCAGAACCACCTTCTGAACATCGGATTCCTCGGAGAAATCCGCCAGTTTTATGAGCTCCTCGGGGCGGGTGAGGAAGTCCTCGCTGCCCAGCAGCTCTGCAGTGAGAGAGTGGAGACGGGGGTTTATCTGAGACAGCCATCGGCGGTGGTCGATGCCGTTCGTAACATAGGTAAAGCGCTCGGGACGCAGCTCATTGATGTCCCGGAACAGGTCGTTTTTCAGAATCTCGCCGTGGAGACCGGAGACGCCGTTGACCTTGTAACAGGCGGCAAGACATAGATTTGCCATGTGGACCTGACCGCCCCTGATTATAAGGTTGCGGCCGACCTTTTCGGTGTTGCCGAAGCAGTCCACCAGATAATCGCACCAGCGGCGGTTTATCTCACAGAGAATCTCCCACACTCTGGGGAGAAGCTGCTGAACAAGCTCCTGAGGCCATTTTTCCAGTGCCTCGCTCATGACGGTGTGGTTTGTATATGCCACTGCCCCGGTGACTACGCTCCATGCCTCGTCCCAGCCGAGACCGTGCTCGTCCATGAATATGCGCATGAGCTCGGGGATGACGAGGGTGGGATGAGTATCGTTTATCTGAATAACATGGTGCTCGGCAAAGCTCGAAATATCTCCGTACTCGGCGATGTGCTTTTTGACGATGGTCTGCACCGTGGCGGAAACGAAGAAATACTGCTGCTTGAGGCGCAGAGTCTTACCCTCAATGTGGTCGTCGGCGGGGTAAAGCACCTTGGTAATGACCTCGCTCATGGTGCGCTGCTCCATGCTTTTGACATATTCGCCCTCGGAGAAGAGGTACATATCAAGGGCGCTGGTGCTGCGGGCGTCCCAGAGCCTCAGAGTATTTACGGTCTTTCCGCCGAAGCCGGCAATGAGCATATCTCTGGGTACGGCGGTGACGGTGGTGTAGCCCGTGTGCTCAGCGTGGTAGCGTCCGAAATAGTCCCAACGGGGAGTTATCTGACCGCCGAAGCGGATTTCCACGGCGTCCTCGTTGCGGGGGATAAGCCAGCTTTCGGAGCTTTTGCGCCAGTCGTCCGCAAGCTCTGTCTGCCTGCCGTCCTGAAATTTCTGACGGAAGATGCCCAACTCGTAACAGATGGAATAGCCTGTTGCAGGAATACCCAGAGACGCCATGCTGTCCATGTAGCAGGCGGCGAGACGGCCCAGACCGCCGTTGCCGAGACCCGCGTCGTTCTCCGCCTCGAAGATGTCTGAGGCGTTGCGCCCCATGTCCTCCAATGCTCCGGTGAGAGCATCGGAAATGCCGAGGTTGAAGGCGTTTTTCATGAGGCTTCTGCCCATGAGGAATTCCATGGACATATAGTGCACCTCACGGCGGTCGTGACGGGGAGCCTCCGCTGCCATCAGTCGGCTCATTATCTCACGAATGACCATGGCGCCGGCCTGAAATACCTGGTCGTCGGTGGCTTTTTCGCTTGTTATGCCGAAGTGGGCGCAGAGCTTATCCTCTATTGCGCTGCGGACTTCGTCACGGGAGATTTCACTTCTCATACAATATACCTTTCGGGATAATCAGATTTTGCTGAATTTAGGCACCACAAGAGGCAAAGCGGGAGAGCCTGCAAGGGTCTGATCCGCACCGATGGTGACGTATTTGTCCACGATGCAGTTTGTCAGACAGACGTTCTCGCCTATCTCGCAGCCTCGCATGAGGATGCAGTTTTTAAGCTTTGCGCCCTTGCCTATACGCACGCCGGAGAAGATAACGGAGTTTATTACCTCTCCTTCAACCATGCAGCCGTCGGAAATGAGGCTGTTTCTGGATACGGCGCTCTCGCTGTAATAGGTGCTCACATCCTCGTGGCTCTTGGTGCGCACGGGTCTCTCCACGGGGAAGAGGTCGGCACGAACCTCGGGGCGTAGGCTTTCCATGCTGCTGCGGAAGTAACTTTCCGTGCTCATGATACGCTTGGCGTAGCCGTTATGCATGTAGATATTCACCCTACCGCCGCCTTCAAGATAATTTGCGATGGCGTCACGATGGAAGTGATGTTTATTTTCGGTGTAGCAGTAATCCATGAGCTTCAGCAGCAGCTCCTTGGATACTATGTATGCCTCCAGAGAGGCGATGCCCTCGCCCGCCTCATAGCGGTTGAATACCATCCTGCGGGCAAAGCCGTCCGCGTCGGGAACGAAGCGGTGGTGACGGTATTCGGGAGTGGTGTCGGTGCAGATGGCTGTAAGCTCTGCCTCGCTCTTCTTGTGGTTTCTGAGAGCGGCCTCAAGGTCGATGTTTCCGGCAAGGTTGCCCTGCATCATGACCACGGTGTCTTCTTTTATGTCTTCAATGTAGGTCCTTACACCGTTCAATGCCTCCATTGTACCGCTGTAGTTGCCGTTGTGATATTCGGGCAAACCGAAGGGGGGAAGCATTCTCAGACCGCCCATTCTTCTGCCCATATCCCAATCCTTGCCGCTGCCCAGATGATCCAGCAGGGACTGGTAATCTCTCTGCATGATGACGCCCACATTGTGAATGCCTGCGTTCATGAGGGAGGAGAGCGCAAAGTCGATGAGTCTGTATCTGCCGCAGTAGGGGATGGAGGCGGCGGTACGGTTGCGAACCAGCTCGGTGAGATTGGGGGTTGCGCCGTAGGCGTAGATTATTCCGTGAACATTGACCATTTGCTCATACCTCCTCTGACCTGTATACCATGGCCCCGGCGGGAACCGCGGCGTTTTCTCTTATGACGATGTCGGGACCGCAGGTTGCAACGCCCCAGCTCTCGGTACCGTCGGGCTCGGCACCTACATGAGCGCCCTTGCCGATACGTGTGCGTTCGCCTATGATGGCGTATTCAACAACGGCGCCGTCCTCAACCACCGCACCGGGCATGAGCACGCTGTATAGCACCTGCGCACCCTTTCCCACCACAGCGGAATTGGAGAGCACCGAGTTTTCCACATGACCCTCGATGACACAGCCCTCTGTCACGATGGAGTGGACAATCTCCGCATCCTCGCCCGCGTAGTGAGGGGGACGGGCATTGCTTCTGGAGCGGATGGGCCAGTTGGGGTCGAAGAGATTAATCAGAGCCGGGGACAGCATGTCCATGTTGGCGTCCCAGAGACTGGTGATGGTGCCCACGTCACGCCAGTAACCCTCGAAGCGGTAGGGCCAGAGCTTTTCTCCGGCGCTAAGCATATTGGGGATTATGTTCTTGCCGAAGTCCTTGCTGGAGTTGGGGTCGTTTTCGTCCTCGATAAGGTATCTGCGGAGCTTCGGCCAGTTGAAGATGTAGATACCCATGGACGCCAGGTCGGATTTGGGGTGTCTGGGCTTTTCCTCAAACTCCTCAACATAGCCGTCCTCGCCGAGATTCATGATGCCGAAGCGGGTGGCCTCCTCCATGGAGACCTGTAGGACTGCGATGGTGCAGGCTGCAGCCTTCTCGTGATGCACCTGAAGCATTTTGGCATAGTCCATCTTGTAGATGTGGTCGCCGGAGAGAACTACGATGTCGTCCGGATCGTACATCTCGATGAAGCTCATGTTCTGATAGATGGCATTGGCAGTACCGGAGAACCAGGCTCCCTGCTCGCCTTGGGTCTGATAGGGGGGCAGGATAAACACGCCGCCGTCGGCGGAGTCCAGATCCCAGGGCTGACCTCCTGCGATGTAGCTGTTGAGCTGCAGGGGACGGTACTGAGTGAGAACACCCACGGTGTCAATGCCGGAGTTTGCGCAGTTGGACAGAGGAAAATCAATTATACGGTATTTTCCCCCGAAGGGCATATTGGGCTTTGCAACGTTTTGGGTCAGGGCGTAAAGTCGTGAACCCTGACCGCCTGCCAGGAGCATTGCTATGCAGCTTTTCTTCATGTGTTCATCATCCTTTCAAGCAGCCGTTTGCCGGCAGATTAGATTGCGCAAACGGCGGAGGCAGAAATTTCCTCCACCGTCAGTTCCGGTTATATATATTCATGGCCCTGTCAGCACCCTCGGTTATATAGCACTGCACGGCCTTGCTAACGCGTTCAGCCAGTTCCTCCATGTCGGCGGCATCCTGATTCTTAAAGGTGCTCATCACCCAGTCCGCCATGTCATAGTCGGGGTGAGGCGCGCTGCCCACACCCATACGTATACGGGGGAAGGTCTCCGTTCCCAGATGGAGTATGATATTCTTCAGCCCGTTGTGACCGCCGGCGGAGCCGCTTTTGCGTATGCGCAGCTTACCTATGGGCAGAGCCACCTCGTCGGAGACGACGATGATGTGCTCGGGGCTGACTCTGTAGAATTTTGCGGCCTGAATGACCGCCTCGCCGGAGAGATTCATGAAGGTCTGAGGCTTCATGAGCAGGACCTTTTCGCCGCCCACGGTGACAGTGGCGGTGAGCGCCTTGAAGCGAAGCCGGTTTACGGAGATTCCGAACTCCTTCTCCATGGCGTCACAGGCCATGAAGCCGGCATTGTGCCGTGTTCCGTTAAATCTCAAGCCGGGGTTGCCAAGGAAGACGACTATCCATGATACGCAGCCTCCGCTGCGGAGTTTATCAAACATGATTACTTTGTCAATACCTCGTTGCTGCTGCAGGGCAGCTGTTAACTGCCCTGCCCGGAATCAGATTACTCAAAGAGAATGGAGAGGGGCTCTTCCTCGTAGATACGGCGAATAGCCTCGGCAAATACGTTTGCCACGGACTTGTAGTGTATTTTTTCACACTTGGGCTTGTCTGCGGGATACGGGATAGTGTCCAGAAGCAGAAGCTCCTTGATGCAGCTGTTCTCGATACGCTCGATTGCGGGACCGGAGAGCACGCCGTGGGTGGCGCAGGCGTATACTTCCTTTGCGCCGCCTATCTCCTTTATGGCCTTGGCGGCTCCGCAGAGAGAGCCTGCGGTGTCAACCATATCGTCCAGCAGGATGCAGGTCTTGCCTTCCACGCTGCCGATGATGTTCATTACCTCGGACTGGTTTGCCTTTTCACGGCGCTTGTCAACAATGGCCATGTTGCAGCCCAGCTTCATGGAGAAGCTGCGGGCCCGGGCGGTGGAGCCCACGTCGGGGGAAACGACCATTATGTCGTCGTTGTTCTTGCCGTAGATGCTGAGGTAATGCTTTGCAAAGAGAGGTGCGCCGTAGAGATTGTCCACGGGGATGTCGAAGAAGCCCTGAATCTGAGCTGCGTGCAGGTCCATGGTGAGAACTCTGTCTGCTCCGGCGGCGGTGATAAGGTTTGCCACCAGCTTTGCGGAGATAGGATCACGGCTCTTGGCCTTGCGGTCCTGACGGGCGTATCCGAAGTAAGGGATGACGGCGGTGATTCGTCCTGCGGAGGCTCTGCGCATGGCGTCTATCATGATGAGCAGCTCCATGAGACTGTCGTTGACGGGCTTGCAGGTAGACTGAACGATGAAGACGTCGGTGCCTCTGACGGGGTCGTATACGGAAACTGAGCATTCGCCGTCAGCAAAGTGCGTGCACGCACAGTCGCCCAGCTTCCGGAACAGAAGGTCGCCGATGTCCTTAGCAAGCTCGGGATTCGAGTTGCCGGTAAAAACCTTAATATCCTTGCCGTGAGAAATCATTGGAAGTGTCCTCTCTTTGTCTGTAATTGCGCAGTTTTTGCGCTGGTATTAAATTTCAATCAAAGTATAACAAATCCGTCTGGAAAAATAAAGGGCACAGAGAAAGAAAAATTTAAATTCTGAAAGAAAAAATTCATTAAGCACATTCAGACAGGGCATATCTCGCAGGAGATTTCGCCCTTGCTGCCTATTTCGAGCTTTGCCCAGCTCCTGTCTGCGCCGGAGCCGACAGACCCGGGGTTTATGACTGTCATGCCCTCCGCGTTGTCGAAAACCGCCCGATGGGTATGTCCGTACATGACTATACGGCAGTCGCTGAGCTCTGCGGCATAGAGCAGAGTGTAAAGATTTCCGTACCGCACGCCGTAACGGTGACCGTGGGTCACGAAGCACCTTACGCCGTTGAGGCTGATGACCCTGTACTCAGCCTCCGTACAGTCAATGTCGCAGTTTCCGCTGACGGCACAGACGGGGATGCGGGGAAAAGCACGCTCAAGAGCACGGAGATCACGGTTTCCGTCGCCCAGATGTATTATCTGCTCGGGCGCATAGTTCTCCACGGCCTTTATCATACCCGCAGAAACGCCGTGACTATCTGAAAAAACTGCGATTTTCATTGTAAACCTCCATTGCATTGCTGTATATAATGGTTCGGGAGCTATGCTTTGTGCAAAATCTCAAAAATACATACGAGCGTCCCGGCTTCATCCGGGTGTTTGCTTAGTCAAAAAAGACCGCACTGCGGTCTTTTTTGCGTTATCCATCATATGCGGAATTCATCGGGACGAGCTTCTTTCAACCCTGCGTTATACAATATAGCATCGGCGATGCGGCGGCAGGCATTGCCGTCTCCGTAGGGATTCACGGCTTTTGCCATGGCATCGTAGGCGTCTGCATCCGTCAGCAGGAGCTCGGCGTCACGCACGATATCCTCCTTCACCACGCCGCTGAGTCTTACCGTGCCCGCCTCCACAGCTTCGGGACGTTCCGTCTCCCGGCGCAGCACCAGTACGGGCTTGCCGAGAGAGGGAGCCTCCTCCTGAAGCCCGCCGCTATCGGTCATGACCATATAGCTGCGGCTCATGAGACGGTGCATATCCATGGCGTCCAGAGGCTCAATGAGTCTCACGTTGTCCTGCCCGTCGAGTATGCCGTGGGCGGCGTCCCGGACGATGGGCGACATATGGATGGGATACACGAATTCCGCCTCGGGATGGCGTTGAGCTATATCCTTCACGGCGGAGAAGATATTCTGCATCGGCTCACCGTAATTCTCCCTGCGGTGGCAGGTCATGGCGATGACCTTTTTTGAAAAGTTAACGTTTTTTAACTCATCGGAATTGAAGCTCCCGTCCCCGATGGTGTACTTCATGGCGTCGATAACGGTGTTGCCGGTGATGAAGACCTCACCCGTCACAGCCTCGGCACGGAGGTTTTCGGCATTCCTCGCCGTGGGAGCAAAATGCAGAGTGGCAAGGCGTCCCACCAGACAGCGGTTCATCTCCTCAGGATAGGGGCTGTAGCGGTCATAGGTGCGCAGACCCGCCTCCACATGACCCACGGGGATTTTAGCATAGAATGCGGCAAGTGATGCGGAAAATGTAGTGCTGGTGTCGCCGTGGACGAGAACCAGATCGGGCTGAGCGGTCTTGAAGCAATCCTCCAGACCCTTAAGCGCCCGGACGGTCACATCCGTGAGGGTCTGATTTCTGCCCATGATATTAAGATCGTAGTCTGCGGTGAGACCGAAGCAGTCCATAACGGAGTCAAGCATCTGACGGTGCTGTGCCGTGACGCAGATGAGGCTTTCAATCTCCGGACGGCTGCCCAACTCCAGCGCCAGCGGAGCCATTTTTATGGCCTCGGGTCTGGTGCCGAAAACGGACATGACTTTAAGCTTCTTCATTATTTTCCTCCTCTGTGAGGTTATGCTCGTGATGGAGATGTATGTTTTTGTTATTGCGGAAAATAAACAGCCAGATGCTCACGGCGATGACGAAGGCAATGAGGGCGACTACGGTGCGGAGCAGTCCCGAGGTGGTGAGCAGGACGCTTGCCAGACCGAGAATTGCAGACACGGCGTAGAGTACGGCGACCGCCTGCTTCTGACTCAGTCCGATGTCCAGCAGCTTGTGATGGAAATGCCCTCTGTCGGCATGGAAGGGGCTCTGCCCTCTGAGCATACGGCGGGTGAAGGCAAAGATGGTGTCCATAAGAGGCACCGCCAGAGCCAGAACGGGAAGAATGAAGGTGATTATCGCATAGAACTTGAACATTCCGATGACGCTCACCGTGGCAAGCACATAGCCCAGAAGCAGAGCTCCCGTATCACCCATGAATATCTTTGCCGGGTTGAGATTATAGGGCAGAAAGCCGAGGCAGGCGCCGCAGAGAGCGGCAAGCACAACGGCGATGTTGCCGTTTGCCTCGCTCACCAGCATTGACACCACCAGCATGGAGATACAGGCGATGGTGGAGACACCGCAGGCAAGACCGTCCAGACCGTCGATGAGGTTCACGGAGTTGGTCACCGCCACTATCCATATGACAGTCACCGGAACGGACAGCACGCCGATGGTTAATGCCTGTTCACTTGTTATGAGCAGGGGATTCGATACCACGTTGATAAGTACGCCGGAGAGTACAGCGATGACGGCGGCGAGGATTTGCACGCCGAATTTGAGCCAGGCGTTGAGGTTGAGCACGTCGTCGATGGCTCCCACCACTACAATGAGGACGGAGCCCAACAGTATGCCTCTTATCTGGGATGTGACCTTTGCCAGCAGTAGCACAGCCACGATGAAGCCGAGAAAGATGGCGAGACCGCCCATGCGGGGAGTGGGGGATTTATGGATGTGGCGCTTGTTGTCGGGGATGTCCACCGCACCCACCTGCTTCGCAAAGCTCTTTACAATGGGGGTAATGCAAAAGGAAACGATGAAGGCGGTGACGATGGCAAGGGTGATTTTTTTAATGATTACGGAGCTGAGGAGCATAAGCGTTCTCCTTGATTATCCCGCAAGGGGGAGAATGTTTCAGAAGGGCTTTTCCACGAGTCCAACCTTTTTATAGACCTTGCGAAGCGTTTTTCTTGCGATATGGCTTGCCTTTTCGGCACCGTCGGTGTACACCTGCTGAAGATATGCCTTGTCAGCCAGCAGACGGCTTGCCTCCTCGCGGATGGGACGCAGGGTCTCGATAACGGCGTCGCCCACGGCGGGCTTGAATACGCCGTAGCCGCAGCCGTCGAATTCTTTTTCAATCTCCTCAAAGGTCTTGCCGGTGACGGCAGAGTAGATATTCATGAGATTTGCCACGCCGGGCTTTGCCTCGCGGTCATAGCGGACGCAGTGCTCGGTGTCGGAGTCGGTGACGGCGCGCTTGAATTTGCGGGCGATATCCTCGGGCTTCTCCATGAGGAACACACAGCCGTTGGGGTCGGACTTGCTCATTTTGGAGACGGGATTGCCCAGACCCATGACTCTTGCGCCTGCCTTGGGGATATAGGGCTCGGGTACCCTGAACACGTCGCCGTAGATATTGTTGAAGCGGATGGCAACGTCACGGGTGAGCTCACAGTGCTGACGCTGATCCTCGCCCACTGGCACGAAATCAGCCTGATACAGCAGAATATCCGCCGCCATGAGGGAAGGATAGGTGAACAGACCGCCGTTTATGTTGTCGGCATTTTTTGCGCTCTTGTCCTTGAACTGGGTCATGCGGGAAAGCTCACCGAACATGGTGTAGCAGTTGAGTATCCAGCCCAGCTCCGCATGCTCGTGAACATGGCTCTGAACGAAGAGGGTATTCTTCTCAGGTTCGAGACCGCAGGCAATGTACTGAGCAAGCTGCTCAAGAGTGCGGCGGCGAAGCTCTGCGGGATTCTGACGCACCGTGAGGGTGTGGAGGTCTGCCATGAAGTAGTAGCAGTCAAACTCATCGGCTCGCTCGCCCCAGTTTTTAACCGCACCCAGATAATTTCCCAGGTGCAGGTCGCCGGAGGGCTGAATACCCGAGAGCATTACTTTCTTTCTGATTTCGTTATCCATACTTAATATATCTCCGTTTTAAGTTAAAATTACATGCAGAATTTTACTAAAACAGCATTCTACCATTTTAACAGCCACTTGACAATGACTAAAATGTAAAATAGACTAATAAGGCAACAGAATTTTACGGTTTCGGAGGAAAAAGCATGAAAGACTTGAAATGGTACGAGGAGATGGAGGCACGCATCCCAAGAGGAGAGGTGCGTACACGCTTTGCTCCCAGCCCTACGGGATATATGCATGTCGGTAATCTGCGCACCGCTCTGTACACCTGGCTCATCGCCCGCCACGCCGGAGGAAAATTCATTCTCCGAATAGAGGACACGGATCAGGGCAGACTGGTGGAGGGCGCCGTGGACGTCATCTACCGCACTCTGGCGGAATGCGGACTTGACCACGATGAGGGTCCCGATGAGGGCGGTCCCGTAGGCCCCTATATCCAGACCGAGAGAAGACCGCTGTATGCGGAATATGCAGACCTGCTGGTGGAAAAGGGCTTTGCCTATCGTTGCTTCTGTGAGAAAAACGAAGACGAGGAGCCTGCCGGCTTTGAAAAGACCGCCGACCCATGCCGTTTCATGACAAAGGCCGAGTCCGATGCAAGAGCCGCCGCAGGCGAGCCCTATGTCATTCGCCAGAGGATACCCGAGGAGGGCAGCACCACCTTCCGTGACGAGATATTCGGCGACATCACCGTGGAGAACAAGACGCTGGACGATCAGGTGCTCATAAAGAGGGACGGGCTTCCCACCTACAACTTCGCAAACGTGGTGGACGACCACCTCATGGGAATAACCCACGTCGTCAGAGGCAGCGAATATCTCTCCTCCTCCCCCAAATACAACCTGCTGTACGAGAGCTTCGGCTGGGATGTCCCCGCCTATGTCCACTGTTCGCCGGTCATGCGTGATCAGCACAACAAGATGAGCAAGCGTCACGGCGATCCCTCCTACGAGGACCTTATCGCCGGAGGCTACATCACCGACGCTGTGGTGAATTATGTCGCTCTGCTGGGCTGGAGCCCCGGAGGAGAGCGAGAGGTCTACTCCATGCAGGAGTTGGCGGAGTGCTTTGAGCTCAAGGGTCTCAGCAAGTCCCCCGCGATTTTCGATATTGAAAAGTTAAAGTTTTTTAACGCTGAATATATCCGTGCCATGAGTCCCGAAAAATTTGCGGAGCTGGCGGAGCCCTTCATAAGAAAAGCTGTGAAGAATCCGGAAATCGACGCATCTGCCGTGGCGGCACTGCTTCAGCAGCGCACGGAGGTGCTTAACGACATCCCAGAAAAGCTGGACTTCTTTGACGTTCTGCCCGAATACGACACATCACTGTTCGTGCACAAGAAGAGCAAGACCGACGAGGCAGGCTCTCTTGATATGCTGAGGAAGCTGCTCCCGGTCTTTGAGTCCGTGGAGGATTGGTGCGATGATAGCATCCTTGCCGTCATGACGGATATGGCGGAGAAGGAGGGCTGCAAGAACGCCAAGGTCATGTGGCCCGTGCGCATTGCCGTGGCGGGCAAGGCGGTAACTCCCGGCGGAGCCGTGGAGATATGCCGGATACTGGGCAAGGCAGAGAGCCTGCGCCGCATGAACATCGCCATCGAAAAGCTGTCATAAATTAAACCGCTCCTTTTGGTTAAAATAAGCCAAAAGGAGCGGTTTTTATGAAGCTTAGAAAGCAAATATCCGAAGCGAATAATCGCAGGAATTCACAGAAAAAGTGATAAATGTGATTGATAAATGTGATTATTAAATATTTATTGTAATATCATCAGATAGTAGTATAATCTAACTGACAACATCGGTCAGCACCGCATATACCGCATAGCGGTAATCGGGATTGACCCAGCAGGTGGCAAGGCTAAGAATCCTGTCGTCTGCTGTGACTTGGACATCCCTGTCCTGCACGAGATTACCCGCAGACAGCACGGCATTAAGATATCGCCGGCAGCTATCGGGGTCTGAATTGTCGCACAGTGAGAGAATGTGCCTGTTGCTGACGATGCGGCTGGCGAATACCTTATAAATTAACTCTCTGTCGGGGAGGTATATCCTCACTGTCTGATGCCCGAAAAAGAACTCCCCGTCCTCGTACCTGTGAAGGTCTGCGAACATGGTCCCGGCTCTCATGTTATGACCGTAGATGACGGTGTTGAAGTCGGAAAAATCGGGGCTGTTGAAGCTCTCGATATAGATGCTGCCCGCCTTATCCTCCCTGCCGCGGAAATCGGTGTTCAGGTACTTGGAGTTGTCCTCGGGACAGCAGAGGATGGGGTAGTCGATCTCCGTGCCGTCTATGCATATCCAGCCGACGACCTCGGGATTTACAGCCCTGAGCGCCTCAAAATCAACGGGAGAGACGTAGCCTGCCTCCACGGGCGGAGCCGTGACCTCCGGTGCGGCTTTGAATTCCTCCGCCGACGGAGCCTTACGCATATATGACCCTGCAATAAGAATAACGCAGACGGCGAATATCACCGCACAGACGCACAGTACAGCTATTGAGATTCTTTTACGCATGATATCGCCTCCCGGGAAGATTATACACAGAAAACGGAAACGGAGCAATGAGAAAAATCAAAAATGCCGTCATTTTAATATTGCTTCCCATGCTTTGCATCCTCGCCTCTCTGATGGTGGGCAGGTATTCCATGAGCCTGCGGGAGATATTCGACACTCTGCTGTTGCCAGCGGCAGCGGACATCGAGCACTACCGAGTGGTGTGGTATCTTCGCCTGCCCCGCTCGGTGGCTGCCGCAATGTGCGGAGCAGCTCTGGCGGTGTCGGGTGCAGCCTTTCAGGGAGTGTTCCGAAACCCTCTTGTGAATTCCGGGCTGCTGGGTGTTTCCAACGGCGCAGGCTTCGGTGCCTGCGTCGCCATAATATTTCTCGGCGGAGGAACTTTCACCTATATTCTCTCCTTCGCCTTTGCGGTGCTGGCAGTGGCGATGAGCTGGTTTGCCGGGAGAGTGAGCCGGGTGACTACCTCGGTCACCCTCATTCTGGGCGGTGTCATAGTATCGAGCTTTTTCAGCGCACTCATATCCGTCATGAAATTCATGGCTGACCCCTACAGTCAGCTTCCGAGTATAACCTTCTGGTTTATGGGAAGCTTTGCCTCCGTAAACTATGTGCATTTTTATTCCTTTATCCCCATGACACTTGGGATGCTGCTGATATATCTGTCCCGCTGGCGGATAAACGTGCTGTCCATGGGCGACAGGGAGGCCGCAGCTCTGGGTGTGGACGTGAAGCGGTATAAATTCCTGATTGTGGGCGGAGCGACGCTGGCTACCGCCTCGGCAGTGTGCATAAGCGGAACTATCGGCTGGGTGGGCCTTGTGGTACCGCACATCGGCAGGATGATAGTGGGCAACAATAATGTGAAGCTAATTCCCGTAAGCATGTCTCTGGGGGCCTGCTTCCTCACGGTGATGGACATACTCTCTCGCAATCTGAGCACCGCGGAGCTGCCCATCGGCATTCTCTGTGCGCTTGTGGGCACGCCCTTCTTCGTGTATCTGCTGAAGAAGACGAAGGGAGGCGGCTGGACATGATACTTGAGGTGAGAGAGCTTAGCTTTTCCTACGGAAAAAGTGAGGCGCTGAAGAATGTGAGCCTCGGTCTCAGCGCCGGTGAGATACTCTGTGTCATGGGACCCAACGGCAGCGGCAAAAGCACCCTCATAGACAGCATCATGGGCATACATAAGCCCGCCTCGGGCAGCATTCTGCTCTCCGGCAGAGAGCTGCGCAGCTATTCCCGGCAGGAGCTGGCAAGACAGGCGTCCTATGTTCCCCAGAACCACAGCGTCACCTTCCCCTACACCGTCCGTGAGGCGGTGATGATGGGACGCACCGCCTACGTCTCCGCCTTCGGTGAGCCTCCCGAATCCGATGGGGTGTTTGCCGAGGACGCCATGAAACGTGTGGGCATCTCGGAGCTTGCGGACAAAAGCTACGGGGGAATATCCGGCGGCGAGCTTCGCCTTGTTCTGTTGGCGAGGGCGCTGTGTCAGGGCTCTCCGCTGATGCTCATGGACGAGCCGACGGCGCATCTTGACTACCGCAATGAGCTAAGATTTCTGGAGACCGTCCGCTCTCTTGCCATTGAGGACGGCAAGGCGGTGCTCATATCAACCCACTCACCCGTGCATGCCTTCTATTTTGCTTCCCGGGGAGTACCCACCGGGGCGATATTTCTCAAAAAAGGTGCCGTTGCGGCTCGGGGAGAGCCCGACGACATAATCACAGCCGAGCTTCTGGAGGAGGTCTACGGAGTCCGTGCCCGTATTCTTGAGAGCGACGGCGAAAAAACCGTACTGCTGCAAAACTCTCTGTGAGGTGATATTATGAAAAGAAAACTAACGGCGCTGCTTATCATACTCTGCATGGTGCTGACCCTGCTGTGCGGCTGCGCACCGGAGGCTCCCGACGGGAGCGGCGAAACGGTGAGCATAACAGACTGCGCAGGCAGAACGGTGGAGGTGCCGAAGGATCCCCGCTCTATCTGCTGCATATGCCCGTTTTCGGGAGCTATGATAGTGATGTTCGGCTTCGGAGACCGACTTACGACCTCCTGCAATAACATGGTGCGGAGCAGGCTGCTTACAAATATATGCCCTGCCATTGCCGACACCGTGGTGGTGAAAAACAGCGGCAGTGTCAACGCCGAGACGGTGCTGGAGAAGAAAACCGACCTGATCTTCGTCAACGACGGGACCTATGAGACCGATGACGAGCGGGCGAAGCTGGACGCACTTGGCATACCCTATGTGGTGGTGGGCTTCACCGACCTTGCAGGTCAGATGGAGGCCATGATGGTCATCGGACGGGCTCTCGGCGCCGAGGACAAGGCACAGAGCTACGTTGACTGGTGCAGGGGAGTGTATGCCGATGTTCAGGAAAAGCTTGAGGGTGCGGACACTGCATCTGTGCGGCTGTATCACGCCGTGAACGAGGCAACCCGTACCGATTACAGAGGAAGCATCTGCGCAGAATGGATAGCCATGACCGGGGTCACCAACGTCTCTCTTGACGGGGAGCTCAGCATGGAGAATGACAAGGCGTATGTGTCTCTGGAGCAGGTGTATTCATGGGCGCCGCAGATGATGATATGCAACGAACCCGGCGTGGACGAATATATAATGTCCGACGGCAAATGGGCGGGATTGGAGTGCGTCCTCAGCGGCAGAGTGTATCAGATGCCCGTGGGCATCAGCCGCATGGGGCATCCAACCAGCACGGAGACGCCGCTTGCCCTGATTTGGCTTGCAAATCTTCTCTGTCCCGAGCTTTATCCCGTGGATTACCCGCAGGTGCTGAAGGATTATTACAGGGATTTCTACGGCTATGAGCTTGATGACGAAACTGTGCAGGCGATAATAAGCGCCGAGGATATGCGTGCGGAAAAGACCAATTCGTCCGTGGAGTGAAATATGAAAATACTGATTTGCATTGACGATACCGATAATCTTGACAGCATCGGCACGGGTCAGCTTCTGGAGGACCTCTGCGCCGAGCTGGAGAACAGGGGACTTGCGAAGGGTGGCTTTGTCACCCGGCATCAGCTCCTGATACATGAGGATATAGAATACACCTCCCACAACAGCTCCATGTGCTGTGAGGCGGAGACGGAGAGATTTGAGGAAGCCGTGTCCGCCGCCCGGGAGTATCTTGCAAAGCATTCGGCGGAGGGCAGCGACCCGGGTATCTGCGTGCTGAGGCTCGATACCGCAGCAGACATAGAGAAGCTCCGTGAGTTCGGCCGCAGAGCCCAGACGGAGGTGCTGAAAAAATCCGAGGCATACGAGACAGCGGCACTGTTTCCCGGGAGCCTCTGTCTGTCCGAGCACGGCGGCACCGGTGACGGTGTTATAGGAGCTCTTGCGGGAGTAGGGCTTCGCCTTACCGGCGAGGACGGCAGAGTCAAGGGAAAGATTCGCCCGAGGAAAGAGGACGAGGTGCTGACGGCGGCGGATTTCTGCTCTGTCTACAGTGTGGAGCAGATAGTCACCGAGGACGGAGAGCTTCTCAGCGGGGACGCCGTGCTGCATTTTTCCGAGCCCACCAAGGCGGTGTTCAGAGACAATAAGGTCACGCTGACAGTTCTGCGGGGCGATGGCTTTTGGATACCCAGACCGCACAGAGGGAATAAAAAATGAGCGTCTGGGAAAAGGGAAAGCGGGGCATGCTCTTCACCAGCGGAAGAGAGGCCACCGGCACTGCTGCGGAGGAGGCGGAAAAATGCGAAAATTTTTCTCGGGATTATGAAGAGGAATGCTTTGCATTCGAGGATGTAAGCTGTTATAATTGCAGATACAGAAGATGGACCCGGGACAGCTTCGAGTGTATGAACAGGGAGAAAATGATATGAAAAAGCTTGCGACACTTTCAGCAGTGATTGTTCTGATATTATCCTTGGGCACGGCAGCCCTTGCCGACGGTGACGGAGACGGCTCCGGAGGCGGAAGCGGAGAGCCCCTTATGCTGGCGGGCAGCTCCGTCGCAGACGGAAGCACAGGTATTTCAACGGACGTATATATAACCCTGACCTTCTCCAAAAATGTGGTGAATTTCACCGTAAAGGACAACAATGCGGCATGCATCAGCCTTACGGATTCTGCGGGAGGCACCGTTCCCGTGAGCGTGGTCATGGGTGACGATCAGGTGGACCCCGGCATCAAGCGTATAATCGGCGTGCAGACAAGCGGACTTAAGGAGGGTGAGACCTACACCCTGAACATCAGCGGAGCTCTTACCTCAAAGAGCGGAGTGAGCCTCGGCAGTCCCATAGCCATCAGCTTCACAACCGCAGAGGCCGCCGTCGCCGAGCCGGACGAACCCGTCAGCAGCGAAGACACTCCCGAGGACGCCGAGGAAATGACGGGGGAAGGAGAAGACATCCTTCTGATTACTAGTGCAGAGGGAGTGGACGCAGAGCTTGTTATCGCTCCCGCGCCCGAAGCTCCGGCAGACAACACACTGTGGATAGTCAACGGCGTATGCGCAGCGGTGCTGCTTGCGGCTTATCTCGCAACAAGAAAAAACATACATAATTAATAAAAAAGAAAAGGAGAAACAGACATGAAAAAGACGCTTTCCGCAGTGCTCGCTCTCGTTCTGACAATTGCTTTGCTGGCGTGCCCCGTTCTGGCGGCAGGCGATGGGTCCGGCGGCGGCTCCGGCGGTGGTACAAAGCAGCTTCAGGTGGTATCCGTAACTCTGGACGGCGCAGCTCTTGAGGGCGCAGAGGCATCCGCCGACGGTGTTATCACCGTCACCTTCTCCAACGGCATGGCAGACAACAGCGAGGCAACCAAGACGCTCATCGCAGTAAAGAACGCCGGGGGCGAGGATATGATGGCAGCCGTCAGCTACGACCCCGCAGTGAAGAGCGACTTCGTCGTCAGCTTCAGCGGACTTGAGGCGGGTGCATACACTCTGGTCATCGGTGCAGACGCCAAGGCCAACAACGGCACGACGCTGGGCAAGGACTATACCGTAAGCTTCACCGTAGCCGCAGGGGCGGAAGCACCGGAGCCCGCTCCCGAGGTAAAGCCCGAGGATGAAGCTCCCGCCACCGGCGAAAGCAAAGCGGTGTTTGCGGTTGCTGCCGTTGCTCTTCTGGGCGTGTTCGGCGCAGCATGGAGCCTGAAAAAAGCGGAAGACTGACAGCAGATAAATACATTAAAAGCTTAAAACGGCAGCACGCATGGCGCGCTGCCGCTTTTTTCGCCCGCCTGACGACTTAAATCTCAGAATTTATCATATTTGACTGCACCGGAAACGAAAAAACATGAAAAATTTTAAGCTTGCGACTTAAATTCGGCATAATTTGGTATACAAGCATCTTGAAATGTACATTTTTCTCTGATAGAATACCTTAAACATCAGAATCGGAGGAAGTGTACATGAAATATACTTTTGCCTCTCGAATAAAATCAGGGGAGACCGATGCTGCACTCTCTTACCTCTACGGCAAAAGAAATGCGGAAAGAGCCCGTGAAAGGTGCCTTCGCCTTTCAGCGGACTTTGAAAATATTTTCGGCTGCGAGCCGGAGGCGATATTCAGTGCACCGGGACGCTCGGAGCTGGGCGGAAATCACACCGACCACCAGTGCGGTCATGTGTTGGCGGCGGCTGTTGATCTTGACATACTTGCGGCGGTGAAGCCCAACGGCAGCGGAGTCATCCGTATGAAGTCCGAGGGCTACCCCATGATAACCGTGGATACCGAGAGCCTCACTCCCGTTAAGAGAGAGGAGGCGACCTCCGAGGCACTGGTCAGAGGCGTTGCCTCCGCCTTTGCCGAAAAGGGAGTGGACATGAGCCGCTCGGGCTTTGACGCCTGCCTTGTGTCCGATGTCCCCGGCGGCAGCGGGCTGAGCTCCTCGGCGGCGTTTGAAATCCTTGTGGGAACCATATTCAACGAGCTGTATTTCGGCTCGACGGTTTCTCCCGTGGAGCTTGCAAAGATAGGTCAGAGGGCTGAGAATGTGTATTTCGGCAAGCCCTGCGGACTCATGGATCAGATAGCCTGCTCCGTGGGAGGAGTTGCCGCGGTTGACCTGAAGGACCCTGCCGTACCGGTGGTGGAGAAGATAGATCTTGAGCTGGATTCTCTGGGCTACGCCCTGTGCATCATGGACTCCCACGCCAGCCATGCAGACCTCACCGACGAATACGCCGCCATTGCGGGAGAGATGGCTGCCGTGAGCCGCCACTTCGGAAAGCGCTTTCTGCGGGAGGTGCCCGAGGCGGATTTCCTTGCGGAGCTCAGCTCCGTAAGAGCCGAGACCGGGGACAGAGCCCTGCTCCGTGCGATGCATTTTTACTCCGATGACAAGCTTGCGGTTTCAGAGGCGGAGTCTCTAAAAAACGGGGATTTTGACGGATTTCTCCGGCTCGTGAAGGAGTCGGGAAAATCATCTGCCATGTACCTGCAGAATGTCGTTCCCACAGGTCACACGGAGGATCAGGCACTGATGCTGACGGTGGCACTGGCTGAGCGACTGCTGCTAGGCAGAGGTGCCGCCCGGGTACACGGCGGAGGCTTTGGAGGAACGGCACAGGCATATGTGCCGCTGGACATGCTGAATTCCTTCATAGAGGGCATGGAGGCTCTCCTGGGCGAGGGCAGCGTTCATGCTGTCCGTATCCGTCCCGTCGGAGGATACCGCATTATATAAGGAGACGCTATGGACAGAAATACTGCAATTGCACAGCTTACGGAATATGCTCTGCGCAGCGGACTCATTGAGCCCTGTGAGAAAACATGGGCGGTGAATACCGTGCTGGACGTACTGAAGCTGGACAGCTTTGAGGAGTGCGGCGAGCTTCCCGGCGGGGTAGAGCTTGAGGAAGTGCTCGGGACTCTGCTGGACGACGCCGCAGAGCGGGGGATAGTGGAGGACGATATAAGCCACCGTGACCTGTTTGATACCGAGCTTATGGGCCGCCTTACCCCGAGACCTGCACAGGTCATTGCAAAATTTCGTGAGCTGTATGGGGAAAACCCCGAGAAAGCCACGGACTGGTACTATAAATTCAGCATAGCCACGGATTATATACGCTCCTACCGTGTGAAAAAGGACATGAAGTGGACGGCTACCACCGAATACGGCGAGCTGGACATCACGGTGAATCTCTCCAAGCCCGAGAAGGATCCCAAGGCCATCGCCGCAGCAAAGAAGGCTCCTCAGGGAGACTATCCTAAGTGTCAGCTCTGCCCCTCCAACGAGGGCTACGCAGGACGCATAAACCATCCCGCAAGGCAGAATCACCGAATCATCCCCATCACGATAGACGGCAGGGAATGGTTTTTCCAATACAGCCCCTATGTCTACTATAACGAGCACTGCATAGTCTTTAATAAGCAGCACGTCCCAATGGTCATCGACCGTTCCGCCTTCCGCAAGCTGTTGGATTTTGTCAGGCAGTTCCCCCATTATTTTGTGGGCTCCAACGCAGACCTGCCCATCGTGGGCGGATCGATTCTCAGCCACGACCATTTCCAGGGCGGACGCTACGATTTTGCCATGGCTAAGGCTCCCGTGGAGCGGGAGATATCCTTTGCAGGCTTTGAGGATGTATCGGCGGGCATCGTAAAGTGGCCCATGTCGGTCATTCGTCTGCGCTGCGCCGATTCAGAACGCCTTGCGGAGCTGGCAGATAAGATACTTCTGCGCTGGCGGGGCTACACGGACGAAGCCGCCTTCATCTTTGCGGAGACGGAGGGTGAGCCTCACAACACCATTACCCCCATCGCAAGACGGCGGGGAGAGGATTACGAGCTGGATCTGGTCCTTCGTAATAATATAACCACCGAGGAGCATCCTCTGGGCGTATACCATCCCCATCAGGAGCTGCACCACATAAAGAAGGAGAATATCGGACTTATTGAGGTGATGGGTCTGGCGGTACTGCCCGCAAGACTGAAGACCGAGCTATCCGAGCTTGGAGAAGCTCTGGTGGCGGGGAGAGATATCCGCTTCGATGAGACACTCTCAAAGCATGCCGACTGGGCGGAGGCACTCAGGGAGAAATACAGCTTCACCGCAGACAATGCGGACGGCATACTGAAGTATGAGGTCGGCAGGGTGTTTGCCGAGGTGCTTGAGCACGCAGGTGTGTTCAAGCGCACCGTTTCGGGTCAGGAGGCATTTCTGCGCTTTGTCGCAGACTGCCGGTAATTTCGTACTGAATCCCCGACAGGGGATTACAGATAGCAAAAATTCAGAAAAGGAGAATATGTATGGAACAATTGCAGAAATTGTCATGGAAAGCCAAGCTCAGCTTTGGTCTCGGCGCATTCGGTAAGGACGCCGTCTACGCCATAGTTTCCACCTTCCTGATGTACTACCTCACAGACGTCAGGTTCGTTGCCCCCGCATTCGTAGGTACCCTCTTCCTGGTGGCACGTATATTCGATGCCATCAACGACCCCCTCATGGGTGTTATCGTTGACAACACCCGCTCAAAATTCGGACGCTTCCGCCCCTGGATAATGATAGGCACGGTGCTCAACGCCATCGTTCTTGTGCTTCTGTACTTAAACGTTGATCTGTCCGGCAAGTCCTACGCCATCTACGTTGCCGTGCTCTACATACTCTGGGGCATGACCTACACCATCGAGGATATCCCCTACTGGTCCATGGTTCCCGCTCTCTCCGAGGACCCTCAGGAGCGTGACCAGATATCCTCCATCCCCCGCTTCTTCGCCTCCTGCGCATGGCTTATCGTAGGCTCCGCAGGCTTCTCCATCATCGCATTTCTGGGCAAGGGCGACAGTGCAACCGGCTTCTCCCGCTTTGCAATGATAATCGCCGTGCTCTTCGTGGTGGCCTCCACCATCACCTGCCTAAACTGCAAGGAAGCCCGTGATGTTCCCCCCACCGCAGAGAAGACCACCGTTAAGCGCATGCTGGACATACTTTTCAAGAACGATCAGGTGCTCGTAATGCTGGGAATCGCCGTGCTCTTCAATCTGGGCTACCAGCTTGAGAACAGCTTCGCCACCTACTACTTCAAGTACGTTGCGGGAAGCTGGAACGGCGCACTTTTCTCCGTGTATACCGGTGTGGCGGGCATAGCTCAGATGGCAACGCTGGCTCTGTTCCCAACCATAGCCATGAAAATCGGCCGTCCCAAGGTGTTCTTTGCCGCCATGGCAGCACAGGTCATCGGCTTCGGACTGCTCTTCGGTCTGGGTTTCGTGGGCGGCGGCTACACTGCGGTTTCCGTAGGTGTCTGCTCCGCTATCGTAAATATCGGTGTGGGCTTCATGCTGGTTCTCGTCACCGTATCTCTGGCAGATGTTGTCGACTACGGCGAATATAAGTTCGGCACCAGAAACGAAGCCATCATCTTCTCCATGCAGACCTTCGTCGTCAAGCTTGCCGGCGCGGTCTCCGGTCTTATCTCCGGTATCGGCCTGACCCTCATCGGCTACGTTGCAGAGCAGGAGCAGACCGCCGGTGCGATCAACGGCATGCGCATAATCATGCTGGTGGTTCCCGCAGTCCTCGCCGTCATCACTTACCTCATCTATGTGAAGGGCTACAAGCTTCGGGGCAGCTTCCTTGACGAGGTCAAGAGCACCATAGCCGCAAAGAACGCACAGTAATTAGTAACAATGAGAGGAGAGCCTGGTAATGTATTTAGGTGTTGATTACTATCCCGAGCAGTGGGCTCCCGAGCTCATGGAAGCCGACCTTGACAACATCGTCGAAATGGGCGGAAATGTTATCCGCATCGGCGAATTTTCATGGCATCTCATGGAGAAGACCGAGGGTCAGTACGATTTCTCCTTCTTCGACGGAGTTGTTGCCGCCGCAAAGAAAAAGGGCATCAAGGTCATAATGGGAACCCCCACCGCCACCATCCCCGCATGGCTGGTGAAAAAGCATCCCACCATATTGTCCGAGTTTGAAAACGGTCAAAAGCGTGCCTTCGGCGGCCGGCATGTCTACTGCTTCAACAGCCCGGAGATGTACGGCTATTCCGAGCGCATAATCCGTGCTCTTGTGGGTCACTACAAGGACGAGGAGCAGATTGTCGCATGGCAGATTGACAATGAGATAGGCCACGAAGGCAGCGACCTGTGCTGGTGCCCCCGCTGCCACAGAGCCTTTCAGAGCTTCCTCAGCGACAAGTTTGAGGGTGACATAGATAAGCTCAACGAGGTCTACGGCACAACCTTCTGGTCGCAGGAGTATAACGGTTTTGACGAGATACCTCTGCCCAAGGCAACCATAACCACCCACAATCCCGCCCTGCGTATGGACTGGGAACGGTTCCGCAGTAAGAGCATTGTGGACTTCATCGCATTTCAGGCGGCACTAATAAGAGAGGTGGCCCCCAATGCGGTAGTCATGCACGATTTCCCCGGCGGCGGACTTGACAAGCATGTGGATTACTCCCTCTGCGCAGCTCCGCTGGACTTTGCTGCATACAACAACTATCCCGTATGGGGAGGCCAGAAGGTTCCCATAGAGCCTCATGAAATAGCCTTCGGACTGGACTATATCCGTGGCCTCAGACGGCAGAACTTCATGATAACCGAGGCCATAATGGGCGCACAGGGTCACGACGTCACGGGTTTCCTTCCCCGCCCCAGGCAGGCGCAGATGTGGTCGTATCAGGGTATGGCTCACGGCTGCGATTCCATGATGTACTTCCGCTACAGAGGCGGTACCAAGGGGGCCGAGCAGTTCTGCTACGGCGTACTGGACGCCGACAACCGCAAGGGCAGAAAATTCTACGAGGTTCAGGAGTTCTTCAAGACCATCTCCGGGTATTCCGAGGCAATGGAGACTCCCATGAAGGCAGATGTCGCCATCGTCTACGACTACGACTCTCTGGCTGCCTTCCGCATCCAGCGTCAGAGCATACTGCTGGACTGCCAGAACGAGATGAAGAAGTTGTATAAGCCCTTCTATGATGTAAACGTACCTGTGGACGTTGTTCCCGCAGACGCCGACCTCAGCGCCTACAAGGTGCTAATCCTGCCTCAGATGATAATCGTGAAGCCGGAGCTGTATAAGAAGGTCTGCGATTTCGTGGCGAAGGGCGGCACGCTTGTGATGACCTACCGCAGTGCAGTGAAGGATACCGACAACAACCTGCCCTTTGAGCAGGTGGTTCCCGTGGGCTTTACCGAGCTTGCCGGTGTGGAGGTGGTGGAGACCGAGAGCCTGCAGGCCGGCCAG
>JABUSQ010000080.1 GCA_021442665.1 Oscillospiraceae bacterium
AACGCCTTCCCCGGTCTTACCACAAGAATGTTGGCGGACTGCGTCGACAAAATCATGCTTGGCTTTAAGGAGAGCAAGGAACATTATAGACATCCCGAACGCTGCGTTGTTACCGGCACTCCCGTTCGGGGCGAATTCGGGGAATACACCAAGGAGAAGGCAAAGGCTGAGCTTGGAATAGCCGAGGCTACACCGCTTGTGGTTTCCGTGTGGGGTTCTCTGGGAGCAGCAAATATGAACGCAAAAATGTGTTCATTTATAAGGCTTGCGGAAAGTGAGCCTGGCTTCCGTCTTATCCATTCTGCCGGCAGCGAGGGTTACGAGCCTATGATGACGGTGCTGAGAGAGGTCGCACCGGATTACGAGTCAAAGGGTATTGATGTTAGAGAATACATCTATGATATGCCCAGAGTTATGGCAGCCGCAGACCTTGTGCTGTGCCGCGCGGGAGCGTCCACCATATCTGAGCTTACATATATGCACAAGCCCACTATATTCGTTCCCTCTCCATATGTAACCAACGACCATCAATATAAAAACGCCTCAGTTGTTGCAAAAGCAGGCGGCGCAAAGCTCTACAGGGAAAAGGAGCTTGAGCCGGAGGAGCTTTACAGAGAGGTGAAGCGCATACTTGGATCGCCGGAGGAGCTTTTGGATATGTCCTCTGCAATGGAAAGACTCGCAATGAAAAATGCCACAAGAGTCATAGCGGAGGAGATAATCGGACTGTGTAAAAATATATGATTACCTCAATTAACTCACAGCACAGAATCACGTGAATTCCGAGCGTACTGTTACTGCCCTGTTTTCCGGACTTCCAACGTAAATACAGGTGCGTTTGATGGCAGCGGTGTGCCATTTATCATTGAGGCTATGTCCGCCGATGACAGAAGCCGGGCAATTATAATAGCTATATTAGCTATATTCGGCAAGAATATGAGGAGCTTGACCGTAAGCTGTGTATTATTTGCGCAGATATTCTGATGGAGAGCAGAGCTTATGCAAAACACAAACGATTACTACAACAAACCTAAAAGCGACAGCGACAGACCTAAAATCAATCTGTCGCTGCGCAAGCCCATGACGTTTTTTCTTGCCGTGGTGTCCGTCATACTCGTTATGAGTCTGTTCTTCGAGATAGGCAAAATAGATGTGGTGGGCAACTCTCTTTACACCGATAAGCAGATACTTGACGCCTCAGGTATTCAGCTGGGCGACAACCTGTTTTTTATTAACCGCATCGGAGCAGGAAGCAGGGTAGTGGTGAAGCTTCCCTATGTTGACGCCGTGCAGATAACCAGAGGCCTGCCGAACAGGATAACCATAGTAGTCCACGAGAGCAACGCTGTGGGCTATGTCAGATTAGGGGATGAACTGTGGTCTGTCAGCGGTATGGGCAAATATCTCGGCACGGTGTCAAAGGATGACGCTCAGTATATGGCAGAGATAGTGGGAATAAGTACGGCTGATGCGTCTGTGGGAGAAAAACTTATAGCTGAGGGGGAAAACGCGGAGAAGGCCGAATATCTGTTGGAGATACTGGAGCAGATACAGGCAAGAGGCCTTGCTGCAAAAATTACGGGGATAGACATCACCGATGTGTCTAATCCCGTACTCGAATATGATCTCCGCTTCACTGTCAGATTCGGAGAGAGGGACAACACCGAATATAAATTCGGCAAGCTGGTGGCCGCCGTTGATGAATTGGGAGCAAATGATGCGGGAACTTTGGATCTTTCTTTTGACGACAAGGTGCAGTTTAACGCAAATTAACACTAAATTCAAAAGTTTGTTTACATAATTAATCAAAAATGTATTGACCGAGGAGAAAAATCGGTATAAAATATAGTATAATCGCAAATTATGACTGCGGTGGTCCCTTATGGTATAAATAATATATTGGAGGAACAATTATGGATTATATAGCCGAAGCAGGCAACGAGAGCGTTGTAACCCTGAAGGTGGTTGGTATCGGCGGCGCAGGCAACAATGTCGTTAACAGAATGGTCAAATCAGGAACTCAGGGTGTTGAGTTCATCGCAATAAATACAGACAAGCAGGCTCTTGCCGTTTCCAATGCAAATCAGAAGATCCAGATAGGCGAGAAGCTGACTCACGGTCAGGGCGCAGGCTCAGACCCTGACATTGGCAAGAAGAGTGCCGAGGAAAACCGCACCAACATTGCAAAGGCTATTGAAGACGCTGACATGGTGTTCATCACCGCAGGCATGGGCGGCGGTACCGGCACCGGAGCTGCTCCCACCGTGGCAGATATTGCCCGTGAAGCGGGCATACTTACCGTCGGCGTAGTGACCAAGCCCTTTAAGTTTGAGGGCAAGCGCCGCATGGATCAGGCAAATGCGGGTATCAAGGAGCTTATCGGCAAGGTTGACTCCCTGCTTATAATCCCCAACGACCGTCTTAAATATGCCACAGACCAGAAGGTCACGCTGGCAAACGCTTTTGAAATAGCCGACGATGTTCTCCGCCAGGCCGTTACCAGTATTTCCGACCTTATTAAGAATACCGGCCTTATTAACCTCGACTTTGCAGATGTTACCTGTATCATGAAGAACGCGGGCTTTGCCCACATGGGTGTCGGTCATGCTGAGGGCAAGGGCAAGGCTGAGGAGGCTGCCCGTATGGCAGTTGCAAGTCCCCTTATGGAGACCTCCATCAATGGCGCTCACGGCGTTCTTATCAATATCACAGGCTCCGAGGATATGGGTCTTGAGGACGTAGAGGCCGCCGCAAATCTTGTTCATGAGGCAGCACATCCCGATGCAAATATCATCTTCGGCGCAACCTTTGACGAGACCATGGAGGATGAGATTCGTGTAACCGTTATAGCAACCGGCTTTGAAGAGGGTCCCACCTATGTAAAGCAGAGTGCTGCTCCTGCGGCAAAGCCTGCGAAAAGTGAGCCCGCCCGTGAGAGAGCCTCTGTCGGCCTGTTCACCAATGCCGTGGAAAAGGCAGTCGAGAAGAATCCCGAGCCGGCAGCTCCTCCTGCGGAGGAAGACCCCTTCGACAGCATTTTCAAGATTTTTAACGCTAAGTAAAAGCGGCAAAAATGCTCTCCGTGAGGAGAGCATTTTTTCAGTTTATATATTTGTCGATGGCCTTGTTGAGTTCCTCGATGTATTCGATATCTCCGGTTTCCACAGCGTCCGTTATACAGTGCTCAAGGTGATCCTTGAGTATCACTCTGGCGGTGCTGCCCAGAGCAGAGCGTACAGCCGCGAGCTGAATGAGAACATCGGTGCAGTCACGACCGTCCTCCACCATACGCTTTACGGACTCAAGATGACCTATTGCCCGGGACAGCCTGTTCAGCACTGCCTTGGTATTCTCGTGGTGGTGGGGATGATTGTGATGAGGATGCTCATGCTCCTCATGCTCGGAAATACTATCGTTGGGCTTATCCTCATGGCAATGGAGAATGCCGTCTCCGTGATCATGATAGTAACCGTCGTCGGGTCTGTGCATAGTGTACCTCCGTATGTTATTCAATGTGTTATATGATATAACGCAAACGGGTATTTTGCAAGAAGAAGTATATTTTTCGGTGCAATATGCTGTAGTGTTACAATAGATGTGAGACAGGTCATAATTAATTTACTTGTATATTCTCGTAAATTATGGTAAAATATAAAAAGTTTAAGAAAATGAGGTGATGAAATGAGAGTCAGAAAGACGGTATGGATATTCTCTGTAGCGATTCTTTTAGCCGCCCTTCTTCTCATTATAAATTCAAGAATCAACCTCAGAAGCGAGATAATTTTAGGAGGAGCTGAGAACGGTTTTATAAGCACCGACAATCTCAAGAAACCTCTTGACGATTACGGCTCTAACGGAAACCCGGCCGATAGCTATGAATACCCCGATGTGAAGATAACCGACTGGCAGTATGTGCTTATAAACGGAGAAAATCCATCGCAGAGTTTTGTCCCGCAGTACAAGGAAGTACGCAACACCGGGGCTTATTTCTCCTCCTCTGCTCTGTCCAGTCTCAACAGCCTGATAGACGCCGCAACAGAAGCCGGTTTTACTCCCTACATTGACTGCGGCTACCGCTCATATTCCGCTCAGCAGTATACCTTCACCGCCAAAGCAAACCAGCTTTCAGCCGACGGCACCTACTCCTTTGAAGAGGCAGTGGAGATAGCCCGAAGCATTGTTGCTTACCCGGGAACCAGTGATCATCAGACAGGTCTGGGTGTTGATATACTTGATAAGAAGTCCGCGGATATGGACTACAGCAAGATGGATAAGGAGTTCTATGCGTGGATGGATGAGCACTGCGCAGAATTTGGCTTTATTAAGCGCTATCCCTCCGACCGAAAGGACGACACGGGCTGGGATGAGCCGTGGCATTACAGATACGTGGGTGTTGAGGCTGCACAGTTCATAACCGAGCACGGACTTATACTTGAAGAGTTTGTCGCTCATTACAGGTGATTTTTTTGTTTTTTACTATGCCTCAAACGCAAAAAATGCTTGCAATGCACCGGAGATGGTGATATTATAAGCACTGTAAGTAAGCAAGTTTTAAGAGTGGGTCACAGCCCACTCTTTTTGTTGAGCATTTTACAATTATTAAAACGGAGTGAAACCATGAGCAAAATAACCGAAAAAGTTGAATTGCTTGCCGAACCAATCGTAAAGGAAGAGGGCTGCGAGCTCTGGTCGGTGGAATATGTCAGAGAGGCGGGAACATGGTATCTCAGAGTGTTCATCGACAAGGAAGGCGGCGTTGACATTCTCGACTGTGAGCGTATAAGCAGAAGACTTGACCCCATACTGGACGAGGAGGATCCGATACCCGACAGCTATGTGTTTGAAGTGGGCTCAGCCGGAGCGGAGAGAGAGCTGAAGCGTCCATCGGATTTTGAGAGATTCATGGGCAGTGAGGTTGAGGTGAAGCTATATCAGCCCTATCAGGGCAGAAAGGCTTTGGTGGGCAAGTTGGAGGCATACTGTGAGGGAGATGTCACGGTAGCCGGAATACTCCTTAAAAAGTCCCAGATAGCGCAGGTAAGACTGCACGTTTCAATATAAAAAAAGAGGTATAAACAACATGAATGCAGATTTTTTCTCCGCCATAGAGGATATTGAAAAGGAAAAGGGCATAAACAGAGAATATATGTACGATAAAATCCGTCAGGCGATGTTGGCGGCGTTCAGGAAGGACAATCCCGACTGCGCAGACAACATTGAAATAATTCTTGACGAGAGCAAAAAACGCATCGAGATGTTTATCAACAAGACCGCAGTTGACTCCGTGGAGGACCCCAATCTTGAGATAGATATCGAAGCGGCAAAGAAGATAACCAAGCGTGCAAAGGTCGGCGACACCATCATGGTTCCCGTGGAGACTAAGAAATTCGGTCATAATGCCGCTCATGCTGCGAAGCAGGTCATTATTCAGGGAATTCGTGAGGCAGAACGCGGTCTGATTTACGAGGAGTTTACATCCAAAGAGCATGAGATACTCACCGGCGTCGTTTCCCGCATCGAGCCCCGTACCGGCAGTGTTTCCATCCGCATCAGCTCCAACAGCGAATTTACCGAGGCAATGCTCGCTCCGCATGAGCGCATCAAGACTGAGGTACTGACTGAGGGAGACCGTATCAAGGTCTATGTCGTGGAGGTCAGAAATTCCACTAAGGGGCCTCAGGTGCTCATAAGCCGTACTCACCCCGGTCTTGTAAAGCGTCTGTTCGAGTTGGAAGTTCCGGAAATATTCGAAGGTACCGTAGAGATAAAATCCATCGCGCGTGAGGCAGGAAGCCGCACCAAAATGGCAGTGTGGTCAAATGATCCCAATGTCGATCCTATCGGCTCCTGCGTCGGACCAAAGGGAGCCCGTGTCGCCGAGATAGTTGATGAACTCGGCGGAGAAAAGATAGACATCATAAACTACAGCGATATTCCCGAAAAGTACATCGCCGCTGCTCTTGCCCCCTCCGAGGTCGTAAGCGTGACCATGTTCGAGGACGGAAAGAGCTGCAGAGTTATCGTTCCCGATAGTCAGCTTTCCCTTGCCATCGGCAAGGAGGGTCAGAATGCGCGTCTTGCTGCGAAGCTTACCGGATTTAAGATAGACATCAAGCCCGAATCCGAAGCATAACGGAAAGGAGGCAGCCGACATGGAAAAGAAAATACCGATGCGACAGTGTCTGGGCTGCCGTGAAATGAAGCCGAAGCGTGAGCTTATCCGTGCTGTAAGGTCGCCGGATGGAGAGGTCAGGCTTGACTTCAAGGGAAAGGCTCCGGGCAGAGGTGCATATATCTGCCCTGACCCTAATTGCCTCAAAAAAGCAATTAAGGCAAAGGCCCTGGAAAGAGCATTCGCCGTCAGTATTCCCCGGGAAGTCTTTGACGAGCTTGAAAAGCAGATGGAGGCGGGCGAATGAGCGGGAAGGCACTGAATTTACTGGGGCTTATGCGAAAAGCAAATGCCGTCATGATAGGTGAAACCGATACCGGAGCGGCAGTGAGAGGGCAGAGCGCAAAACTTGTTCTGCTGGCAAGCGACGCCTCCGACAATGCACGAAGCCGCGCAAAAGGCTTTGTCTACGGCAGAAATATTCCGCTTATAACAGTGCCCTTCACCAAGGAGGAGATTTCCGATAGAGTTGGTAAGGCCGGATGTTCCATGGCGGCAATCTGCGATATCGGCTTTGCAAACGCCTTCATGCAGGAGCTTTGCGAGGTGGATAACGAAAAATTTTCCGGGACTGCTGAGCTTGTCGGGACTGCTTATGAGAAGCACAGAAGGCTTAAGCAGGAGTGCAGGACTCACGAGTTAAACAGGAAAAACGGTAAGAGGAGGAAAATTCAATGAGCTTGATAAAATATAGAATTCACGAGGTAGCAAAGGACTTCAATACCACATCCAAGGTTATAAGTCAGATTCTTACCGACTATGCAACTACGCCAAAGAATCATATGCAGGTGCTTGAGAACTTTGAACTTGACCTGATATTTGAGCATATTACTCAGAATAATCAGGTGGCAAGTCTTGCTGAGGTTTTTAACACCGCACCCAAGGCTGAGCCCAAGCCTGCAGATAAACAGGAAAAGCCTGATAAGAAGGGCGAAGGCAAACAGTCTCCCGCTCCGGCAGCTGCGCCCGCAACTGCTCCCAAGAAGGAGAACAAACCCCATATTCCCAAGCCCGTTGCGGAAAAGCGTGTCATCGACACCAGAGGCAGTGCGGCGGTAAACATCGAGAAGTACGACGAGCGTTTTGATAAGCTCGCAGGAGATAACACAAGAGACCGTGATGTGAAGCACGGCAAGGAGAAGATTGTCAACAAAAATAAGCAGCGGCAGAATCAGCAGACAGCCTCAGCAAAGAGACGTCAGGAGGAGAAGGACAAGCTGCAGAAGCTGCAGCTTGAGATTGCAAAGAAGCAGCAGCTTAAGGTTGAGATTCCCGACGAGATTAACGTTGGTGAGCTTGCCTCCCGAATGAAGAAGAATGCAGGAGAGGTCATTAAGCAGCTCATAAAGCTTGGCGTATTCGCATCCGTATCCGACGTAATCGACTACGACACTGCGGCTCTTGTTGCCATGGAGATGGGCTGCAAGGTTGAGAAAGAAGTCATTATCACCATTGAAGAGCGTCTTATCGACGATCACCCTGATTCTGAAGATGAACTCAGAAGCCGCGCCCCTGTTGTTGTGGTCATGGGTCATGTTGACCACGGCAAGACCAGTCTTCTGGACTACATCCGACACGCTAATGTTGCGTCCGGCGAGGCGGGCGGTATAACTCAGCATATCGGTGCATATACAGTCGAAATTAACGGCAGCCCCATTACCTTCCTTGATACTCCGGGTCATGAGGCGTTTACCTCCATGCGCGCAAGAGGCGCAATGGTCACCGATATCGCCATTCTCGTAGTTGCGGCTGATGACGGAATCATGCCCCAGACCATAGAGAGTATAAATCACGCCAAGGCAGCAGGTATTCCGCTTGTTGTAGCCATCAATAAGATGGACACGGTGGGCGCAAACCCCGAGCGCATAAAGCAGCAGTTAACCGAGTATGATATCGTACCCGAGGAATGGGGCGGGGAGACCATAGTATGTCCCATTTCCGCAAAAACCGGTATGGGTATAGATAATCTGTTGGAAAATCTTGTAATTCTCGCTGAGATACAAGAGCTTAAGGCCAATCCAAACCGTGCGGCAAAGGGTGCGGTCATTGAGGCGCGTCTGGATAAGGGACGCGGTCCCATCATGACTGTCCTTGTACAGAACGGGACTCTGAAGCAGGGTGATATTATCATCGCAGGCACAGCCGTCGGACGTGTACGAACAATGATAAACGACAAGGGTCAGCGTATCACCGAGGCAGGCCCCTCCGTGCCCGTGGAGATATCCGGCATGTCCGAGGTTCCGAGCGCAGGCGACACCTTCGATGCCGTAGCTGATGAGCGCATGGCCCGCGAGCTTGCAGAGGAGCGCAGAACTCAGCAGAAGAATGCCTCCTTCGGCACAAGTAAGAAGGTAAGCCTTGAGGATCTCTTCAGCCAGATTCAGGCGGGCGAAATGAAGAACCTCAATATCATCGTCAAGGCTGACGTCCAAGGCTCAGCAGAGGCTGTAAAAGCATCCCTTGAGAAAATAACCAACGATGAGGTTCGTGTAAAGGTCATCCACAGCGCTGTTGGCGCCATAAGCGAATCCGACGTTATGCTTGCGGCTACCTCCGGAGCCATAATCGTGGGCTTCAATGTGCGTCCCGACAATGCCGCCCGCGACAGCGCGGTCCGCTCCAATGTGGATATGCGAATGTACCGTGTTATTTATGACTGCATAAACGAGATAGAGGCAGCCATGAAGGGCATGCTGGCACCAAAATTCAAGGAAGCTATCATCGGTCATGCTGAGGTCAGAGAGACCTACAAGGTATCCAAGGTGGGCACCGTCACAGGCTGCTACGTGCAGGACGGCAAGATTCAGCGAGGCTGTCAGGTTCGCGTTCTGCGTGACAATATCATTGTACACGAGGGTGAGCTTGCATCTCTCCGCCGTTTCAAAGATGACGTCAAGGAGGTCGCTACAGGCTACGAATGCGGTATGCAGGTGGAGAAATTCAATGACATCAAGGTCGGAGACGTTATCGAGTGCTTCGTAATGGAGCAGATAGTGATTTGATTTTTAGGGCGGTCATTGTTGACCGCCCTGTAAACCATAGGAGGAAATACCATGCCTTCAAATAAACTGGCAAGGATAAATGACGATATTCAGCTTGTTATGAGCAGGCTTCTGCGTGAGATAAAGGATCCCCGTGTTAATCAGGGTATGATAAGCGTTACCCGTGTAGAGACGACCGGTGACCTTAAATACAGCAAGATATGGCTTTCCGTCATGGGGCTGCAGAACGAGAAGGATTTCAGAAAGGGGCTTAAATCTGCATCGGGCTGGCTCCGGCGTGAGCTTGGAAATTCTCTGAAACTGAGAAACACCCCGGAGCTTGTGTTTGAGCTGGACCACAGCATAGAATACGGCGCACACATAAACGAGCTGATCAGCGGGCTTGATATAAGATACGACGAGGAAGAGCAATGAACTACAGTGAATGCGCAAGGTGGCTTAACGATCGTGACAATTTCATAATCGTGACCCACGTTCGTCCCGACGGCGACACTCTGGGAAGCGCAGCGGCACTGTGCTCGGCTCTGCGCAGGGCGGGAAAGTTTGCGGCAATGCTTCCGAACCCCGACACGACTCCTAAGTATCATGAGCTTATTAATGAGTATGTTTCAAACAATTTCAAGTACGACTATGCCATTTCCGTGGACGTTGCCGAGGAACATATGCTCTGCAACGGATTTGATGGAAAAGTACATCTCAGCATAGATCACCACCCAACCAATCCTCATTACGCAGATGAGCTACTGCTTCATGCGGAAAAAGCCTCCTGCGGAGAGAGCGTGCTGGAGGTCATTAAATGCCTCTGCGGTAATGTAACGCCGGAGGAGGCAAGCCTTCTCTACATGGCGCTGAGCACCGATTGCGGCGGTTTTCGTTACGCAAACGTCACTCACGAGACCTTCGCCGCAGCCTCTGAGCTGGCAAAATACGGCGCAGAGATACGGGATATAAACTATAAGTTTTTCCGCCAGACCTCCAGGGCGAGGATGGTTCTTGAGGGAATGATTTGCGCAAACCTGAGATTCTACAAGGACGGAAGACTTGTTGCTGCCGTGGTAACAAACGAGATGATGAAAAGGGCGGGGGCGACGGAGAACGACTGCGATGATTTAGCAGGTATTCCCGGCAAAGCCGAAGGTGGTATCGTAAGCGTTCTCGTCCGTGAGCTTGAGGACGGAAAATGCAAGGTGTCCGTGCGCTCTCATCCGAGCTTTGACAGCTCGGCTGTGTGCATGAGATTCGGCGGAGGCGGACATAAAATGGCGGCGGGCTGTACTATCCATACATCACCTGATGAGGCAGCGGAAATGATAACTTCGGCAATCTGCGAGGTGCTGTAATGAATGGTATCATCCTTGTGGATAAGCCAATGGACTGGACGAGTCACGACGTTGTTGCAAAGCTTCGAGGTGCCCTACGTGAGAAAAGAGTCGGCCATTCTGGAACTCTCGACCCAATGGCAACCGGTCTGCTGGTGGTCTTTGCGGGCAGAGCAACCCGTGCCGTAGAATTTGCGGAGGCCCACAGCAAGGAATACATAGCCGGTCTGCGTCTGGGTATTACAACCGACACTCAGGACATAACGGGGAATGTATTACGGGCTGCATTACCTGCATTGCAAAGTATTTCCGAAAATGATCTTAAATCCGTAATTTGTGAATTTACAGGCGATATTCAGCAAATACCGCCAATGTATTCTGCCATAAAGGTAAATGGAAAAAAACTGTACGAGCTTGCCCGAAAAGGCGAGAGCGTGGAGAGAAAGCCCAGAAGCGTCAATATATCCAGACTTGAGCTCGTGGGCAGAGAAGAGGCTGATTTTATCCTTGACGTGTGCTGCTCAAAGGGCACATACATCCGCACGCTGTGCAATGACATCGGAGATAGACTCGGATGCGGTGGCTGTATGAGTTCACTTAGAAGGATAAAGGCCGGAGCTTTTTCCGTAACCGAGGCTCACAGCGTCGAGGAAATAGTGCAAAATCCCGAAAAATATGTCCTTCCCGTGGATACACTCTTCTCCGAGCTTCCGGAGCTTACAGTAAATGCAAATGATGAATCAAGACTTCGGAACGGAAATGTGATAAAAAGTAACTCCGATGATGGGAAATACCGTGTTTACAGTGAGAGCGGAGAATTTCTTTTGTTGGGCGAGGTCGGTCATGGAATACTTAAAACAGTAAAGAGCTTTTTTGAGGTCAATAATGGATAAGAAGAAAAGAGCCGTTGCCATAGGCTTTTTTGACGGCATACATGTGGGACATGCCGCATTGCTTAATAAAACAAAAGAACGGGCCGCTGAAATAGGTGCAGTTCCCTCTGTAATAACCTTTGATGTGCATCCCGATACTCTGGTGTTCGGTAAGGACGTTCCGCTGATTAACAGTTCAAAGGAACGTGAAAGCATAATAAGTCGTGAATTCGGCATTGATAACGTGGCATTCATCCACTTTAATTACAAGGTCATGCGCATGGACTGGAAGGTCTTTGTGGATGAGATAATACGTGAACTGGATGTGGCGTGGGTTGTCGTTGGACACGATTTCTGCTTCGGCTATAAGGGAATGGGAACCGCCCTTCGTCTCAGGGAATACTGTGAAGAACTCGGTATAGGATGCGATATAATCCCAGCCGTTCGCAGAGACGGACTTGTTGTAAGCTCTACAAGGATTAGAGAACTCATAGAAAACGGTGAGATTGAAAAGGCCAACGAATATCTCGGACATCCTCATACACTGGAGGACACCGTTCGCTCCGGCTTTCATCTTGGCACTAAAATGGGTGCGCCGACTATCAATATGAAGCTGCCTGAGGGTGTGCTTGTGCCCCGCTTCGGAGTTTACGCGGCAAAGGTTTTTCTTGATGACGGGGCGGAGCATATCGCTGTGACCAATATCGGCGTCAGACCCACGGTCAGTGACGAAAACCGTGTCAGCGTGGAGAGCTATATTATAGACTTCAGCGGCAATCTGTACGACCATTATGTTCGGCTTGAGCTGCACAGCTTTATCCGGCCAGAAAAAAAGTTTTCATCGGTGGAGGAGCTATCGAATCAGATTCAGCGTGACGCCGACAGTGTGAGTATTTATTTTAAAGGAAAAGACAGCGAATGATTATAGCCATTCGCTGTCTTTAAATATTATGTCGTCTTCGGGAATCTTATCCCATGAAAAGCGCTCGACAAGCTCCTCTGCAGTAATTGGGCTGCTGCTTTCGGTTATACCCAAGATCCCGGCAAGCCTTCCCACAATCTCCTCGGGCTCAAGCCTTTCTCTCAGAGCCTCCATGCTGAGGTCCCCATATCTCTTGGACATTTTCCGCCTGTCCTCACTGACAAGCAGAGGCGCGTGGCAATATTCAGGGGGTGTTCCTCCGAGCTCTGATATCAGCCATATCTGCTTCGGTGTTGAGTTCAGAAGGTCACGCCCCCGCACCACACGGGTAATGCCCATTGTCATATCATCCACAGACACGGCAAGCTGATATGCATATAGACCGTCGGAGCGCCTGATAATAAAATCACCGCCGTCGGAGAGATTTTCTGAGATTTTTCCGTAGTGTAGATCGTTAAAGCTTATTACTTTGTCCGGAACCTTCAGCTTCCACGCAGGTCTTTTGCCTGCATTTTCAAGCGCGGAACGCTCTGTGAGGGACAGGTACCTGCAGCGACAGGAGTTGTCGCTTGTCTGCTCACCGGGATGGGGCGCAGAAGCCGCAGAGAGCCTTCGGCTTCTGCTGCAGTAGCAGGGGTATACAAGGTTCTTGCGTTGAAGAAAACAGAAGGCTTCGTCGTACAGCATTGTTCTGCTGCTCTGAGCGTACTCGGGTCTGTCCTCGCTCCAGCCCTCATCCCACGGTATGCCCAACCATTGCAGGTCATCGGCAATTTTTCGCGCATATTCGCTTTTGCATCGGTCACGGTCCAGATCCTCAATACGGAAAATCAGGCTGCCTTCGAGAGATTTACAGTCAAGCCATGCAAGCAGCGAAGAGGAAATATTGCCAACGTGCATCACTCCGCTGGGACTAGGTGCGTATCTTCCTGTGTTTTTTTTCATGATTTTACCTTTTCTATACTTTTCTGTAAAATATTATATCATTTTTTTACGAAAATTTAAATACGTCTATACCATTTTTCAGAAATATGTGGTATATTAAATATATACTTAGGAGAAAAGGAGAAAAATATGGCCAGTTCCACCAAAGAAGCGCTCAGCAATGCTCTTAAAAAAATGCTGAATATTAAGCCTATAGATAAAATTACTGTCAAGGATCTTGTTGAGGAGTGCGGTGTCAATCGCCAGACCTTCTACTATCATTTCGATGATGTGTACGATCTCCTGGAGTGGGTATTTGAGGAGGACGCCAACAGAGTGCTTCCAGATGAGATATTCTATGACGAGTGGCGTGTCAACGTAATGAAGTTTTTCCGTTATCTATACGATAATAAAACCTTCGTGCTGAACATTTACAATTCTCAGAACCGATCCTATATGCTTCGTTATTTCAAGCGCAGAATGCATTACTGCATCCACGGCTTTGCGGTCATTGTTGCTGAGGGAAGAAATATAGAGTGGTCTGACCTTGAATTCATCTGCGAGTTCTATGCTCAGGGTATGACGGGTCTTATATCTCAGTGGCTTG
Organism: Oscillospiraceae bacterium; assembly: GCA_021442665.1. Classification (GTDB taxonomy): domain Bacteria; phylum Bacillota; class Clostridia; order Oscillospirales; family Oscillospiraceae; genus F23-B02. The sequence continues at coordinate 13,819 of JABUSQ010000080.1, forward strand.
ACCTAAATATGGAGCTGCCTCCCGAGATTACCGTGGACAAATTCATGCAGGTGCTGGACGGAAGCATAGAGAGCATGCTCTCACGTTTCCAGAAAAACTGAATATGATTAAAATAATGCCTTTCGATGTAAATCGGAGGGCTTTTTTTGTTGAAACCTTCCGGTAAAAAGACTATAATAAATTAGTTATAATGGGGTGAACATATGAAAGAACAGAAGACAAATGTCATGCGATTTCTTGAGCAGAAGAAGATAAAATATGTACCGCATGAATATCCCCACGGAGACGAGGCTGTGGACGGTCTCACCGTGGCCGACATCTGCGGACTTGACCCTGCGCAGGTGTTTAAAACGCTTGTTGCCCGCGGCGCAAGCAAGAATATATATGTATTTGTTTTACCTGTGACTCACGAGCTTGATCTTAAGAAGGCCGCAAAGGCTGCGGGAGAAAAATCAGTTGCCATGATTCACGTCAGTGAGATCAATTCTCTGACCGGCTATATCAGAGGAGGCTGCTCCCCTGTGGGCATGAAAAAGCAGTACAGGACTTTCTTTAACTCCTCGGCAATGCAGCAGGATACAATTATGGTCAGTGCAGGAAAGATTGGTTATCAGGTTGAGCTTGCTCCCGACGAACTTATAAAGCTGACAAGAGGAACATACGCAGATTTAACAGAGGACTAATGAATAACAGCATAATCATCAAGGGTGCAAGAACCCACAATCTGAAGAATATTGATATTGAGCTGCCCCGGGACAAGCTTATCGTCATGACCGGACTGTCAGGCAGCGGAAAATCCAGCCTAGCCTTCGATACCATATACGCCGAGGGACAGCGCAGATATGTAGAGAGCCTGTCATCATACGCAAGACAGTTTCTCGGCCAGATGGACAAGCCCGATCTTGACAATATTCAAGGCCTTTCTCCCGCCATATCCATAGACCAGAAGACAAGCTCACGAAATCCCCGTTCCACCGTAGGAACCGTGACGGAGATATATGACTATATGCGTCTGCTGTGGGCTCGTGTGGGCGTGCCCCACTGTCCTAAATGCGGTAAGGAGATACGCCAGCAGACCATAGATCAGATAATCGATCAGCTCATGCTTCTGCCTGAGGGGACAAGGCTTCAGATACTTGCTCCGGTAGTAAGAGCCAGAAAAGGCGAATATCTCAAGGTTTTCGAGGACGCCAGACGTTCGGGCTTTGTAAGGGCGAGGGTTGACGGAAGCCTTTACGAGCTATCCGAGGAAATCAAGCTTGACAAGAATAAGAAACATAATATAGAGATAATCGTTGACCGTATCGTCATTAAGCCCGATATTTATCGCAGACTTACGGACTCTGTAGAGACAGCATGCTTACTGGCAGAGGGTCTTGTTATCGCCGACATTGTCAGCGAAAAAAGAGAAATACTGTTTTCACAGAACTATTCCTGCCCTGATTGCGGAGTGTCCATCGAGGAGCTCGCACCCAGAATGTTCTCCTTCAACACACCCTACGGAGCATGTCCAAAGTGCGACGGGCTGGGAGTTCAGCTTCTTGTTGACCCAAATTTGATAATACCCGACGATGAGCTAAGCCTCAGTGAGGGGGCGGTCACAGCCTCGGGCTGGAATATTGTAAACGGAAACGCCATAGCCAGAATGTATTACGAGGCACTGGGGAAAAAATACGGCTTTAAGCTGACAACTCCCGTCAAAGACATTTCACAGGAGGCGATAAACGCCCTTCTTTACGGGACTAAAGGGGAGACCCTGAAAATGCACTACGACCGTGAGCATTCGGCGGGTTCCTTCTCCGGAACCTTCTCCAAGGCTTTTGAGGGTATATGCAGGAACATAGAGCGCAGATACCACGAAACCCAGAGTCCTACCATGAGGGCTGAGCTTGAGGAATGCATGTCCGAGGTGTTATGCCCCGAATGTAAAGGAAGGCGTCTGCGGAAGGAAGCGCTGTCCGTGACTGTAGGCGGAAAAAGCATTGCCGAGGTTGGGGATATGTCCATATCCGAGGCCATAGAGTTTGTTGACACACTGAAGCTAAGCCCTAAGGAGCTTATAATTGCTGAGCGCATAGTTAAGGAGATAAAATCCCGCCTGGGCTTCCTGAGGAATGTGGGCCTTCAATATCTTACCCTTTCCCGCAGTGCTGTCGGTCTTTCGGGCGGGGAGAGCCAGAGAATTCGACTTGCGACTCAGATAGGTGCTTCTCTGATGGGCGTGCTGTACATTCTGGACGAGCCCAGTATAGGTCTTCATCAGCGTGACAACGAGAAACTGCTGCAGACTCTGAAGTCTCTGCGTGACCTCGGCAATACCCTTATTGTTGTGGAGCATGATGAGGACACCATTCGTGCGGCTGATTTCATCGTGGACATCGGACCAAAGGCAGGCATACATGGCGGGGAGGTTGTCTGTACCGGCAACGTGAAGGACATCTGCGCCTGCGAGGGCTCGCTTACGGGGCAGTATCTTAGCGGTAAAAAGAAGATACCGGTTCCCGCAGAGAGAAGAAAAGCGCAGAGAGGCTTTGTAGCGGTGCACGGTGCGGCCGAGAATAATCTGAAGGGCATAGACGTTTCATTTCCCATAGGGCTCGTTACCTGCGTAACCGGAGTATCGGGCAGCGGAAAATCTTCACTTGTCAATGAGGTACTCTACAAAAGCCTTGCGGCAGAGAAAAACAGAGCCAAGCTCAAGCCGGGAAAGTGCGGCGGAATAAGCGGAGCCGATTCTCTGGATAAGGTTATCGCCATAGACCAAAGCCCCATCGGACGCACACCAAGGTCTAATCCCGCCACATACACGTCGCTTTTTAACGACATTCGCGAGCTTTTTGCCTCTACCGAGGACGCGGGCATCAGAGGCTATAATCCGGGCCGATTCTCCTTCAACGTAAAGGGAGGACGCTGCGAAGCCTGCAAGGGTGACGGTGTTCAGCGCATTGAGATGCATTTTTTGCCCGATGTCTACGTTCCCTGCGACGTATGCGGAGGCAAACGCTATAACCGAGAAACTCTTGAGGTTCGCTACAAGGGCAAGAATATAAACGACATTCTGGAAATGACCGTGGAGGAGGCATGCGAGTTTTTTGCAAATATCCCCAGACTCCGCAGTAAGCTGGATACCCTGCTGGATGTGGGTCTCGGTTACATTAAGCTCGGGCAGTCCAGTACGACTTTGTCAGGTGGCGAAGCTCAGAGGGTCAAGCTTGCAACCGAGTTGTCCAAGCGCAGTACCGGAAATACGGTCTATGTTCTGGATGAGCCCACCACAGGTCTTCATGTTGCGGACGTACACAAGCTTATTCAGATTATTGACCGTCTTGCAAATGCAGGGAATACCGTTGTCATAATCGAGCACAATCTTGATGTGATAAAGTGTGCAGACTATATAATAGATTTGGGTCCCGAGGGCGGTAACGGCGGTGGAAGCCTTGTGTTTGCCGGTACTCCAGAGGAATGCGCCGACTGCGCTGAGAGCTTCACGGGTCAGTTTTTGAAGCGTGTTCTTTAGCATTCAGCCGAAGTCTAAGCGAAAATGCTCTCGTTTTGGAATACGGAAAAAATACTATTTTGTAAATACGGAGACAGCTAATGGAAGAGCTGACTGAATTAAACGGAATAATAAGCTCAGTCATCTACAGGAATGATGAAAACGGATATGCGGTACTGCGTCTTGAGCAGGACAACGGGGAGATGTCCACAGTGGTGGGCTGCTTCCCATATGCCGCACCCGGAGAGATGCTCACGGTGGAAGGAAGCTGGATGAACCACGCCCAGCACGGCAGACAGTTCAAGACGGAGCACTCCATAAGGCTTCTGCCAACCTCCGCAGAGAGCATCTACGAGTACCTCGCAGGGGGCACGGTGAGGGGTATCGGCCCTGCCATGGCGGCGCTGATAGTTGATCGCTTCGGCGAGGATTCGCTGAACGTACTGGAGCTCCATCCCGAAAAGCTTGCTGAGATAAAGGGCATAGGGGCGTCTAAGGCTAAGGAGATGAGCAAAAGCTTCAAGCGTCAGGCGGGTATGCGCAGGCTGATGGAGTTTCTGTGTGCATACAGGATACAGCCCGTGTACGCTCTGAGACTGTATAAGTTTTACGGAGATTCCGCTCTTGGCGTGGTTCAGGAAAACCCATATATACTGTCGGCGAGCCATATAGGCGCAAGCTTTGCCGATTCAGACAATTTAGCTCTTGAGCTGGGAGTTGACGGCAGCAGCCCCAACAGAATAGCCGCAGCTGTTAGCTTTGAACTTCTGCACAATTCAGGCAACGGACACTGCTTTATCCCCGGTGATAAGCTTGCCTCGGCAACCGCACAGCTAATCGGCGTGGAGCTTGACTCGGTTTATGAATGTATAGAGAGTATGTCCGATAAGGGTGAACTTGTTGTAGATGAAGTCGCCGGGCTCCGGGCTTGCTATCTGAATGAGCTCTTTGACGCTGAGACCTATACGGCTCGGCGCATAAAACAGATGAGCGCAAACAGCTTCAGCAGCAGATACGATGTGGGAAGGCTTGTCGGACATATCGAAAAGGAGAACGGCATCAGCTATGCTCCCATGCAGAAGAGAGCCATAGAGCTTGCGCTGAATAATCAGATGATAGTTCTGACAGGAGGACCAGGAACGGGTAAAACCACCATCGTCAAGGCAATTCTGAAGATGTTTGACGAGCTTGAGATAGATACATTTCTTGCCGCACCGACAGGCAGAGCCGCAAAGCGTATGACTGAGCTAACGGGTATGGAGGCATCCACGGTGCACAGACTTTTGGGCGCAAAAATGTCCGACAACGGTGAAAACCTTATTTTCACCAAGGACGAGGAGGATAAGCTCGCCTGCGATGCACTCATCCTTGACGAGTGCTCAATGGTGGACATCACTCTCATGCAGGCTCTGCTGAAGGCTCTCAAATCCGATTGCCGCCTTGTGCTTGTGGGCGATGCCGACCAGCTTCCATCGGTGGGACCCGGAAATGTTTTTTCGGATATAATACGCAGTGAGCTTGTGCCAACAGTAAGGCTTACGGAGATATTCCGTCAGAATGTGGAGAGCAAAATAGTCCGCAACGCTCATATGATAAACAGGGGAGAGCATCCGGGCTTTGAGGAGAACACCGGTGATTTCTTCCGCTTGAAACGTATTCAGGGAGGAACAACGGTGGATACCGTACTGGAGCTTTGCTCAAAACGTCTGCCGGAGAAGATGAAGATACCCTCAAATCAGATACAGGTTCTTTCACCCACGAGAAAAGGTGAAACTGGAACTGTCAACCTAAATCGCTGCCTGCAGGCGGTGCTTAATCCACCCTCGGAGGAGAAAAAGGAAAAGATCTTCGGCGATACTGTATTTCGTGTGGGCGACAGGGTAATGCAGATAAAAAACAACTACGATGTTATATGGAAGACCGGATCGGGAATATCTGGCATGGGTATTTTCAACGGTGACATCGGAGTGATAAAGGATATAGACTCCGCATCGGAGCTGATGACGATAGATTTTGACGACCGATTGGTTTCCTATGGTTTCGAAATGCTCAACGAGCTTGAACACGCATGGGCGATGACAGTACACAAGTCTCAGGGCAGTGAATACAGAGCGGTTATACTCACCCTCAACGCAGGAACCCAGATGCTGCTGACAAGGGGAGTGCTGTATACGGCTGTGACCCGGGCAAAAGAGCTTCTCGTTATGGTAGGTGACGATGCTATAGCCCATCAAATGATAGATAACAACCGTCAGTCAAGACGTTACAGTGCTTTGAGGATAAGGCTTGTTGAAAAGTGATATGAGGCTGCTTGAAAGTATTCTGGATTTGTTCTTTCCACCGAAATGCATATTCTGCCATAAAGTCATGGACGGTGACGATATCTGCCCAAAGTGCGCTGAAAAGCTGCCATATACAAAGGGAGACGGTATGTTCCAAACTGTCCCCGGTGTGAAGGAGTGCATTGCACCGCTCTATTATGAAGACGAGGTCAGACTGGCAATACTCAGGTTCAAATTTTGGGGCAAGGCACTGTATGCTCACAGATTCGGTCTTATAATAGCCTATTGCCTGGAAAATAATCTTGATTGCGGTGACATAAATGTGATATCATGGGTACCGTTGAGCAGAAAACGCCTGCGTAAGCGAGGCTATAATCAGGCAAGGCTTCTTGCTGAGCACATTTCAAGGAAAATGGATATTCCCTGCGCACCGACACTGGTGAAAACTGTTGACAATCCCGCCCAATCGGGCACAAAAAGCCGTGACGACAGACTGAAAAATGTCAAGGGCGTCTACGCCATTTCCGAAAACGCAGACGTAAAGGGAAAGTCGATCCTGCTTGTTGACGATGTTGTTACCACGGGAGCGACCCTTTCGGAATGCGCAAGAACGCTTAAAAATGCAGGTGCGCGGTATGTTTACTGTGCTGCTATTGCCCGCCGCAGAGATTGAGAAACGGCAAATAAGGTTAAGATTAAAGAGTTACTTACACTGCATGTGCTATAGCACGGATTGGAGATTATTATGGTCATATACGAAAGAGATATAGCTGTTGATATGGGTACATCCTCTACTCTGGTATTTGTGCAGGGAAGAGGCATTGCCATGCGTGAGCCCACTATCGTGGCGGTGGACAAATTTAACGGTAGTCTGCTTAAAATAGGCGAGGATGCAAAGAAAACTCTGGGCCGCACGCCTGCGAATATCGTTGCTATCGACCCCATATCCTCGGGCGTTATCTCCGACTACGATATGGCGGCAATGATGCTGAAGGAACTGCTTTCCCGAGTTACCGGTTTCAGCCTGTTCAAGCCCCGCATCCTTCTCTGCGTTCCCAGCAGCATATCAGGTGTCGAGGAAAGAGCCACAATAGACGCCGCCATCGAGGCAGGCGCCAGAAAGGTATACCTTCTGGAAACAGCAGTCGCAACCGCCATCGGTGCGGGGGTTGACATCTCCAAGCCCGATGGGCACATGGTAATCGACGTGGGCGGAGGCACAACTGAGATAGCAGTTGTGTCCATGGGGGGCGTTGTTGAGTGCGAGTCCATCAAGACTGCAGGCGGAACGTTGGACGAGGCAATCATACGCTATATTAAAAATAAGCATCAGCTTCTCATCGGAGCTAAGACCGCAGAGGAGCTGAAAATAAACATCGGCGGAGTCAAGCGCAGACCCGATGCCGACAGCGAAGAGGTCAAAGGCAGATGTCTGCTAAACGGACTTCCCAGAACCGTGACCGTCACAGCGGAAGAACTGATACCCGTTCTCCGTGAACCGGTTCAGAGGATACTTGAAGGCGTGCATTCTGTTATCGAGAACACGCCGCCTGAGCTTACGGGAGATCTGGGCATAAACGGCATTATTATGTCCGGCGGAGGTTCACAGCTCTACGGCCTTGCGGAAATGATTCAGGAGAGCACCCACATCCCCATCATGCTTGTAGACGATCCATCCTCCTGCGCAGCCTACGGTGCAGGAAAGATGCTCACAAGGCTCGACAACATGCAGGACGGCATGATGAACTTCGTCCGACGCAGACAGATGAAATATTGACTGTTTATAAATAAAAGCCCAGAAAAGGATTGGCTCACAATAAAAAGAGAGCCAATCCCAGTATTATATCTGCATATCCCATCTTAGGAAGATTTTTTGGTAGCTTGAATTATAATTATACAGATTAACAGAGGTACAGTCACTGCTTTTTGCAGTCTGTACCTCTGTTAGTTTTTTTCACAGCGTCTGTGAGCCTGCCCCTTTATGTGCAGGAAATATCAGAACTTGTTAATGAAGCTTATGATGAAGTCAATAGCGGCGCCAAAGGCGACGGGTTCGTTGATGCATTCGGCGCTTTTTATGCAGTCGGAGCTGTCCACAAAAATACTTCGCAGCCTGCGCTTAACCTTGATATCATCAATATAAGGCGCTATATACTCTGCCATATAGCCTCCGAGAATGATATCGGAGCCGTACATGAGATAAGTCCAGCTATCGTCGTTGAGCATTTTAGGCGTCTGATCTATGTCACAGACGGCTGCCAGTTTATCCGTGCCGTACTGCTTTATATAGGAAAAAACGGAGGATGCCCCCTGAGACTGTCCCACAAGAACGGCATCCCGAGGCCCAGATCCTCCATAAGGCAGTTGATATCCTGACCCTGTCTGAGCATATTCTGTCCGAATTACGGATTATCCGATCTGCCGTGACTGCGTCTGTCAAAGCATATAACACGATAACCCGCCTTGAGCAGAGCCTTTTCCTGAGCGCACCAGCCCACAGAGGGAGCACTGTAGCCTGCAATAAACACAACGGCACGGCCTTTGCCCCTGTCTGTATAGGCGAGATTTACACCGTTATCTGTTAGCAGCTTTTTCATAGTGAGCCCCCAGTATGTATTAAAACTTTTATAAAGTCGATTAATAAAAGTACAGTACTTTTTGACGTTTGTCAAATATTATATAAATATGAAAAAACATCAACGGAAGAGTGCATTGCGGAAAAATGACGCAGCCTAAAGACTGCGTCATTTTTGATACCTGAGAAATCTTATATTTTACTTTCAAGCCAGGCGAGGATATCGGCGTATACCTCAGACTTGTTCAGTTCATTCAGCATTTCGTGGCGTCCGCCCTCGTAAAGCTTCATGCTGACGTCTGCCATTCCGGCATTTTTAAAGTTTTCAAAAGCTTTCTTGACGCCCTTACCGCATTCGCCCACGGGATCCATGGAGCCCGATATGAAAAACACCGGAACATCCTTTTTCATGGTCTGGAGATTCTTAACATTGGTTATGAAGGTCACGCCGTCCATCATATCACGGAACATACTGCAGCTGGGGATAAATCCACAGAGAGGGTCTGCAATATATTTTTTAATAGCCTCCTCGTCACGGGTGAGCCAGTCGAAGTCAGTTTTTTGTGTATCGTAAATCTTGTTGTAGCTGCCGAAGGCGAGACCGTTTAAGAAGCTGCTGTAATGGTGAGGACCCTTGAGACCTACGACGAGATTGCCCATGGTGCGTCCGCCGAAAACTAAAGCCTTGCCCTGATTTCCGGTACCGCTGATTACTGCAGCATCAAATGCACCGGGGTATTTGATCAGGTGAGTGCGGGCAATAAAGCTGCCCATGCTGTGACCGAATACTATCTGAGGAACACCGGGATAGTTTTCCTTCATTGCACGGCGGAGTATTTCCTCGTCGCTCACCACGTACTCCCAACCGTCGGAATCGGCAAAGAAGCCCTTCTCACTGTCGACGGAAATGCTCTTGCCGTGTCCCAGATGGTCATTGCCCACGGCGATAAATCCGTTAGAGGCAAGGAACATCATAAAGTCATCATACCTGTTTATGTGTTCGCCAATTCCGTGGATTATCTGTACTATACCTCTGGGCGAGTCATCTGGCTTGCAGATACGGGCATGGAGCTTGTTTTTGCCTGTGCTGGAATCATAATAAAAATCTCTGAAAGTAGGCATGGAAAATATCCTCCGTTTGTGTTATTATATATGAGATAGTATCATATTAACGTTTTCTGCCATTTTAGTCAATAATAAAACCGGAGGATTAGACATGAACGATCATATTATTGCCCTCGATCAGGGAACCACCAGTTCCAGAGCAATAGTTTTTAACTCAAAAGGTACCCCCGTAACTATTGCCCAGTACCCCTTCCCACAGATTTATCCCAAGCCCGGTTGGGTAGAGCATGACCCCAAAGTCATTCTGGACACTCAGTTGCGCTCTCTGGCCGCAGCATTTGAGAAGAGCGGACTCTCTCCCACTGATATTGCGGGCATAGGTATAACCAATCAGCGGGAAACTACCATAGTATGGGATAAGAATACAGGAGAGCCTGTGTACAATGCTATCGTGTGGCAGTGCAGGCGTACCGCATCAATATGCGATGAGCTTATTGCCGAGGGGCTCGGTGATTATGTGACCGAGAAGACCGGTCTGCTTATTGATGCTTACTTCTCAGGAACCAAAATCAAATGGATACTTGACAATGTCCCGGGCGTAAGAGAAAGAGCCGAAAGGGGAGAGCTGCTTTTCGGAACCGTTGACTGTTGGATTATCTGGAATCTCACCGGCGGAGCGGCTCACGTATCCGACTACTCCAACTGTTCCCGCACCATGATATTCGACATTGACAAACTGCAGTGGGATGAGAAGCTCTGCGAGCGTCTCGGAATTCCCATGTCCATGCTGCCCACTCCTGTGCCGTCATCAATGGTCTATGGACATATTGCAAAGGGCCTTCCCGGACTTGAGATGCTGGAGGGAACTCCTGTATGCGGCAGCGCCGGAGATCAGCCGGCAGCTCTCTTCGGTCAGGGCTGTATCCATCCCGGACAGGCTAAGAACACCTACGGCACAGGCTGCTTCACTCTTATGAACACAGGTTCAAAGTCTGTAAGAAGCACCAGCGGTCTTGTTACCAGCGTTGCATGGTCTGTTAACGGAGAGCTTACCTACGCCCTTGAGGGCAGCGTGTTCAACGCTGGCAGTTCTATCCAGTGGCTTCGCGATGAGCTGAAGATTATCGACAGTGCCTCAGAGGTGGAGGCCCTTGCTACCAGCGTTCCCGACAACGGTGGTGTCTATCTCGTATCCGCATTCACAGGGCTTGGCGCTCCCAGATGGGATATGTACGCCAGAGGTGCTATAGTCGGGCTAACAAGAGGCAGTACCAGGGCGCATATCGGCAGGGCCGCCCTTGAAGGTATTGCTTATCAGGTCAAGGATCTGCTGGACGCCATGGATAACGACGTTGACAGCGGTCTGTCCGTACTGAGAGTTGACGGCGGAGCTTCTGTCAACAATTTCCTTATGCAGTTCCAGTCAGATGTGCTGCAGAAGCCCATTGACCGCCCTGTCATGGTTGAGACTACCGCCTTCGGTGCGGCCTTTCTTGCGGGATTGGCCGTGGGAGTATGGAAGGACGTATCCGAGATAGTTACACTGCGAGTATCAGATAAGGTATTTACCCCCCAAATGTCTGCAGAAGAGGCTGCCGTACTTCACGGCACATGGCTTCGTGCTGCTGAGCGTGCATGCAAGTGGGAGGTAAAAGATATACAGGAATGAACATATTCAGACCCGCAGATATTCTTGTTCCCAATGTAAAGGCAATTGAAAAGTGGAGCGTCGTCGCCTGCGATCAGTATACCTCAGACCCGGGCTACTGGAAGGAATCAAACGAAATAGCAGGGGATGAACCGTCAGCTTTGCGCATGATAATTCCCGAGGCAGAGCTGCCCTTTAAGGATGTTGCTGCAGAGAGTGAAAAAATCTATGCGGTAATGGCGGACTATCTCTCCGAGGGCATATTCAATGAATATAAGAATTCCTATATAATCGTGGAGCGAACTCTTGCCGACGGTACCGTCAGAGAAGGCATAGTCGGCATGGTCGACCTTGAAGCCTACGAATGGACAGACGATTCCGATTCTCCGGTTCGTGCCACCGAGCATACAGTGGAGGACAGACTGCCTCCACGTGTCAGAGTGCGTGAGAGAGCTTTGCTGGAGATGCCCCATATAATGCTGTTCATCGAAGACCTCAGTGACGCTCTTATCAAAAGCGCTGAAAAAGGTGATAAGGTCTACGATTTTGAGCTGATGCAGGGAGGAGGTCATATACGGGGCTGGCTGGCAAAGGACATAGGCGCCGTAGCCGACAGCTTTGAAGGTCTTTCCGATGCTTCCGTTCTCAAGGAGAAATACGGAACTGCCGTAAATCCCATTATTTTCGCCATGGGTGACGGTAATCACAGTATCGCTGCAGCGAAAAATTACTGGAACAATGTGAAGCAAAGCTTGCCTACGGAAATGCAGGATAAGCATCCTGCAAGATTTGCGCTTGCCGAGACGGTTAATATCCACGATGAAGCAATAGTTTTTGAACCCATCCACAAGGTAATATTCGAAACGGATTCGGAGAGCTTTTTTGCGGAAGCGGAGGCGTTTCTGCCTGTGGATGAAGACGGCAACAGGGAGATAACGCTCATAACCGAATCGGGCAATAAGACTCTAAGAATGTCCGGGCTTACAATGGGTGAGCTTATAGGAAAGTGCGAAGATTTCTGCGTCAGCTACACCAAGGTTCACGGAGGATATATCGACTACATCCACGGTGACGGTGAATGCATTGGCTTTGCATCCCGTAAGAGCTGTGCAGGCATTCTTATGCCGAAAATCGAGAAGTCTGAGCTTTTCAGGTCTGTAATAGAAAGCGGTCCATTCCCTAAGAAAAGCTTCTCTATCGGCCATGCACACGATAAGCGGTATTACCTTGAGTGCAGAAAAATAAAGTAATTTTTCCTTGTATAAAAGGCGCAAATATGATAAAATAATTGCCGTTAAATTTTATATTACTGTTTAAGGAGCTATAAATAAGATGTCCGGACATTCCAAATGGCATAATATACAGAAAACTAAGGGCGCAGCTGATGCAAAGCGTGCTCAGGCATTTACCAAGATTGCACGTGAAATGATCGTTGCAGTAAAGGAAGGCGGCAGCGGCGATCCCAATAATAACTCCCGCCTTGCTGCAGTCATCACCAAGGCGAAGGCGGCAAATATGCCCAACGATAACATCAAGCGCACCATTGATAAGGCACTCGGTGCAGGCAACACCGACAACTACGAGAAGATTATATATGAAGGCTACGGTCCTCAGGGTGTTGCCATTATAGTTGAGACAATGACCGATAACCGCAACCGCACTGCCGGTGAAATGCGTCATTATTTCGATAAGTACGGCGGAAATATGGGTGCTGCAAACTGCGTATCTTGGTCCTTTGATAAGAAAGGTGTCATCGTAATTGATAATGAAGATGAGGAGCTTGACGAGGATACCGTTATGATGGAGGTTCTTGACGCAGGCGCGGATGATTTCGAACCCGACGGAGAGACCTTCGTGGTCTACACCAAGCCCGATGACGTTGCTCCCGTTGCCGATGCAATCTCTGCCGCAGGCTACAAGCTTCTTTCCGCTCAGGTGGAAATGCTTCCCCAGAATGGATATATCACCCTCACAAACGAAGACGATATCAAGAACCTGCAGAAGATGTTGGATATGTTCGAGGACAACGACGATGTTCAGAACGTCTGGCACAACTGGGAAGAATAATCAATTCATAGTTAAACCGGGAAGAAGATTCTTCCCGGTTTAACTATTTTTTCTTAATGACTATTATAAGACCAACTACCAGAATGGCCACTGATACTGCAGTGAGTATTATTGCACTGTCTGAAGAAACAGATGTGTAAGACTCCTTGTTTTCAATTGCATTATTTGGCTTCTGAGGTATAGAGGAACTGTTTTCGTTCGACTGACCTGAATCCTGATTAAAACCTCCTGAGTTATTATACTCATTTCCGTTGCTTCCCGGCATAACCGGAGGAGTATCGTTTTGTTTAAACTCTTCGGGTAGCTGAATGCCGCTGCTTTCGGTATCGGGGGTGGCGCCGGTAATGCCGTCCGCAGACTGATTATCAATGCTTCCATCTACGGGAAGCTTCATACCTTGTGAGTCTTCCCAGGGACCAGTAAACGACATATTTCCTGAAGTGTTAGAGGAGAAACCGCCGCCTGCTCCGGAATTCATCGTTCCCATGTCGCTGATATTAAGGGAACCTGTATCCACTTTACTGCTATCTCCCTCAAGCTGGCGACTCACAGCCTCGGCGCGTAGAGAAACAAAGGAAGCAAGAGCTTCCGCACCTTTTTCAAATTCATCGGAGGTGCAGAACTTTGTTGGATCCTTTTCTACATAAGGACGTATAAGCTCTGCTGTGTCATTAATAAGCTTTTCCAGCTCTCCGTCTGAGAAATACAATTCGATGAAATCGGAAAACAACTCATGGTACTGATCTGTATATGCTTCATCTGAGAATATCCAGCCCAGCATGGGGCGGTCGTCTGTGCTCCCGCCTGAAACGGGACTGTCAATGGAAGAGTTAACAACCGAGGAAGCCTGGTTTCCCTGAAATGTTCCGAAAGCAAGATTATAATCCCATGGAATCATGCTGAGAACACCGTCCGACTCGCGTAGATAGTAGTTATGTATCATGCTCCCGGTGTAGCTGTCGCCGTTACATACAAAATTGTGAACAACGAAATAGCGCATGACTTCATCTGTGTCTACGACATTTTCGATATCCTCGTACCCGCTGAGCTTTTTCAAAGAGGCAATTAGGCGTTTTTTATCTGCGGAGCTTATATCGGTTTTTGCGTTGTCGAAAATGTTTGCATAGCTGTCGGGATTGTCGTCAATGTATTTAAGCTTAACATCGTCACTTCCCATTCCGCTCATTCCGCCGCTCACGCTTGGCATCTCGGTCGCTCCACCCATATTTGGAACCTCAATATTATTTCCGGGAATCTGGGGCATCTGACCGTCCTGTGAGGGATTGAAATCACCGTCCGGCATCAGACCGCCCTGTGATGGATTGAAGTCACCGCCCGGCATCAGACCGCCCTGCGAGGGATTGAAATCACCATCCGGCATTTGCGGCATTTGCTCTTTCCCACTGAGAATACCCTGCATATCCTGCGCAGTTTCGCCTATCTGGGATATATTGTCTGTAAACTGCTCAGGTAAGGTCTGTTGCTCACCCTGTGGTGTGTTTTCAGTAAAGACGTCACCGAATTCAAGGTCATCCATGCTGAAATCCTTGCCGTTGCCTCGTCCGCCGCCGAAGCTCATGCTGTCGGGCTTATAAAGCTCACCCGATTCGGAGCCGTAGTTCCTTTCAAGGAAGGAATCCTCTACACCCTCCACGGCAAGATACAGCCCCCAGTCCTCACCATTTACTGTGATGAAGGAAAAGGAACACAACGGAGCGTCAGCACCGAATTCATTCATCAGAGTGTAGACGATATAATCCTTCATCATGGTGTTGTCCTGAATGAGGTTGTTCAGGCACAGCTTGTCAAGACCGTAATAGCTTCTGCCTTCTTCATATTGGTCAAACTCCAGCTTGAAGCTGTACCTCTGGCTGCCCATAGCCTTGACACTGGACAGGGAAGTGTTACCCTTGGCACGGATACCGATGTTTGAGTATTTTTCACCGTCAATGACCGCAGTGCATGCGGAATACTCCTCATTTTCACAGGTCTCGATGAAGCTGTCCCAGTCCTCCATGACGATATCTATCGTGTGGACGGCTGACGTATCGAAAAGTCTTGATTCATACCCCATATCGTGACCCGATGCGTCACTTCCAGCTACGCCGAAGCCGATTACCACTGCGGTCAGCACAAGAACCACTGCTATGACGGCAACGCATATTTTATCAAAGTGCCTGCTCGTTGACATACCGAGCCTCCTCAACCCATGTATTCGCCGCTGTAGCTGACAAGATTTGCACTGCATACACCCTTTAAATCTGCAAGAGCGTTTATAAAGTCGGTATTGTCGTTTTTAAGACGTATTTCCATGTTCAGCTCCACAAGGCCGCGCTGAGCGGATTTGCTTTTAATTACACAGCGTTCTACCTTGCTCTTGAGAAAATTCACTGCCTGAGTCTCAGACTCATGATCAATGCAGGACAGCACAATGATATAGGGGTTTTTATGAGATTTGCGGTTAACAAAAAACAGAAGCACAAGCCCGATGACCACGCTGCCGATAACTGCAAGGGGAATGATACCTGCCGCAAGAACGATACCCACGGCAATGGACCAGAAGAGGAAGGCTATGTCCAGCGGCTCCTTAATTGCTGCGCGGAATCGTACGATGGAAAGAGCGCCGACCATTCCGAGAGACAGCACGATATTTGAGGTGACGGCAAGTATAACCTGAGAGGTTATCATTGTGAGCGCCAGAAGGGTAACGCCAAAAGATGATGAATACATTACTCCCTGATAGGTCTTTTTATAAACGAAAAATATGAAGAGCCCTATACCGAATGCGAGAGCAAGGGTCAGTAGCATATCTGTAAGGCTTACCGCGGTAACATTGTCAATAAAGTCGGATTTGAAAATATCATTGAAGTTCATGGTTTTGTCTCCTTTTAAAAATTAACCGTATATACGGCATTGTGCGTACTTTGAAAATGCGGAAACTCTTCTTCCGGGTATGGCGACGGCGTCTCTTATGACGTCCGGCAGAAATTCATCCCACTTAATCTCAAGAATTATAGGTGAATCTCCCGCGGGTACGGTCAGAACCTGAGGGTCAAGAAAATCCCTACGGCTGCAGCCTGTGCGGATGTTGTAATCCAGAGTTATACGGACATTGCCTGCCGGATAAGTGAAGGCCTCTCTGGTGTAGTCAACTATGGTTTTCGGCGCAAGCAGCTGCGTCTGCATTTTCGAGTAAAGCTCCATGCAGAGAGGCCTACCGCTTTTCGGCATCCAGCTGATGTCTCCGTAGATTAGTTTTCTGACCTCTTCTGCGGATACAGAACATCGCTGTTTTAGGCAGAGCCCGTTGATTTTACTTTTCTTTTCAAGAAAAATCACAGAACTGTCACCGTCATAGTACCGTAGCCGAAATTTTTCACGGATATTGACACCATTTATCTTCTCACGCAGTGCTTTATCATCAGGTGTATCAAAATAAAGGCTTTTTACCGAATAGCTGCCCTTTAAAGAATGCTCGTCTCTGTTCATTATTGCAGAAAGCCGCATTCTAAGCGTCAGCATATCGGCGTAATTGATTTCCTGCTTACATTCGTGGCGATACTTCAATTTGCTTCTCCTTTCTGCGGTTTATGAAACAATTATACAGCAGTATTCTTAAATGAACTTTAAACTCGAAGAGAAAAAAATAATCGGCAGGAAACCCTGCCGATTGTTTATGATTACATCGGGAATGTTGCCGTTATGATAAGATCCGAGCCCTTTTCGGTCCGTGCGCATATTTCCCCCCCATGTGCCTCCGCAATTGCGTTTGCAATGGAAAGGCCAATACCGTATCCCCCGGTGGAGGAACTACGGGATGAGTCTGCACGGTAGAAGCGCTCAAAAAGCCGTGATATTTTTTCCTCGTTAACCGGATCCGCTGTGGTGTTGTAAACGGAGAAAATAAGTGATTTTTTCTGAACACCGAGAAAAACTGAAATGCTTCCCCCGTTGGGGGAATATTTCATGGCGTTATCCAGAAGAATAGAGGCAAGCTGTCTCACAGCACCCGGCGAACCGTTAAAGGACAGTCCCTGCTGTATACTCAAGGAATATTCCTTATTTTGTGCTTCTGCGACAGCCTTAAAGGACGCCGCTGCCTCAAAAATAAGGTCGGATACCGGGAACTCAACCTTTTGCAGATTACCTTCGGTCTCTTCCATTTTTGCCAGATAGATAAGATCGTTTGTAAGGGAAGCAAGTCTTTTCGTCTGCCTGCGTATCTCACCGAGATTTTCGTTTCCGTCATCATCAAGCAGGTCGAGATTTGCACCTATTATCGTAAGAGGAGTTTTTATCTCATGACCCGCATCGGTGATAAATCGCTTCTGCTTTGCGTAACTCTCAGCAATTGGGCGCACTATCCGACCGGCGACGAATATAAACAACAGAAACACAATTACACAGCCGAGCAGCCCCATGGCTATGCTGACCCACATGAAGCTGCGAAAAGTGTCAAGCTTTCTTCCGCAATCAAGAAATGCAATGCGTGTGACCCTGCCGTCATCGGTTTTTGCATAACGGAAGTCACCTATAAATCCACGCTGAGAGTTTTTTTCCAACGCCTTCCGAGTATATTCCGCTGCTGACTCAACACTGACGGAGACTATTCTATCCACATCAGTTTCAATGAACCCACCGTCATCTGAAACCATTGCGGTAAAGAATCTTGACTCATAGGGCACCTCCGGAGACATTCCGGTGGGGATGAAGGAGTCAATCGGGTTGTCAGGCTTGTCTATCTGCTTTCCACCGTCAAAGAATGGGGCGTTGGGCTGAGAGATAACATCAATAGTAGCGTCTGCCTCTCTGACTACGGATGAATAATTGACGACATTCATAATACCCACAAGCAGAGTCATGAGCAGAATTGTGGACGCGGTTGCAAGAATAATGAATTTGCGTTTAAGCTTACTTACCATTGGCTTCCTCCAGAGAATAGCCCGCATTGCGGGAGGCTCTTATCTCTACGCTTGCACCTAAAGCCGACAGCTTTTTACGCAGATAGGAGATATAGACCCATACGACATTTATCTCAGACTCTGATTCGTAGCCCCAGATTTTTTCAAAGAGCCTCTCTGCGGAAATAAGGCAACGGGGATAAGACAAAAACAGCTCCATCATCTGATACTCCTTATTGGCCAGGCGGAAGCTGCCGGAAGGAGATGATAGCTCAAAGCTTGCTCTATCAAGACTGATGTTTCCCATACGGAGTTTGCTGTCAGACTCCGTCCTCGTTCTGGTTACGGCTCTGATACGGGCAAGGAGCTCCCTTGTGTCAAAGGGCTTCGCAAGATAATCATTTGCGCCGCTGTCGAGTCCGAGAACTTTATCCTCCACCTCAGATTTTGCCGTAAGCATGAGCACGGGAAGCTGATTGCCCTCTGAGCGAAGCTTACGCAAAACGCTTATTCCGTCCATTTTTGGCATCATGATATCCAGTACAGCAACATCATAATTGCCGTTCTCAATATAGCTCAGAGCCTCTGCACCGTCATACACAGCGTCTACTGAAAAATTATTCTTTTCGAAAATCTTTACAAGTGCCTTCGCAAGAGATTTTTCATCCTCTGCAAGTAAAATACGCATAATTATCACCACACTGCTGTACATTATACGGAATGAACATTAAACGAAGTTAAAATAAGCTTAGCACGTTTTATAATCGCATACAAGAAAAAACGGTGCAGTTTGTTAACTGCACCGTTTCGGTACGTTATGTCAGACGTTCCACTCTACGCCCTTAAAGCTTTCAAAGTCAGCGATGGCGATATAGGTTTTTCCGACACCAAGGGAGAGGGGAGTACCGTCGGTGAGATAGTAGTGGAAGGTGTCACTGCGGTCTGCGCGCTCCCATTTTATCTCAACATACTTTCCGCCGCAGCAGAAGAAGCCGTTGCCGGAGCCGGTAACCTCCATCTCCTGACGACCGTAGCTGTCAATAGTCTTGGTGGAGACGTCAAGGATGATGACATTCTTGAAGTCAATGGAAACATCGTCTGCTGTGCTTCCGGTTTCCACGTCGTCAATGTATTCCTTGTCGCTCATGAACAGGTTGTAGCAGTCCTTGGAAGAGCTGTACTTAAGGACGGAGGAGTACCATCCGCTGAAGTATACTCTGAAGCTCTGAGCGTCCTTGGTGCACTGAGAAGCGGCGTCTGCCTTGAAGGTGAGTCCGTAGGTGGTATCAAAACCGTCTGCGTGATTCATATTGTAATTTGCCTTGGCAAACTCTGCGAGCTTTGCGCCGCTTGCAAAAAGGGTGTGCTCAATATTCACACCGCTGTACTTGCGGTTTGTGTCACGGTAGTAGCTGCTTGCCTCACCGTTTCTGTAGCCTCTGACGCCGTCAATGTTGTTAATTCCGAGGGTCTTGATGTCGGAGTAACCCTCCTCGCTGCCGCCCGCGTGAACGTAAATTGCATCGTAGGACTGAGCAAGGCTGAGATAGTAGGGACGGCAACTTCTGATAGAGCCCAGGGTGATACCGTCAATGTCGTTAAACACCGCCATGAGTCTGGTGATGCCGCCTTCAACAACAGCCTCGTACACGATGCCCGCCTTGGAAAGCCCTGCGCAGGGACGTGCATCGGGATGGTTGTTAATCATTACGCAGTAGGGACGACTACCGCTTATATCCTCGCTTATTGTTTCCCCGGTAAGGGGGTCTGTAATCACTGTCTCAATAATATCGGGCTTCTTGATGCCGCCGTCGTCAACATCGGGAGGAGCACCGTTACCGCCATCATCCTCGTCAGAGCTGCCGCACCCCACAAAGAGGAAGCAGCACATCAGGACTGCAAGCAGAAGCGCAATAGTTTTTTTCATGTCGTATTACCTCACAATCGGTAGATTTAAATATATAATACTACACAAGCGGCGTGTTGTCAAATTGAAGCTGATGTGGTAAAATGTAAACGGAGATGATTACATGTACGAATTAATTAAAAAAGAAGCTGCCGCCGCAATAACTGAGCTAATAAACGGCAGTAAACTGAAAAAAGGCGATATTATCGTTGTTGGCTGCTCCTCCAGTGAAATTCTCGGCAGCAGAATAGGCAAGGGTTCATCACCGGAAACGGGTAGAGCAGTAGTAGATGCCATACTGCCGGTTATAACGGAAAACGGGCTTTATCTTGCCGCACAATGCTGTGAGCATCTAAACAGAGCCCTTGTGCTTGAGCGTGAGGCTGCCGAACGGCATATGTACGATGAGGTATGCGTTAGACCCATGCCCAAGGCGGGCGGTTCCTTTGCCACCGCCGCTTATGAGAGTATGTCCGATCCCGTTGTTGTGGAGTTTGTCCGTGCGTCTGCCGGACTTGATATCGGAAATACACTTATCGGAATGCACCTGAAGCATGTCGCTGTACCTCTGAGGCTTGAAACCAAAAAAATAGGCGAGGCGCATTTAAATGCGGCATATACCAGACCTAAGCTCATCGGTGGGATAAGAGCCCATTATCCTGAATAAAAAAAGACGGCTGAACCGTCTTTTTTTACTGCCTTATGCAGTATTATAATCATATAATCAGGAGAAGCTTGCATTAATTCAGATGAAAATATACATTGAATTTATAAGGCTTTTAAATTATAATGTAGTAAACATAACATGCAAGGTGGGTATTTATGGATGGCAGGCTGAAAAAACTCATAGCTTACGCACTGACAGTATTTTGTCTGCTTCCCGCTTTATCACTTTTTGCTTCGGCTAAGGAAGATGTCCCCGAAATGCCGTGCTTTGATCTTCCCTGCACTCTGAGGACGGTTAAGGTTGGTATTTATTCCGGTGGCTCTTCAGTTTCTGAACTCACGGTCGGGTGCAATGCAGGTGGGGGGTATGAACTGGGGTATTTTGACTTCTCCCGCAATTTTCATAAATTCGGACTGCTTTCTAAAGACACATTCACTCTCAGAGGAGATGTTGGCTTTACGGCAAACGGTGAAAGCTCAGGACCTTGGCATATACTGCTGAACAACAGCTATACAAGCTTTGAGGAGGCAGCCTCTGCAGCTGCCGGAGTAAACGGCTTTGTCGGTTATATAAACTACGGTTTTGCGGTGCTTACGGGGGCTTATGACAGCAGGGATGAGGCAGCCACTGCGGCGGCGAAAGGAATCGGGGGAACAGCATATACGGGAAGCGAGGGTTCCGTGCTTATCGCAAAGCCTAACTCGACCGAGCTTCTCTTTCTATATGACAGCTCAGGTAGAAAGCTTGCCATAAGACCGACGATGGGAGAGACAAGCTTTAACGACAATTCTTACAAGGGGGCTTTTTCGTTTTCACGAAGAGGGAGCGGACTATGCGTTACTAACTTCGTGGAGCTTGAGGATTATGTTAAAGGTGTTCTGCCCTATGAGGTCAGTGCAGCATGGCCACAGGAGGCGCTGCGGGCGCAGGCAGTATGCGCAAGAACCTACGCCGTTAACTGCATAAACGACTACGCCGACAGGGATTTTGACGTACGCAACGATACATACAGCCAGGTTTATAAGGGCTGTACCTACAGCGACAGCGTTATAAATGCCGCAGCGGATGATACAGCAGGCAAGTTCGTCAGATATGAAGGCTCGGTCTGCAAGGTATATTATATGTCCTCTGACGGAGGAGGCACTGAGGATGGAATAAACGTCTTCGGTCAGCGCAGAGCATATCTCAGAGCTGTTGCCGATACCTTCGAGGCGGCGAACGACTTCTACAACAAGACGTGGCGCGAGGAGTTTACCCCCGCGGAGCTCGGCTATGAGCTTCGAGATTGCGGATATGACATAGGCGATGTGACCGGGGTCAAGGTCACCTATTCCGAAATTGGGAACGTTATAGCACTTGAATTTACCGATGCGGATGGTAAAACAGCTGTTATCGAGCGTCTTGAATGTTACAGCGTAATCGGGCTTAACAGCATAAGGTACGACGTGTTTGAGGAAGAAACCGACGGCGGAGACGTCGTCTATTCCTTTGAAGGCAGCGGCTGGGGCCACAATTGCGGTATGAGCCAATGGGGAGCCTGCACTATGGCAAAGAATAGCAACGTCACCTGCGGTGATATTATAAGGTTTTATTTCAGCGGAGCATATATAGCATGAATAAATCGGATTTTTATTTTGAGCTTCCGGAGGAGCTTATAGCTCAGACTCCTCTTCAAAAGCGTGACGACTCCCGCCTGCTTCATCTTGACAAGCAGACAGGGGAGATAAGTCACAAACATTTTTACGAGCTGAAAAGCTATCTTCGGCAGGGGGACTGCCTTGTTCTCAACGATTCAAGGGTGCTTCCTGCAAGACTTATCGGCTGCCGACCTTCCGGCGGAAGCATTGAGCTTGTGCTCCTGCGTGATCTCGGAGAGGGTAAATGGGAATGCCTAAGCAGACCCGGGCGAAAGACAAGACCCGGTCAGGAAATTATTTTTGGTGACGGCGAGCTGACCGCCACGGTGGAAAGCGTTGTCGAAGGCGGAAACAGAATAGTAAAGTTCTGCTATGAGGGTGTATTTCTTGAGGTTCTGGAACGACTGGGGAAAATGCCTCTGCCCCCCTATATCAAGGAAGAACTGAGGGATTCCGAGCGTTATCAGACCGTATATTCCAGAGAGCCGGGAAGCGCCGCAGCACCGACTGCGGGTCTGCATTTTACCAATGAGCTTCTGGATGATATAAGGGAAATGGGCGTAAAGGTCTGCTTCGTTACCCTTCATGTAGGTCTGGGCACCTTCAGACCCGTTAAGGCGGACAACATAGAAGATCATGAAATGCATTCGGAATTCTGTCAGGTGCCGGAGGATACCGCAAGGGTAATTACGGAGACAAAGCGAAGCGGGGGCAGGGTAATCTGTGTAGGTACCACATCCTGCAGAACAGTGGAGAGCTTTGCAAATCCTGATGGAAGCATGGATCCATCCTCGGGCTGGACAAACATTTTCATCTATCCGGGATATAAGTTCAAATGCCTAGACGCTCTGGTCACAAACTTCCATCTGCCCGAGAGCACGCTTATAATGCTTGTGTCGGCTCTTGCAGGCAGAGAAAATGTGCTTAACGCGTACAATATCGCTGTGGAGAACGGGTACCGCTTCTTTTCCTTCGGCGACGCTATGTTCATAGAATAGAGGTGCGGTAATGTATAAGCTTATAAAAGCCGAAAATCATGCCAGAAGAGGCGAACTCACTACTCCCCACGGATTGGTGCAGACTCCCGTATTCATGAACGTAGGTACTGCAGGAGCTATAAAAGGCGCTCTGTCTGCGGCGGACCTTAAAAGCATCGGCTGTCAGGTTGAACTGTCAAATACGTATCATCTGCATGTACGTCCCGGCGACGGACTTATAAAGGAGATGGGCGGTCTTCACAGATTTATGACATGGGACGGTCCTATCCTCACGGACAGCGGCGGATTTCAGATATTCTCCCTTGCAACTCTGAGGAAGATAAGCGAAGAGGGCGTTAAGTTTAACTCCCATGTGGACGGCCGTCATATCTTTATGGGGCCCGAGGAGAGCATGCGCATACAGTCAAATCTCGGCTCGGACATTGCCATGGCTTTTGACGAGTGCATTAAAATACCCTCACCTCGGGATTATGTGGAAAAATCCTGCGAGCGCACATATCGATGGCTTGTCCGCTGCAAGAATGCTCTGGCGGAGTATAACTCTATGGAGGATGCTGTAAATCCGGGTCAGATGCTCTTCGGTATAAACCAAGGTGCCACCTTTTCGGATATACGCATCGACCACATGAAGAAATTATCGGAGCTGGAGCTTCCCGGCTATGCCATCGGAGGTCTTGCGGTAGGTGAGACCCATCAGGAGATGTACGATACCATTGAAGCCGTGGAGGAATATATGCCCAAAGATAAGCCCAGATACCTCATGGGCGTCGGCACTCCCGGAAATATCATTGAAAGTGTTTACCGTGGAGTTGACTTCTTCGACTGCGTAATGCCTGCAAGAAACGGCAGGCACGGACATCTTTTTACATGGAGCGGCATAATCAACATCAAAAATGAGAAGTACGCCAAAGACTCTCAACCCATAGACCCTCAGTGTGACTGTCCCGTGTGCAGACGATACACCAGAAGCTATGTCCGCCATCTGTTCAAAGCGGAGGAGATGCTTGCCATGCGCTTTGCGGTCACACACAACCTCTATTTTTATAATAAGCTGATGGAAAGAATCAGAAACAGCATTGAGGAAAACAGCTTTTCCGAATTCAGAGGCAAGTATTCAAAAATGCTTGATACGCGAATATAATGTTAAAGATGAGCGATTCTGCTATTCTGATATAGCATATGCTGTATTTAAGGTCAACCTATTGCCAACGTCGCCGATTCTTTCATAATACTAATTATGAAGATTATACTCATTTGCGGAATATTAGTAAAAATGCTTGAAATTAGATGCTTGAATATGTATAATGATTTCACCACTTATTTTTAACTAAGGAGACTATTATGGGAAGCAATGGTTCCATGATCCTGATTCTGGTCGCAATGCTGGCTGTTATGTGGCTGCTTATGATCAGACCCGAAAAGAAAAAGCAGAAGAAAGTCGAAGAAATGCGCAATGCTCTCAGTGTTGGCGATGAAATCATCACCATCGGCGGTATAATGGGCAGAATAGTCCACGTCACCGACGAGGACATTACTCTGGAAACCGGTGAGGACAGAGTTCGCATTCAGCTTAAAAAGTGGGCTGTCAGCAACAACGTAAAGGCCGATGCCGCTGAAGCCAAGGAAAAGGCAAAGAAATAATTTCTGAATTTTTTGCTCCCTTAACTAATAAGATGTACAAAGCATCTTGAGGTTAAGGGGGATTTTTTATGGCTTCAAAGGTGATAAAATAAGCCTCATACCAATAAGGGGAAACTCAGGAGCTTTGACCGACAGGGAAGGAGAGAAGCGAGGGGTCACTCGCAGATGTTCGGGGCACATTGCACCCACCGATGCCTGATATTTGCTGCCGTAGGATAACATAAATGCGTCAGGATGCTTTAATTGATGCTTACCTGTATAGTGAGAAGAGTGTAAGGCTCACTGCTTAATTTGTGCATAAGTGACAAAAAGTTACGAATAAAACTCAATAAAAGAAGCTGATATAACGCTCTGTAATCGAAATATTACGTTGACATAATATACGGTGATTACCAATATATTGTGTGCTATATGCTTTTAAATGGCAAATATTGCGGTGTTTGGGCATATATACAATGTAATTTTGAAGGATGTATACATAGTTTACATAATATTAGTTGACATAATTGTACGACATAATCAACAAAATTCATCAAATTATTTAAAAACCCTTGATAACAAAGATGATTTGTATTATATTTACTTCAGTTAGAAATTATGTAAATTCAGCAGTTATTCTCTAAATCTGCGCTAAAGCCTTAGCTTATAAATCAAAGCGTTCAATTGAAACGGATCACACAGAAAGGGGGTCGTATGAATGCTTAACTCAGAATGTATCAACGTCTACTACAGCTACCTTACTGAAGTAAAAAAAGCATCTCAGAACACCCTTAGCTCTTATCTTCGGGATATTCGCCAGCTTTCAGATTACCTCACAACACATTCTGACGCGAACCTCGACAGCGTCGCGGAGGAGGATCTTGCCGATTATATCGCCTGGCTGAAGAATAACGGCAAGTCAGTAGCTACTGTGTCCAGAGCAATTGCATCGCTTAAATCCTTTTACGGCGTTCTTGTAAACGAGGGATATGCTGACAGTAATCCTGCGTCCAAGCTCGTGCCGGATAAAAACACCCAGAAGCTGCCGCAGATACTCACCAGCAAGGAGGTCGAGCTTCTTCTGGAGCAGCCAAGCTGTACTGATGCCAAGGGCTATCGTGATAGAGCAATGCTGGAGCTTCTGTACGCCACCGGTATAAGGGTGAGCGAGCTTATTTCTCTTGAGATAACCGACGTTAACACCTCTGCAGGCGTTGTTCGCTGCCGCAGTAAGGATAAAGAGAGGTTCATACCTCTGCATCAGACCGCTGTAAAGGCGCTTTCGGAGTATATTGAGTTCATACGCCCGCAAATGGTGGCGCTTCCCACCGAGACAGCTCTGTTTGTCAACGTCAACGGTGAGAAAATGTCCCGTCAGGGCTTCTGGAAGATTATCAAGGCATATCAGCAGAAGGCGCATATCGATAAGCCCATTACGCCGCACACCCTGCGTCATTCCTTTGCAGCGCATCTGTTGGAGAACGGAGCAGATATACACGCAATTCAGGAAATGCTTGGTCACGCCGATATTTCTTCAACTCAGATATATTCGCAGCTTGTGAAAAAACAGCTCAAGGACGTATACAACAAGGCTCATCCCAGGGCAAACTGAGAATCAGAAAACGAGAGGAAAAGCTTCCTCTCGTTTTTTTATTTCCAGCTTACGCTTATCTCTCTGCCGGTCACGGGTCTTATGAGGTTATTATACTCATCCTCTCCTGTGTTCACGTATTCAAGCGAATTGAGGTAATTGGCGCAGTATTGCAAACCGTCTGAGTCGTAAACCGCAACAAAAAAGCCGCAGCCTTCGTATGCAGATAACACTTCGGATTCTATACCGAAGCATACGGCAAGTCGTTCTCCGTCAAATGCACACTGAACGTCAGAATACCACAGGGACATAAAGTCCTTCTCAAGCTCAATATCTTTCGGTTCCGTGCCGAAGCAAAGCTCCCATGTGTTGCCTTCATTCTCAATCACATACAGACTTTTACCTATCCCGATAACACTGAAGTCGACGCCGTTATAAATGCACCATGCCGACTCAGTCTGGCATTCCGCAATCTTCAGACGCTGCAGGCTGCTTCCGGACTCGGCGTCTATCACGGTGACAATGTATTTCCCCTCCTCAACGGTGTGAAGCAGAAGCCTGCTGTTATCTTCTGTGAGATACAGATGTTTGATTTCCGTCTGGGGGTCAACGGGATAGAAAACATGCAGCTTCTCGGTAAAAACATCGGGGTATTCACTTCCGTCCGCTTCGTCCGTTCTCGTTCCGAAGGGGAGAGCATATATTCCGTAGCCTCCGGGTATAAGGCTCGTGTCTGCGAGCCTGCCTTCTGCAGTTCTGTTGCTGAACCAGAAGAAGCAGGTGTTATCCGAGGTTACGCTTTCAGTCCATGGCTCATATGTGTCCGTATAATGATTTTCATCGTACAGTGGATTAAAACCGGAGCTAATAATCTTTCCGCCCAAGTCCTTCGATAATGAGATGTACGCATACTCATCCTCAAGAACCGGTATTTTAAAATACTCACGCATAGTAAGGATGGCTCTCACTGAAGGATCATCCTTATAAATGCTGTTTTCCATATCGGGAAAAACCGAATATATAGCTCCCGCAAGCTCCATGTTAATAAAAAGAGGGTAGTACTCTATGTAGTCGGCAAGTCTGATGGTTTTTTCACCACGGGAGCCGTTGGGAGTTTCCTCATAAAGCTCAATAAATGCTTTATCAAGACCCTCTGCTTCAGCGGAGGACTTTTCCGGAGTCCTGCATTCAAAATCGTACATACAATACATCTGTATACCGTTGCCGAACATATTGGTTTTTAATTCAATCTGATTGGGATAATAGCCGAACTCAGTATCAGATTCAAAATCGTTCCCCTTAAATTCTACGGTACTTGTCCATAAGAGCCGTAGCCCGAACTCCACGTTTCGGACTATCTCAAGTCCATCTGCGGGATATCCGTTATACAGCACGTTTTCGTACAGCAGCTTCTCAGTGAATACAACATTTTCTTTCTCTGTCTGCAGCTCTGCAGATGCGAACACAGCGCCACCCGTAAGCAGGAGCGTAAGCACCAACAGTAGAATAATAGCCTTACGCATTGCTATCCTCCTGTCCGCTTATGTCCGAAAGTGCCTTGCTGACACGGTCGGCTCTGTAACCGTAGGTCTCCTTGACATAGTCCATGAGGCTCCTGCCCTCATCCTCGAGTTCGGATAACAAAATGTCACCAACGATGCTGCCGGAGCGTATAAGTATTGCTCTGCCGACAAAGTCCGACACTTCATCTATAAGGTGAGTTGACAGCAGCACGGTCTCATTTGGCTCTAGAACTCCCAGCAGCACCTTATAGAAATCCTCACGGTTGAATACATCGTTGCCGGCAAAAGGCTCGTCCATAAAGATGAAGTCTGCTCCCTGACACAGTGCCATAATGACCTCAAACTGGTTTTTCTGACCCGTGGAGAAGCCCTTGAGAGACTTGTTCATGGGCAGGGCGAAGAAATCCATCAGCCCATTAAAGCGTTTTTCGTTGAAGGCCTCAAAATGCTCCGTGTAAAAATCCGCATGGGCCTTGGGAGTAAGATTGGGGAAGAAGCTATGCTCGCAGGTGGCGAAGGAGAGTCTGCCTATGCTGCTTCTGTTTATCTTCTCACCGTCCAGAGTAATTTCTCCGTCGTACCTGATAAAGCCGAGAATACTTTTCATAAGCGTTGTTTTTCCGGCTCCGTTTTCACCGAAAAGTCCTATTATTTCGCCCTGACCGATTTTCAGACTGACATTGTTCAGTGCGGTCTGGCTACCGTATTTTTTGCTGACATTTTTAAGCTCTATCATAGTATTATCCTCCATAGGTTAATGGATATATGCCCGGGCAGGCATTGAGAGGGCGTCGCTATGTAATATATCAGGACATAGATGCAGACTAGAAGGACGGAAAGAATAATGCCCGCAAGAATACCCAGTACGGGAAGCGTGAGGCACCTTTTGTGCAGCTCAATTGTTTCCGGCAAACGCTTCATGAGATAAATGCTCTTTGTCTCTCTGTAAAAGCTCATGTAGTGTGCTGCAGTGAGTATCACGCAGAAGCCAACCACGACCCAGAAGCCTATCAGACAATGCTCCAGAAGATTGCCCACGTTTTCTATAACTGCATCTGTTATGAGCATTCTCATTCCAAAGCTGTAAATGTACAGACTATCTACGGCGTCGTAGTATCTGAACAGAAATCCGAGGCTTAGTGCTGCCTGAATACACAATGCGGCACACACCTCTTTGAGCTCGCTACGGAGATTTGCTCCGGGAGGTATGAGCTTCGTTAGCTTATGCTTTAATTTATGCTTCATGTATATCACTCCTCTCTCTGGTTCTGAGGATATCGGCCTTTTTCAGCATACTGACCGCAATGAATGCAGTACATAAGGCAAATGCAAAACAATATAAACAATTTTCGCCGATATCAATCGCAGCGAAGCAAATTGCCATCAGAACCATGCACAGATAACAGCCGGAGTTTCTCAGCCTGTAGCGCAGACCGACCGAAACGCACGCGCACAGAAAGCCCGAGCATATGATGAATACTGTATTCCTTATCCACAGCATTACATGAGCCATTGGTATTACTGCGTGGAGAAAGTTACATTTGTAAAACAACATCATGATGCCCTGCGGACCCAGATTGTAATCCGGTGAACTCTGATACCTTAGGGCAAGTAAACAGACAACGATTATCTCCGCGCAGGACAGTATAAGAAAGAAGAGCGTGTTTGTCAGAGCATCCCAGAGAAATACACTCAGCTCGGTAATTCTCAGCCTTCGGAGGGTATATTCTGTTTTGCTCTGCTTATAGCCCGTATAGAAGCAGAACAGCACGCAGGCTGTATATGCAGCAAGAAAGGTTGAACCGAGGAATATGTTGCCGGTTCTGCTTCCGAGGCTGCAGCCGAGAAGGCTGAAGCCCGTAATCTGAATTGTGGCCATGGATATCATAGTAATGATTATATTGTATATCCTGCTGTGAATAAAAAGCGCAAAAACCGAGCTGTGCTTTTTCATATTTCGTTCTCCTCCCAATAGGTGTTTATCAGCTCCAAGGCTTCAGCTCGGCTGACTCCGGTCTGTTTCAGGGACATCACGATGCCTCGGATATCCTCAGCCAGAAGCTCACGGCGTAGCTGACACAGCTTTTCCTCGTCAATGGTCATGAAGCTTTTCGCTCCCGAATGTGAGGAAATGAGTTCTTCATCCTCCAGCATTCTGAACGCCTTCTGCACGGTGTTCGGATTTATTCCCAGCAGAGAGGATAAAACTCTGCGTGATGGAAGCTCGTCACCGTCGCGTATAGTTCCGGCAGCCGCACCTCTCTTTATAAAGTAAAGTATCTGAAGATAGATAGGTCTTCCGCCGGAGGGTACAAATGAATCAAAAGAAACCATAAAAACCACTGTCCTATTCGAATAATACAGTTTATAACCGTATTATACGAGTGATACGGTTGTTTGTCAAGTGTTTTTGAAATCTTTTTTTGTTGCTATAAACCGCAATATGTGCTAATATTTACACTTAGGAAGTGATTATATTGCGTATTTTGGGAATTGACCCGGGGCTTGCCATAGTGGGCTTCAGCATTGTGGATACGGAAAAAAACAAGATGAAGCTCGTGACCTGCGGGATAATCAGCACTCCTGCTCATACAAGTCTGTCGTGTAGGCTCGACCGAATTTACGACGATATGACGGAGCTGATAAGGCAGTTTTCTCCCGATGTGATATCCGTTGAAGAGCTTTTTTTCAACACAAATATTACTACCGGCATCAGCGTTTCCCACGCAAGAGGCGTTATTCTGCTTGCGGCGTATAAATCAGGCGTTCCGGTTTTTGAGTACACGCCTCTGCAGGTCAAGCAGGCGGTAGCGGGTTACGGAAAGGCGGACAAAAAGCAGGTCATCGAAATGGTTAAGCGGATACTGTCTCTGCCTGCCGCTCCAAAGCCGGACGACGCTGCCGACGCCGTGGCGCTGGCAATATGCCATGCCAGAAGCTCGACCTCACTTTTAAATAAAGGAGAGAACGGAGTATGTTCTACTATCTGAACGGAACCGTTGCCGAAATTGATATTAATTTTGCCGTTGTCGACTGTAACGGTGTGGGCTACGGAGTCAACACCACCGCTAACACTCTCTCAAAGCTTAAAAAGGGAGAAAAAGCAAAGCTGTATATATGCGAAAGCATTAGAGAGGATGCCTTTGAGCTGTATGGCTTTTCCACTGTTCAGGAGAAACGCTGCTTTGAGATGCTGCTTACCGTATCCGGCATCGGGCCCAAGGCTGCACAGTCCATACTGTCTGCCAGCACGCCCGAGGGGCTTGCCCTTGCCATAATGAACGGCAACGAGAAAGTCATAACAGCGGCACAGGGTGTCGGAAAAAAGATAGCGCAGAGGGTAATTCTCGAGCTGAAGGATAAAATAAGCAAGGAGGCGGGCAGCACCGCCGCGGGAATGCCGGAGATGCTGACTCCGGCGGACAACGGCACACGCAGCGATGCCATTGCCGCGCTCATGGTGCTGGGTTATTCCGCCCCGGAGATAAATTCCGTTTTGCGAGGCGTTGACGTCACAGGACTCAGTACGGAGCAGATAGTGAAGCTCGTTCTTAAAAATATGATGTAGGAGGCAAACAATGAGCATAAGCTTTTCCGAAGGTCTTGAGGATCAATCCATAGTCAGCTCAAGCGTACTTCCCGAAGACTCCTCCGAGGGCAGCCTGCGCCCCAGAACCATAAAAGAATATATCGGACAGGAAAAGGCAAAGGACAACCTCAGCGTATTCATTGATGCCGCAAGAATGAGGGGAGAGTCTCTTGACCACGTTCTTCTACACGGTCCCCCGGGTCTGGGCAAAACCACGCTGGCGGCAGTCATAGCTAACGAGATGGGAGTGAATATGCGCATTACCTCGGGGCCCGCCATTGAAAAGCCCGGCGATCTTGTTGCGATGCTAACCAATCTCAATGAGGGCGACATTCTCTTTGTGGACGAGATACATCGCCTCAACAGAGCCTATGAGGAGATTCTGTATCCCGCCATGGAGGACTACGCCATCGACATCATCCTCGGCAAGGGGCCTTCTGCAAATTCCATACACTTAGAGCTTCCTAAATTCACTCTCATCGGAGCCACTACCCGTTCAGGTCAGCTTACGGCTCCTCTGCGTGACAGATTTGGAGTTTCATTGCGCCTTGAGTTGTACACTACCGATGAGCTTCGCCGCATTGTAGAGCGTTCCTCGGATATCCTCGGAATCGACATCGACAGGGAAGGGGCACAGGAGATTGCTTCCCGCTCCAGAGGAACCCCAAGAATAGCAAATCGAATGCTCCGCAGAGTGCGTGATTTTGCACAGGTGCGGGCGGGCGGTGTTATCACAAAGGATGTGGCAGACATGGCTCTGTCCCGTCTTGAGGTAGATAAGCTGGGGCTTGATTCCCTTGACAGAAGGATGCTAAGGAGCATAATAGAGTTCTATAACGGAGGACCGGTGGGTCTTGAAACTCTTGCCGCCACCATCAACGAAGAGGCGGTGACCCTCGAGGACGTTTACGAGCCCTACCTTCTGCAGCAGGGATTCCTCACCCGTACCCCCAGAGGCCGCTGCGTAACTCGTAAAGCTTATGAGCATTTAGGTATACACTGTTTAGGACAGTAAGAATTATCTCTGTGACTTATTGATAATTACCATAAAAATCGGCATTATTATAACTTTTTCTATTGACTTTTATCTCTATTGGGATATACTATAATAGTATTAATAGTAAAGTATTGGTTTTTTATGTTAAATTACTGCGAACTTGACGACAGCGAGCTCAGGCGTCTGGCTTTTCACGGTGATAAGAATGCGGAGGAGCAACTTGTTCTCCGCTATATGCGTACCGTTCGTGCGTGTGCAAGACCTTATTTTCTTGCCGGAGGAGACGGTGAGGACCTCATTCAGGAGGGTATGTTCGGACTTTTGTCCGCAATCAGACGATATGATGAGGACCGTGAGGCGTCTTTCAAAAGCTATGCAGAGACCTGCATAAAAAACAGAATTATTTCCGCAGTGAAGTCTGCGGCAAGTGTAAAACATCTTCCTCTGAACGATTTTGTACCCATTGAATCATTGCAATCGGACGAATCCCAGATCTCCCTATTGGCATCCGGACTTAACAGAAAAACACCTGAAGAGCAGGTTCTTGCCAGTGAGAGCGAAGAAACCAGCAAGTCTTTCTATTCCTCCTTTGTAAAGCAATTGTCAAAGCTTGAAAAAACGGTGCTTAATAAGTATCTTTGCGGACTTAGCTATCGTGAAATCGCCCGTGAAACGGGTAAAAGCGAAAAAGCCATTGACAATGCTATACAGAGGATACGGCGCAAACTGGCACTGCGCATTAATTCAGGCGATTTCAGCATTAGCTGACGCATATAAAAGCCGACAGGCGAGTTTTTCAAAAGAGAGGATTCAAAATGTACGAAGACAAAACCTTAGTTTGCAAGGAATGCGGTAATGAGTTTGTATTTTCCGCCGGCGAACAGGAGTTCTACGCAGAGCGCGGCTTCCAGAACGAGCCCCAGCGCTGCAAGGCATGCCGCGATGCTCGCAAAAACGCGGCCCGTGGTCCCCGTGAGTTCTTCACCGCAACCTGCGCAGCTTGCGGCGGCGAGGCAAAGGTTCCTTTTGAGCCCAAGTCCGATCGTCCCGTATACTGCAGCGAGTGCTTTGCAAAGATGAAGGAACAGGCCTGAGCCTTACTTCAGGAATAGAGTGGGACGCTTAACGGCGTCCCGTTCTTTTTGCAGTATCATTATATTTACAGGAGATATCATCATGTTTGAAAGCGCATTTGAAATCACCAGAGAGACCGTAATCTCTGACATTCTCGCAAACTGCCCCGAAGCAATGCCCAAATTTCAGGAACTGGGTATGCACTGCCTGGGCTGCGCCCTTGCAACCGCAGAGACCCTTGAGCAGGCCTGCGCCGCTCACGGTGTTGACCCCGACGAGTTCATTATAGAGCTCAAGGCATTCATAATGTTCGGCTGCTGATATGCGGCAATAACTGAAAGCCGGCATGACCGGCTTTCTGCTTTATACGGAGTGCCTTATGAGCCTGAGACTTGAAAAAATCGCATCACTTGTTGAAGATGGCGTCGGTGTTGCCGATGTCGGGACCGATCACGCATATATACCCGTTATGCTCCGCAGAAGGGGCTACAGCGGCACCATCGTTGCAACTGATATAAACGAAGGCCCGCTCAACAAGGCTCGCAGAAGTCTCGAGAACGCGGGCTGTACCGATACCGTGAAGCTTATCTTATGCGACGGGCTTGAAGGCTGTGAACCCGACAGCGTGGATACGATAATAGTCGCAGGCATGGGAGGAGACACGATTACGGGTATAATAGACCGCGCGGAATGGACATTCAAACCCGGAATAAAGCTCATTCTTCAGCCTGTGACCAAGCCTGAGATACTTCGCTACTGGCTGACAAATAACGAATATCTCATAAGCTCGGAGCATCTTGTCAAGGAAAACGGAACGGTATATCAGATAATATGTGCTGAGCTGGCAGAGCCTGTGGTATACAGCGATGCAGAGCTGTTTGTGGGAAAATTCGAGAAAATTCGGGACAGTGAACACTTTTCCGAGCATATTAATAAGCATATTAAACGCTTTTCCGAGGCTGTATACGGTCTTGAGAACGCCGAGCGCGGCGAACTTGACGCGTGGCTGAATATAAACAAAAGCATACTCGGAGAGCTTTATGAAATGCGAAGGTGTTACTATGACAACTGTAAATGATATTTTTGAAAACTTAAATGAGCTGGCGGATGTCTCGCTTAAAATGGATTTTGATAACGTGGGAATTCTTGTGGGAAGCGGTGCTGCCGGGGTAGAAAAATGCCTTATTGCGCTGGATATTACCGACAGAGTAATTGATGAAGCCATTGCCTTTGGCGCACAACTCATAGTATCCCACCATCCTGTTATTTTTTATGCGCAAAAAACTCTGCTTGAGGATGATCTTACAGGCAGAAAGCTGATAAAACTTGCCAGAAGCGGAATTTCAGCCGTATGTATGCATACGAATCTGGATATTGCCCGGGGAGGAGTCAACGATGCTCTCATGACGGCATTAAATTGTTGTGTCAGCGGTAGTCTTGACCCCGATGGCTGTGGCCGTATAGGCGTGTATGAAAATGCAATGGCGCTTGAGGACTTTCTGAAGCTCTGCAGAGGTGCGCTGAACACAAACGGGTTGCGCTATGTTTCCTCCGGCAAGCCTGTAAAAAAGCTGGCTGTCATGGGGGGAGCGGGCGGTAGCTGTCTGCACTTTGCCAGAGATAAGGGCTGCGACACATATGTCACCGCTGATGTTAATTACAACAGCTTTCTTGACGCCGCGGAGATGGGGATTAATCTCATAGATGCGGACCATTTCTGTACTGAAAACGTAATCATGCCAGTACTGCAGAGGCGACTTTCAGAAGCCTTCTGTGATGTTGAGTTCAAGATATCCGAGGTTCACGGTCAGACGGTCAATTTTTTCTGAAAGAATAATTCCCTCTTATCTTGAAATGAACGGAATATGATTATATAATCAATTACATTAAAGGAGATGAATAGTATGAAACCTATTTCTAAAGTTGCTGAGGCAGTTCGTGCTTCCACCACTATGGCTGTTGACAGCATGGCAAAGCAGATGAAGGCAGACGGTCTTGATGTTATAGGCTTTGGTGCCGGTGAGCCTGATTTTAAAACCCCAGACAATATCAATATGGCGGCAATTACCGCTATTTCTGAGGGAAAAACCAAGTACACCCCCGCCGCAGGTATAATTCCTCTGCGCAAGGCTATTGCGGATCAGCTTAAAACCGACTGCGGTGTTGACTACGACTATACTCAGATAGTCGTCGCCAGCGGAGCAAAGCACAGCGTTTACATCGCACTTGCAGCCGTTACAAATCCCGGCGACGAGATAATCATTGCGGCTCCTTTCTGGGTCAGCTATTATGAGATGGTCAAAATGACAGGCGGCACTCCCGTCATCATCGAGGCGGGCGAGGCTCAGCAGTTTAAGATCACTCCGCAGCAGCTTGAAGCGGCCATCACCGATAACACCAAGGCAATGATACTGAATAACCCCTCAAACCCCACCGGTATGATCTATAGCAGGGAAGAACTTCAGCAGCTTGCCGACATCTGCGTAAAGCATGATTTGTACATTATCGCCGATGAGATATACTACAAGCTCGTTTACGACGGGGCTGAGTTCACCAGTGTTGTCAGCCTCAGCGAGGATGTTAAGGAGCGTACTCTGCTAATAAACGGTGTCTCCAAGTCCTACGCAATGACCGGTTGGCGTGTAGGCTACTGTGCCGCAAACAAGCAGCTTGCAAAGGTCATGGCAAACTTCCTCAGTCACTCTACCGGAGCACCTTCCACTATCAGCCAGTGGGCTGCCGTTGAGGGTATAAATGGGCCCCAGGAGCAGGTTGAAAAGATGCGCATCGCCTTTGAAGAGCGCAGAAATTACATTGTTGAGCGCATGAATAGTATCCCCGGCGTAAGCTGTATAATGCCCAACGGCGCATTCTATGTCATGATGAACATTGAAAAGCTCGTCGGCCGCACCCTCGGTGGTAAGCTCATTGAAAATGACGACGATTTTGCCGTTGCCTTCCTTGAAAAGGCCCTTGTCGCTACCGTACCCTGCTCGGGCTTTGGTGTGAAGAATTTTGTAAGATGGTCCTATGCGACGTCCATGGAGAATATCAAGTCTGGTCTTGACCGACTCGAAAAATTCCTTGCCGAATAAGTAAATATTAATCACCCCATAAACATAGTAAATAATGGGGTGATTATTGTGTTTATAGCCTGAAGTATAAAAAAGTAACCGAGCATAATTCCTTCAGTATGCATCAGATATACTGCGATTTAGGAGATACATCATGAAACAGAAGACGGTTTTCTGCTGCAGTGAGTGCGGCAGCGAAACAGCAAAATGGAACGGAAAATGTCCCGCCTGCGGTGCGTGGGACAGTCTTGTGGAGGTAAAGCTTGACTCCAAATCCAAGTCCTCGGCGAAAGGCTCTGCTTCAGGCTCCTCCAAGCTGCCCAAGCTCATTTCGGAACTGGATACGGAGGCTGAGCTTCGTTTTTCAACAGGTATCGGAGAGCTTGACAGAGTTCTGGGGGGAGGGGCCGTCAGGGGTTCTATAATTCTTGTGGGCGGAGCTCCGGGCATAGGTAAGTCCACGCTGCTGCTTCAGCTCTGCGGTCTGGTTAACAGGGAGCAGAAGATACTGTATGTCAGTGGTGAGGAAAGTGAGCGGCAGATAAAGATGCGAGCTCAGCGCCTCGGTGTTGACAGCGGAAAAATCTATGTTTTTGCAGAGACCATGCTTGCCGATGTAATGTCAGCTGCGGAGAAGCTTGCTCCGGATATCATGATTATCGACTCAATTCAGACTATGTACGACGATGAGGTATCATCCGCACCCGGAAGCGTAAGTCAGGTTAGAGAGTGTACAATGTCGCTCATGAGACTAACCAAGGAAAAGGGCTTTACAACCTTTGTAGTGGGACATATAAACAAAGAGGGAAGCATAGCAGGCCCCAAAGTTCTGGAACACATGGTGGATTGCGTGCTGTACTTTGAAGGCGAGCGCAGTACCTCCTTCCGTATTCTGCGTGCTGGAAAGAACCGCTTCGGTTCCACGAACGAGATAGGCGTTTTTGAAATGCTGGAAAAGGGACTTAAAGAGCTTGAAAACCCCTCGGAGATACTGCTTTCGGGTCGCCCTGATAATGCCCCGGGCACCTGCGTTACCTGTGTAATAGAGGGATCGAGGCCAATACTTGCCGAGATTCAGGCATTAGTCGCTCCGGCAGCATATAATTCCGGACGTAGAAGTACAAACGGAATAGACTACAACAGGGCGACGCTTCTGCTTGCCGTGCTTGAAAAAAGGGTAGGCATGGCTATATCCGGATGCGATGCCTATATAAACGTCATTGGTGGGCTTGAGCTGGACGAGCCTTCCGCAGACCTTGCAACAATTTTGGCACTTGCGAGCTCATTCAGGGAACTGCCTCTCGGCAGTGACCTTGCAGCTGTGGGTGAGGTAGGTCTGTCGGGCGAGGTGCGAAGTGTCAGCAATCTGAATATGCGGCTGTCGGAAATTGCTCGTCTCGGTTTTAAACGTTGTGTAATACCTGCTCATGTTAAGGATGATATAAAGGCTCCCGTCGGTCTAGAGGTAATAACTGTCAGAGATATCCGTGAAGCAATTAAGGCCACACTGGGATAATATGCTGAGAATAATAGAAAAACCGCATCTTCCTGAAGGGGAGGTGCGGTGTATGATAATAGGTAAAAAGTACAGAAATTGTCTTGAAAATGCGTTAAATAAGCACAATATTAGCCTTATATGTTCACCTGACAATATCTATTCTGATGAACGGCTTTCCGGTCACATTGATTTAATCATGACTCACATGGGCAAAAACAGAATATATGCTGCTGAATTTCTCCACGATAGTGAATTAATTCACAAATTGTCTGATAGAGGCTTTAAATTTGAGTTTGAGTTTATTGCTAATCCGGTTAATAAACATTATCCTAATGATGCCGTTATGAACGTCTGCATCATTGGAGACTGCGTTATATGCAACCTGAAATCCGCAGATAAGCGTCTGATTGAAGGCAGGAAAATCATTCGCTGCAATCAAGGCTATACTAAATGTTCAGTGCTTGTGGTTAATGAAAATTCACTTATAACATCAGATAAGATGATAGCCGATAAATCTGCACATAACGGGCTTGAGGTTCTGCTTATTGACGATAGCTTTGTACGGCTTGACGGTTTTAATAAAGGTTTTATCGGCGGCGCATCATTTAAGATAAGCAAAAATAAAATCGCATTTACCGGCAGAATTTCGGATAAAAACTCCGAAATGCTGATTGAGAGATTTCTTATTGAACGCGGAATCAGTGCCGTGTATCTGACAGACGAGGAAATATTTGATATCGGAAGTGCAATGCCAATAATTGAAGAAGCTTAATCTTAAAC
>JABUSQ010000128.1 GCA_021442665.1 Oscillospiraceae bacterium
GTCAGCCATAGTTGCGGTGAAGGTGTAGGAGCTGCTGGAGCTGCCGTTTGTAACCTTGAGGGTCAGGGTATCTCCAACGGCAACGGCTGCGCTTACCTCAGGCTTATCAGTGGTGGGAGTGATTTCCACGCTGCCGGTAGAGGGCACGGAAGGCTCGGGATCTACACTGGGGGAGCCGTCCAGGCTGACCGTTTTGGATCCCATGTTGCTGCCGGAGAGGTTGTAGTAGGTGAAGGTTACGCCGGAGCCATCGGTTGCGACAGCTGCCACCATACCGTAGTACTTGCCGCTTCCGGAGTTACCCTCACGCATTGCGCCTGCGCTCAGGTAGGTGAAGTTTATAGTTTTGGAGCTGCTGCCGGAATAGTTGATGGAGTCGCCTGCTGCTTTGATGGTGCCGTACTGAGAGTCACCCTGAGAGTGGTTGTGTCCCCAGACGAAAACCACATTGGGATATCCGTTCAGCAGGTCTATCACATCGGAGGCTTTGCCTATAGTTCTCCAACTGTTCACATGCAGGGGGTAGTGGGAAAGGATAAAGATAGGCTCATCCTTGTCT
The DNA here is from genome assembly GCA_021442665.1 of Oscillospiraceae bacterium. Lineage (GTDB taxonomy): Bacteria > Bacillota > Clostridia > Oscillospirales > Oscillospiraceae > F23-B02. The sequence continues at coordinate 560 of JABUSQ010000128.1, forward strand.
GCAGTTTTCAGATAGTCGGAGAGCGTGGTGATATCGTCCTGCTTAAAAGATCCGGTTCCGTCACCGGAGGCTGCGCCGAAGCAGAAGATGGTGTAATCGTCGGTGTTTACAGCCTCGCCGATACGCTTATAGCCGGTGGTGCTTGTAAAGGCCGAGTTCAGGGCGCTGTTCGTACCGTCAACATTGGAGTAGCAATGGTTACCTGCGGTGTAAACGCCGCTGTTATTGCCAACCTTTTCGTTTGTAATGCTGACGATTGACTTAAAATCATTGATATAGGACGTACCGCTGCTGTAAGAGTAGTCGCCGCAGTAGCCCATGTTCTGCAGGTTGCTGCTGCCCACGGGAAGATTGGTAAACCAGTTTGTAAGGTTTCCTGTCTCCCCGTGTACATCGGAGGTAAAGCCGACGTATACCGTTCCTCCTGCCGCAAATGCCGCAAAGGGCAGCAGCGTGCAGATAAGAACGAGAGCCAGAATAAAGCTGAGTAGTCGTTTTCTCATCTTATTTCTCCTTTGAATTAAAAATTTTATAACCAAATAAATAGTTATTTTAGTTTTTATTATATACATTTAGCTACTAAATGTCAATATAATATTATTTTGGAAATAACTTTTGCTTATATGATTTTATTATACACCAAATGGAATATTAGTGCAAATAGTTTTGCCGCTTGTTTAAAAAAAGCTGAGGATTTTTCCCCAGCTTTAAAGGTTTTTGAGTATGTCAAGAACAAGTTCAAAGGTTCGCTCCGTAGATGCGACAGACAGGCGTTCGCTCGTGGTGTGTATATTCAAGATGTCCGGACCAATGGAAATGCAGTCCAGTCCGGGTATTTTGCCTGAGAGAATACCGCATTCAAGCCCCGCATGGATTACGGAAAGTCCGGGCTTTCTGCCGTAGAGCTTCTCATAGGACATAACAGCAACAGATCTCAGGGACGATTCTTCTCTATACTCCCATGCCGGATAATCCCCGCTGAACTCTGCTCTGCCCCGGTTTGCTTTGATGATTCCTTCAAGCTTTTCCCGCAGAGCCAGCTTTTCGGCGGATACGGAGCTTCGCAGACAATATGTCAGCTCCGTTCTGAAATCACTTATGTTAAGGACTCCGAAATTAAGCGAGGTCTGTACAAGCCCTTCGATTGCATCGCTCATTGTCTGCACACCGTCGGGGAGTTCATTCAAAGCCTTGATAATCCGTCGGCTGGAAATGAGGTCAGCAGCACCGGAGTTTTTAAAGCCCTCGTCAACTATTCTCACGGTGAGCCCGGGGTCGGTCTCTGCGTATTTTTCCTTTACCTCCTGCTCAAAGGTCTCTACCGCTTTCTTTGCGGCAGCGAAATCAGACAGGGCTATGCGGCATACGGTTTTGTTGGCGATTGCATTAGGCTTATCTCCGCCGTTTGCCGAGATAAGGCGCACGTCGCCCAACTTTGTCAGAAGCTGAGCCATGAGAACATTTGAATTTGCCCTGTTCTTGTGTATCTCCCCTCCCGAATGGCCTCCGGTCAGACCGTAAATCGCAATCATTGCGGCGTGAACATAGTCCTTTGTGCGTTTCATGGGGAAGCTTGCGGTGAGCAGAATTCCTCCGGCGCAGCCGACGGTTATGACGTTCTCCTCTTCAGAATCGATGTTTATCATGGTTTTTCCGCTGAGCAGCGAAGCATCAAGTGCCGAAGCTCCCAGCATGCCAACCTCTTCGTTCACGGTGAACAGAGCCTCAATAGGCGGATGCTCAATATCCTCCGAGTCAAGTATAGCCATAATCATGGCGAGGGCAACGCAATCGTCCGCACCGAGGCTCGTACCCTCAGCCCAAACATATTCACCGTCACTCGCAAGTCGAAGCCCGTCTTTTTCAAGGTCAATATCGCAGTCAGGGTTCTTCACCGCAACCATATCCATGTGACCCTGAAGTATTACCGCAGGCCTTCCCTCAAAGCCCTTGCTTGCGGGCTTTTTTATAATTACATTACCTGCACCGTCCCGGAAATACTCAAGTCCCCGCGCCCTTGCAAAGTCACAGCACAGCTCGCTTATTCGCTCTACATTAAATGAACCGTGGGGAACAGAGCACAGCAGCTCGAAAAATTCAAAGACATTTTTTGGGTTAATTTCCGTTAACTTTTTCATTCAAGAATTACTCCCATTTTGCCCAGACATCCGGCTGATAGCCCACTGTGGCCTGCTTTCCGTTGCGAACGACAGGGGTTTTTATTAGCCAAGGGCATTCGAAAAGCTTATCTAATTTTGCGTCATTGTAGGCAAGATACTGCAGCAGAGGATAATCGGGATCTGCTGTATTCACCATTGCATCAAGTCCCACGGCATTTTTAACGGAGTTAAGCTCGCCCCTGCTCATGCCAAATTTCATGATGTCGACAAACTGGTATTTTATACGGCGTTCCTTGAAATAACGTTCCGCTTTTTTAGTGTCAAAGCACTTGCTTTTACCGAATATCTGTATGTTCACGGCAACCTCCGTACGGCTTAAACTTCGGAAATAAGGGGCAATATCATGGGATTCCGCTTGGTTGATTTATAAAGATAGGCGGAAACATTGCTCTTTATACGGCTTTTGATGGCAGACCAATCTCTTACGCCGATTTCTTCGCAGTCCATCAGCGTCTCCTTGGTAACTCTCTTGAGCTCCTCTAAAAGTCCCTCTGCCTCCTTGACATAAATAAAACCACGGGTGAGTATTTCCGGCTCAGCAAGAAGAGCGTTATCCCATGAGGAAAGAGTCACTACAACAACCACCATGCCGTCCTCGGCAAGACGATGCCTGTCACGCAGAACAACGGTTCCTACGTCTCCGACTCCGGTTCCGTCCACCATGACATCGCCCGACTGCACCGTGCCGTTGAATTTCACGACCTTCTGGGACATCTCGATAATCTTCCCGTTCTCGCCTATGACGATATTTTTGGGTGCAACGCCCATGATTTTACCCAGTTCAGCATGCTTGACCAGCATACGGTATTCACCGTGTACGGGGATGAAAAATTTAGGCTTTACAAGAGCGAGCATCATCTTCTGCTCCTCCTGAGAGGCGTGGCCTGATACATGAAGATCCGTGTTGCGGTCATAAATGACCTCGGCTCCCTTATGGAAAAGCTCATCAATGACCCTGGTTATCATGGTCTCATTACCGGGTATGGCAGATGCAGATATGATTACCCTGTCCCCTGCCTTTATATTTATCTGGCGGTGCTCTGAGAACGCCATTCTGTATAGAGCCGACATGGTCTCACCCTGACTGCCTGTTGAGATGATGACCACTTTGTTTTCGGGCAGCTTGTTTATCTGATTAATGTCGACAATTACGTCTTCGGGTACATTAAGATAACCCAGCACCATGGCAACACGGAGGATATTCTCCATGCTTCTGCCCGTGATGCCCACCTTGCGCTTATACTTTGCCGCAACGTCTATTATCTGCTGAAGGCGGTGAACATTTGATGCAAAGGTGGTGATTATTATACGCTGGTCACATCCCTTGAACAGCTTGTCAAAGGTTTCTCCTACCTTACGTTCAGAGGCGGAATGACCCTCCTTTTCCACGTTTGTAGAGTCACTGAGCAGTGCAAGTACGCCTTCGTTTCCAAGCTGACCGAGGCGGACGATATCCGTCATGCTGCCCTGAATCGGCGTCACGTCAATTTTGAAGTCACCGGTATGGATGATGGTACCGAGGGGTGTTTTTATCGCAAGTGCAACGGAATCGGCAATGCTGTGGTTAACATTTATAAACTCAATGCTGAAGCTTCCGAGGCGGAATACATCGCCTGCTTTTTTGGTGAATATCTGCGTGTTGTACAGTAGGTCGTGCTCCTCAAGCTTAAGTTCAATAAGTGCGGCAGTAAGCGGTGTTGCGTATATGGGAACGTCAAGCTCACGCAGGACATAGGGTATTGCACCTATATGATCCTCATGCCCGTGGGTTATTATGATTCCCTTAACACGGTTTGCGTTAGCTTTAAGATATGAGATGTCGGGAATCACGATGTCTATGCCGTACATCGACTCATCGGGGAAGCCGAGACCGCAGTCCACAACGATAATATCGGATCCGAACTCATATGCGGTCATGTTTTTGCCTATCTCTCCAAGGCCCCCCAGCGGTATAATTTTTATTTTAGGTGTCATAGTTTCTCCTTAATTTCAGTTTACGGAAATGCAGAGGAAAGGGAGCCTGACGGCAGTCTGCCCTGAATCGCAGCTGCGGCGGGGTTGCTCCCCCGTTTCATTCCGGTATGTATGTGCAGTATGGGATTATTTCCCGTAAATTACATTTCAATTCGGCCTTCAATGGCACGAAGAAGAGTTGCATCGTCGGCAAACTCAAGATTTGATCCCACAGGGATACCGTAAGCAAGTCGTGTAACCTTCACGTCAAAGGGCTTCAGAAGCCTTGAAATATACATAGCAGTGGCGTCGCCCTCTGTGTCAGGGTTAGTTGCCATGATTATCTCGCTTATCTCGCTGTCATCGGCAGCCACACGCAGCAGTAAATCCTTGATCTTGATATCGTCAGGTCCCACATGCCCTATGGGCGACAGGACGCCGTGGAGAACATGGTAAACGCCGTTGTATTCCCGGCTTCGCTCTATAGAGAGGACGTCACGGGGCTCGGAAACAACACACACAGTTGAGCGGTCACGTCTGTCGCTGGCACAGACAGAGCATATATCTCCCTCAGTGAGGTTCTGGCATACGCTGCAGCAGCTTACGGATCTTTTGGCATTGATTACTGCATCGGCAAAGCTTTCCGCTTCGCAGTCCGGAAGAGAAAGTACATGGAATGCGAGACGCTGAGCACTTTTTCTTCCTATTCCGGGAAGAGCGGCAAATTTATCAATTAAGTTTTCCAGAGAAGCAGGAAAAAAGGACATATTAAGCTCCCTTATGCATTTCTTATTGCGTTTATCTGTGCGGCCCTGTCGGGCTTACCGAACACGGCACTGCCTGCTACCAGTACATTCGCACCTGCGGCCTTTACAAGCTTTGCAGTGGCAGGATCTACACCACCGTCGACCTCAAGCTCACACTCAAGGCCTCTCCGGTCAATTTCCTCCCGAAATTCCCTTATTTTCGGGAGCTGGTCGTACATAAAGCTTTGTCCGCCGAAGCCCGGCTCCACAGTCATGACAAGCACCATATCCAGCTTATCGAGAAATGGGAATATCGCCGCTGCTGGAGTTTTAGGCTTAACGGAAAGGCCCACCTTTTTCCCGTTAGCTCTGACTATATCAATGGCCTCACCGATATTTTCGGCTGTATCAGCCTCAACATGGAACATAACAAGGTCTGCTCCCGATTTGCAGAACACCTCAGCGTATCTCACCGGGCGGTCAATCATGAGATGAACATCAAGAAACATATCAGTGACCTTGCGCACTGACTTAAGAACAGGAACACCAATTGAAATATTGGGTACAAACTCTCCGTCCATAACATCAAAATGGACATAGTCCGCTCCGCCTGCTTTTATGTCCTCAATTTCGGCGCCCAGCTTTGAGAAATCAGCGGACAGTATGGAAGGAGCTATCTTTATCATAATGTTAACCTCTGTATGTCTTGTGGCATAAAATGCTTCAGCAATACGGTGCATACCTTCGCTTTGATTATGGGAAATACCCCGAAGTTGTCCCCCCGACATGCTTACCCAAATAAATATTATACACCTCAGCATATAGAATAGCAAGGACAAGATTTTGCTGTTTTATGCACAAAAAATCGCCTCAGGAATTAACCTGAAGCGATTTTTATCTTATTCCGCTGAAGGCTCGGGAAGCTTGCACACGTCTATCCAGGCAACTGCATTGGAGTACTTATAAAGCTCCTCAAGATTAAGCTCTATAGCGCTGTTGCCGCTTCCGACGGCGGGAAACACGGTTTCAAAGCGGCGAAGACTTTCATCAAGATACACGGATATTCCCTCGTTTATGCCGAAGGGGCATACACCGCCGACAGGATGACCCACCAGCTCCAGAACCTCATCCGCTGTGGGCATTTTTGCCTTAACATGGAAGTAATCCTTGAACTTGCGGTTATCTATTCTCGCATCACCTGCGGCAAGGATGAGAATGCAGCTGTCATCCATCTTGAAGGACAGGGTCTTTGCAATCCTTGCACCCTCAACGCCAACTGCAAGTGCGGCAAGCTCTACAGTCGCGCTGGAGACGTCAAATTCCCTTACTCTGTCTTCCAAACCGAACTGCCTGAAATACGCTCTACCTTTTTCTATAGACATAAGCTTACCTCTTACTTCAGAATCAGTTTATTAAAATTCTTCTTTCCTTTTCTGAGTACGACTCCGATTTTCAGCTCTTCCGCGGTGAAAACCTTGGAGATATCGGTGACTTTTTCGTCATTCGCGGTTACGCCTCCCTGCTGGATGTTGCGGCGTGCTTCGCTCTTGGACGCACAGAGCTCGGCCTTTACAAGTGCGGTCATAATATCTATGCTGCCGTCAGTGAGGTCTGCCTCAGAAATCTCGGTGGAGGGCATATTATCGTTTGCGCCGGAGCCGCCGAAGAGAGCCTTTGCACTCGCCTCGGCCTTCTTTGCCTCTTCATCTCCGTGAACAAGGGCCGTGAGTTCGAAGGCGAGGATTTCCTTGGCTCTGTTGAGCTGACTGCCTTCCCACTTATCCATCTCGTCTATCTGCTCCAGAGGCAGGAAGGTGAGCATACGGATGCACTTGAGGACGTCATCATCTCCCACGTTGCGCCAGTACTGGTAGAACTCAAAGGGAGACGTCTTGTTGGGGTCGAGCCACACCGCACCGGAGGCAGTCTTGCCCATCTTCTTGCCCTCGGAGTTGAGGAGCAGAGTGATAGTCATGGCATGGGCGTCCTTGCCCAGTTTACGGCGGATAAGCTCGGTGCCGCCCAGCATATTGCTCCACTGGTCGTTGCCGCCGAACTGCATATTGCAGCCGTAGTGCTGGAACATATAGTAGAAGTCGTAGGACTGCATAATCATGTAGTTGAACTCAAGGAAGCTGAGTCCCTTTTCCATGCGCTGTTTGTAACATTCGGCGCGGAGCATGTTGTTTACGGAGAAACAGGCACCAACTTCTCTCAGAAGCTCAATATAGTTAAGTGGCTTGAGCCATGCCGAGTTGCGCAGCATGATTGCTTTGTCGTCGGAGAAGTCGATAAATTTCTCCATTTGGAGCTTAAAGCATTCTGCATTGTGCTGAATGGTCTCCTCGGTGAGCATCTGGCGCATATCGCTTCTTCCGGAGGGGTCTCCGATGAGGGTGGTTCCGTCTCCAATAAGGGCTATGGGCTTGTTGCCTGCCATCTGCAGACGCTTCATAAGGCAGAGAGCCATGAAATGACCCACATGGAGAGAGTCAGCTGTGCAGTCAAAGCCTATATAGAAGGTGGCCTTGCCGTTGTTGACCATCTCCCTGATTTCATCTTCATTTGTTACCTGAGCGATAAGTCCTCTGGCAACCAGTTCCTCGTAAATTCCCATAATTGTACTCCTGTTGATTATTAGTTGTTTTTGATTATATCTTCTGCCATTGCTGCCATTTCTCCGATATAGAACGGGCATCTGGATTTGTCGCCTGCGAGTTCTCTGCAGCTCACGGCCCCGAATTTTTCTCTTGCGGTAGCAACACAGTTTTTCGTCAACACTGCTATTTTGTCCTTTGCTTCAGCATCGGTGCAGTCGTTATAGGGGTTTGCCAGACCGATGGCCATCACAGCTCCGCAGATGGCTCCGCAGGTCTCACCGCTGCGAAGTCCGCTGCCAAAGCCGCCTGAGACCGCCAGCAGGGTCTTCTCGTCAACACCCGTATAATCGCCGCAGACGGCCAGCACCGACTGTGCGCAGTTATAGCCCTTATTATGATAGGCCTGAGCTTTTTCCTTGATATTCATGGTTATTCTCCGTTCATTTTCTGTTTTGTTTTTTATAATTCTCCGCCGCGGCAATCTGTTCTTCCGCACTGGCAAGAGTAAGCTCTGTTATGTTGTCGCCTCCGTGGAGACGGGCAAGCTCTCTCCGACGTCCCTGACGGTCGAGCTCCGTTACTTCGGTGTATGTCCTGCCGCTGCGCTCAGTTTTGAGTATGAGGTCATGATTATCGGCTATGGCGGCTATCTGAGGCAGATGTGTTATGCAAAGTACCTGTTTCCCGCATGAGAGATTTGACAGCTTTTCGCCCACTCTCTGAGCTGCAATGCCTGAAACACCGGTGTCTATCTCATCGAAAACCATTGTCTCAACGGTATCATTAGCCGAGAATACGGTCTTCATAGCCAGCATGATGCGGCTGAGTTCGCCGCCTGAGGCGATTTTGGATATACGTCCCAATTCCATACCCGCATTGGCGGATATCAGAAAGCGTATCTCGTCTGCGCCGTTTGCATCAAAACCCAGCTCGCTGTCAAGCTTTAAAACAGCAGTTTTAAATACCACAGAGGGCATACTCAGGTCTCTAAGCTCCTCGGTTATGCGTTTTTCAAGCCGCGCAGCAGCCGCAATTCGGCTTTTTGTAAGCTTTTCCGCCGCTCCCCGGCATTTTTCAGTGAGAGCTTCAAGCTGTCTGTTAAGCTTTGCGAGCATATCGTCGGAATATTCAAGCTCCATTAGCTTGCTTCGGCAGTTCTCAAGATGCTCCAGCATCTGCACCTCATCCATATTATACTTACGGCGAAGTCTTCGCAAGAGGGATATTCGACTTTCTATGTTATCGTATTCCTCGGGCGAAAACTCAAGGCTGCTGCGGAAATCCCGTATGCGCTCGGAGGCATCGTAAAGCATGGAGGACGCATTTTCGATAATGCTCACGGTCTCCCGAAGCTCATCGGAAAAGTTCGCCGCTCTGCTCATCATATTCGCCGCCTCGTCTGCCATAGCTACGGCACAGTCGTCGGAGTTGTACAGCGCACTGTAGGCAGAATCAAGAGCTTCCGTCAGCTTTTCGGAATTGCGCAGAAGGTCACGCTTTGCGGTAAGCTCCTCCTCTTCCCCTGCCCTCAGTTCGGCTTTCTCAAGCTCTGCAATCTGATACTGCATGGACTCGGCAAGTCTTGCCTTTTCAATCTCATCCATAGACAGCCGATTTATCTCTCTGCGGCACGTCACATATTCCCTATAGCAGGCTTTATATGCGCTCAGAACCTCAGAATTGTCGCCAAAGCTGTCGAGATATTCCCTGTGCCTGCTCTCATCCATGAGCTGACGACCGTCATTCTGACCGTGAATATCCAGCAGAAGCGCACCCAGTTCTCTTAGCTGGGAAACGCTTACAGGCACGCCGCAGATACGGCAGCTGCTTTTTCCGTCGGGGCTTATTCTGCGCTGAATGACTATCTCATCCTCGGGCTCGATATCATTCTCACGGAGCCAGTTATCCGCAGCCCGGCATTCAAATACTGCGCTGACAATGCCCTTTTCCGCACCGCTTCTCACAAGCTCACGGCTTGTTCTGGCGCCGAGCACGGCGCCGAGGGAGTCCACGATTATGGATTTGCCTGCTCCTGTTTCACCCGTCAGCACGGTCATGCCTTCCCTGAAATCTATATCTGCTTTTTCAATAACGGCAATATTTTCAATATGCAGCTCTCTAAGCATAAAAATTTCCTCTTATCAGAGCATCTCGTCAATCTCATGGCAGAAGCTTTCCGCCGATTCATTATCCTTCATTGCAAGGAAAGCAGTATCGTCTCCGGCGATGGTACCTACAAGATTATCTATATGCATGGAATCCAGCGCAGAGCATGCCGCAGGTGCAAGACCGGGCAGAGTCTTAATGACGATAATGTTCTGGGCTGTATTGAAGGCGGTTACGCTTTCACGGAATATCTTCTTAAGACGCTGTTCATGATCAGAGCTTTTGAATTTTCCGCTGACAACGTAGTGATATTTACCGGAGCTGCCCAACTCCTTGACAAGCTGAAGATCCTTTATATCACGGGACAGTGTCGCCTGTGTACTGCTTACTCCGTGCTCGGAAAGAGCCTCGATAAGCTGGCTCTGAGTTTCTATCTCACGCTCGGAAATGATTTGAAGGATCATATTCTGTCGTGTGTTTTTCATAAACTTTCCTCCATTCAGCTGTTTTTATAAAGAAGCTTTTCGAAGGTCGAGTCGTAAAAGCTTTTAGTTCCCATTCTTACAAGATTCATTGTTTTTTCCGAGCGGCGAACAAGAACCACGTCACCGTTGTGAATCTCTATACCCTCCGCACCGTCTACCGACAGGAACGCCCGCCTGTCGTGTATTTTCTCTGCCTCTAGCTTTATTGTTCGCTCAGGATTCAGCACAAATACCTTTGCGCCGATGACATGAGCGCAGATGGGTGTGATTATCATGCTGTTTGCCTCAGGCTCTATGATAGGCCCGCCGGCAGACATGGAGTATCCTGTGGAGCCCGTGGGAGTGGCTACTATTATGCCGTCTCCGTTAAAGCTCATGACCCGGTCTGCATCTGCCCATGCGATTATTTTTATGCAGTCTCCCATACCGTGAATGACAACATCGTTGAGTCCGCATTCGGAGTATATTATCTTGCCGTTGCGTATTAGCATAACTTCTGCCATCATTCGGCAGCTGTTTATATATTTTCCCCTTGCCGCATCGACTATAAGCTCCAGCTCCTCGGGCTCGAGTGATGCCATAAAGCCCTTGGTTCCGAGATTCACCCCCAAAAGGGGCTTGGGGATATGGTCTATCATCCTTGCAGTGTGGAGTATGGTTCCGTCACCGCCGATGATTATAATAAGCTCCGAGCTTTTAACTGCTTCCCAATCGGAAATTACCACATCTTCCGGCAGTGAGCCCTCCTCGTTTTCACCGAACACAGGGCAGATAACGGTGTCAAAGCCCTCATTATTCAGAAGCTCCGCCGCTTTTTTCGTAAGCTCTAGCCCATTGTCCCTAAAGGGATTGGGGCATAATGCAATTAACTCTGCCATAGTTCTTCCTCACAGACACTTATGAGACGCCTCGACCACCGCTTCAGCGTCGATATTCGCAGTCTCAAAGCTTCCCTTTTTCATATAGCACAGATACTCACGGTTACCCTCGGGGCCCTTGATGGGCGAAAAGTCAAGCCCCATCACGGAAAGACCGACGGTCGGCGCAAAGGACAGAACACTCTCAATTACCGCAAGGTGAACGGACTTGTCTCTGACAACTCCCTTTTTACCTACCTCATCCTTACCTGCTTCAAACTGGGGCTTTATGAGGCACACCAGAGGAGCTCCGTCCTTCAGAACGGATGCCACGGCGGGAAGCACCAGCTTAATGGATATAAAAGACAGGTCCATAACGGCGATATCCAGCAGCTCGGGAATCTGTTCCCCGGAAATGTATCTTATATTTGTGCGCTCCATATTTACTACTCTGGGGTCGTTTCTCAGACTCCACGCAAGCTGACCGTAGCCCACGTCAACTGAATACACTTTCTCTGCTCCGTTTTGCAGAAGCACATCGGTGAAGCCTCCGGTGGATGCACCGCAATCAATGCAGCGGAGCCCCCTTACGTCAATCGGAAACACTTTCAGGGCCTTTTCAAGCTTAAAGCCGCCCCGGCTCACATACGGCAGAGCAGCACCTTTGACCTCCACATTTGCGTCCGGACTCACCTGCATACCGGGCTTGTCCGCGCGCTGCCCATCAACAAAAACAAGTCCGCTCATAATAGTGGTTTTAGCCCGTTCCCGGCTCTCAGTCAGTCCCATATCAAAGACAAGCTGATCCAATCTGACTTTTTTCATTTTTCACCTCTGACAAGGCCCAGAGCTTTTTTGTACTGGCTTTCAATATCAAGTCCGCAGTCGCACAGAAGCTCGTCCACCGTTCCGTGGGCAACAATGCCCTCGCCGAGATTACATACGCAGGAATTCTTCAGGAAAACACCCTTCTTCTCCGCATCGGAAAGTATCCGATTGCCGATGCAGCCTGCCTCACAAACATCCTCTGCGATAAACAGTCTTCCGGTTTTTGAAAGTGATGACAGCACAAGCCCTGTATCAAGAGGAGTGATTCTGTTGAGCTTAACGACCTCGGTCTCTATTCCCTGCCGGAAAAGCCTGTCGGCAAGCTCCAATGCGGAGTTTATCATAATACCGTAGGCGACAACGGTTATATCACTGCCGCTGCGCAGTATCTCGCTGTCTGAGCTGCTGCAGGAGGTATATCGACCCTCCCCGCCGCGGGGATAGCGAATTGCAACAGGGCCCTCTTCTTCATTTACGGCACGGTTAAGCATAAGCTCAAGCTCTGCATAGCTCGATGGGGCAAATACCTGCATTTGGGGTACAGAGCTCAGATAGGCAATGTCAAATACGCCGTGGTGCGTCTCTCCGTCATTGCCCACGAGGCCTGCACGGTCAACTCCGAAAACCACATGGAGCCTTTGCAGAGACACATCATGAATGAGCATATCGTAGGCACGCTGAAGAAAGCTTGAATAGACCGCAAAAACCGGTACCATTCCCTGCTTTGCCATGCCGGCAGCCATTGCCGCGGCGCTCTGCTCGGCAATACCCACGTCAAAAAAGCGTTTGGGATACTTTTCGGAAAAGTCAGACAGTCCGGTTCCACCGCTCATGGCCGCCGTAATAGCAGCAACTCTGTAATTTTTCTCCGCAATATCACAGAGAACTCTGCCGAATTCAGAGGAGAAGCATCTCTTTTCCGCCGGAAGCTCACCCGTTTCGGGATCAAACTTACCGACGCCGTGATAGAGCTCGGGATGCTCCTCAGCGTATTTACAGCCCTTGCCCTTCCTGGTTATGACATGTACAAGCACGGGCATTTCCATTTCCTTTGCCCAGCGTATAACATTCTCAAGCTGTTCAACATCGTGACCATCCACCGGACCTAGATAATATATGCCCATGGCGTCAAAAATATTGGGCTTCAGCAGTCTTGTCTTGACAGCCTCTTTAATTTTGTGATTCACCTCATAAACCGAGGTCATTTTGCCGACGACGCTGCGATACCAGCGTTTAAAATTAAAATACCGTGGATTGATGCGCTCACGGGACAGGAGCTTTGCAATGCCTCCCACGTTGCCGTTTATACTCATTCCGTTATCGTTGAGTATAATGACCATGGGCTCACCGCTTCCACCCACATTAGTAAGTCCCTCGTAGGCAAGTCCTCCGGTGAGTGCACCGTCGCCGATAACTGCTGCGACGTTATATTTTCCCCCCGTAAGCGTTCTCGCTCTTGCCATTCCTAAAGCAACGGCAACAGAATTTGAGGCGTGACCTGCTATGAATGCGTCATCCTCTGCTTCATAAGGCTTGGGAAAACCCGAAATCCCGCCGTGCTTGCGAAGGGTTGAAAACGCTTCCCGACGTCCGGTTATTATCTTGTGGGCATAGCTCTGATGACCCACATCGAAAACGATACGGTCAGTACTTGTATTGTACACGCGGTGGAGGGCAACGGTTAGTTCTACAGAGCCCAGATTTGACGCAAGATGTCCGCCTGTTTGTGATACGGTGGTAATTATTTCTTCTCTCAATTCATCACAAAGCAGTTTAAGCTCTTTGGGGCTAAGCAGCTTAACATCCTTTGAGGAATTGACTTTATTCAGTATATTCAAAACTAAACCTCAAAAATATCTGCTTTATTCGCATATAATGCTATTGTACAGTATAACAAACCGCGGCGGATATTACAATACATATCCGCCACGGTTTTATAGTTTATTCATTATTAATGCAGCCTTGTAACAAGGTTATCTGCCAGCATGCAGAGATAATATGTGTCCCCGAAAACCCCGTCAATGCTTTTCTTTGCGCAGTCGGTGAGCTTTGTTACCATCTCATGACATTTATCATAACCCAACAGAGCCATATAGGTATTCTTGCACTCTCTGGCATCGGAGCCCACTGGCTTGCCCAGAACCTCATCGGTGCTTATTACATCCAGCATGTCATCTCTTATCTGGAATGCCGCACCCAGTGCAGCGCCGAAGCCTGCAGCGCTCTCCATCTGCTCACGGCTTCCTCCTGCAGCGGCAACTCCCATACGGCAGGCAGCAATGATAAGAGCCCCCGTCTTTCTGCTGTTTATCTCGTTTAGCTCCTCCTCCGTGAGCTGTCTGTTCTCACCAAGCATATCGAGGAACTGTCCTCCGCACATTCCGTCGGCTCCCACGGCATCGGCAAGTATTTCCGCGCAGAGTGCCCGGTTTTCTGCGGGAAGCTCACTGCGGAGTATAGTACCGAAGGCTTCTGCCTGAAGAGCGTCGCCCGCAAGGACAGCGGTACATTCACCGAAAACCACATGGTTCGTGGGCTTGCCCCGGCGCAGCTCGTCATCATCCATGCAGGGCAGATCATCATGGATAAGGCTGTAGGTGTGGAGCATCTCTATGGCACAGGCAACGGGAAGCGCTTTTTCCGTATCACCGCCGGATATTCTGCAAAACTCCAGAACCAATATGGGGCGTATCCGCTTTCCTCCTGCGGTGAGACTGTATTTCATAGAGTCGAAAAGTCCCTTCTGAGGCATACCTTCCCCGCAGAAGTATTTTTCAAGCTCACCGTCTATAAGGTCCTTATATTCTTTAAAGCTCATATCGCTCAGCATCCTCAAAGGGCAGCTCAACGGGAGTGCCCTCGGGTCCTTTCTTGAGTTTAACAACCTTCTGCTCTGCCTCCGCAAGCATTGCGTCGCAGGCAGAAACAAGGGATGTACCCTCTTCAAACATTTTCAAAGAGTCTTTCAGAGGTGCATCACCCTTTTCCAGCATATGTACTATCTCGTCAAGTCTTTTAAGTGACTGCTCAAAGCTCAGCTTTGCTTTACTCATTTTCCGCTTCCTCTCTTTCTTCTACACAGCATCCGAGTATACCATCGGAAACCGTTAGCTTTATCCTTTCCCTGACCTCAATATCGTAAATACTGCGTACAAGCTCTCCGTTTTTGTCTGCGGCTATAGAATACCCCCTGGATATGACCTTCAAAGGGCTCATGGCGTCAAGAGATGCCGCAAGACGTACAAATTCCTGTCTCTTTGAGTAATTATACCTGTCGGCAGCGGAAATAAACCTGTCCCTTACATAGTCAAGCTCGGTACGCTTTGCTTCCACATAGGCCAGAGGGTTTTGCAGAACTCTGCGGTTTTTCAGCTCCTCAAGCCTTGCGGCGGCATTGTTTAGCGTCTTCCGCATTGCCTGAAGCCTGCGGATATCCATATTCTCAAGGCTCTGGCGTATTTCGTTTACGTCCGGAACCGCTATCTCCGCAGCATTAGAGGGAGTCGAGGCTCTGCGGTCTGCAACGTAGTCGGAGATTGTTACATCCGGCTCATGACCCACGGCGGATATTACAGGCAGCTCGGACTCATATATAGCTCTTGCCACACGCTCGTCATTGAAAGCCCACAGATCCTCAATTGAGCCTCCGCCCCGCCCGGTGATTATCAGATCCGCCACTTTGTATCTGTTTGCATAGCGTATGGCTCCCACTATCTCGGACGGCGCCTCCGCACCCTGAACTCTCACGGGCAGAAGCACTACCTCCGTCATGGGCCAGCGGTGACCTAAAATACGTATCATATCGTGCACGGCAGCACCTGCGGAGGAGGTTATGATGGCTATTCTGTCGGGAAACTCCGGCAGCGGCTTTTTGTGGGCTTTATCAAAAAGCCCCTCTGCGGCAAGCTTTTCCTTCAGCTGCTCATATGCCACCTGCAGATCACCCGTTCCCTCCGGTGAAAGACCCGTGCAGTAGAGCTGATATGCTCCGTCACGGGGAAATACCGAAATGCGTCCGAAAGCAGTAACGCCCATACCGCTTTCGGGACGAAAGCGCAGTCTGGACGCACTGCTCTTGAACATTACGCACCGAAGACTGCTTTCCGCATCCTTCAGCGTAAAATAGTGATGTCCCGATGGGTAGACCTTGTAATTTGAAAGCTCTCCCCTGACGCAAACATTTGTAAGCATTGGTTCACAGTCGATAAGCGTTTTGATTAAATTGTTAAGCTCCGATACTGTCAGAGTTTTTTCGTTCATTTCTCAGTCTCCGGAAGCTCCCGAGCTTCACTGAGCTCCCCTCGCACAAAGCCTCCCAGAATACCGTTGACGAAGGCTACGGTCTCGGGCTCATCATAGCCCTTTGCAAGCTCCACTGCCTCGTTTATTGCGGCACCGTTGGGGATATCGTCCATATACATTATCTCGCACACGGCACATCTGAGCACTGCCAGAGCGGTTTTGGATATTCTGGACAACTTCCAACCGCTGGCATACTTCTCAATATACCTGTCTATCTGTATACGGTAATCTTCCATAAGCCCGGTAAGACGTCTTATGTACTCCATCTGCTTATCATCGGGATATTCGGCAAAAAGCTCGTCTACTTCAGCCAGCGTTTCATAGTATTCCTTGTCAAAGAATACATCAATGGCCTCAGAAACGGGACACTCCCCGGTTGATGCAAAAAAGCCAAGCCGAACTGCTATCTCTCTCGCAGTCACTCTCTTCATAACTCTTACTCCGAATAATTACCTATCAAATTCAATACCGGTGACATGGATGTTTACCTCGGCCTTATCTATACCGGTATTGGCCTGAACTATCTCTGCGACAGTGTCCTGCACCTCACGGGCAACACTCACAATGTTGCAGCCGTAACGAACGAGGATTATTGCATCAACCTTCACGGTTTCGTCAACTATCTGTATCTTAACGCCCTTGGGCACAGTCTTGAAGCCGATGTGCTCGGCAAGCTCTGCTCCTGCGGTGGTGGATATTCCTGCAACGCCGTCTATCTCGGTGATGGCGGCGCGAACCATGGCAGAGACCACGTCCTCGGAAATATTAATGCTGCCGTTTGCATCTTTGCAGCTTATATATGATTCACCCATTTTAAATTCCTCCAATAAGATTTCATTGTATTTTACCATAAAAGTCGGCAAAAATAAAGCATAAAAAGACGGGTTTGCCGTCTTTTTATGCCGAACGCACATTCGCGTTGATAGGTTGGTCTCAGTCCCACGGTTTATTCTGAGCAGTAAGCTCATAGAGTCTGGCATAGGACGCATACCTTGATGGCATTATCCTTTTTTTCTCAAGAGCCTCCGTGACGGCGCAGCCCGGCTCCTTCAGGTGAGCGCAGTCGTTGAAACGGCAGTCTCCCAGATAAGTCTTAAACTCACGGAAATAATACTGCAGTTCCTGCTTTTCGATGGTATTCATCATTATAATGTCGAAAGAGGCAAAGCCGGGCGTATCGGCTATGAAGCAGCCGTCTCCCACCGAAAACAGCTCCACATGGCGGGTAGTGTGCTTTCCTCTGCCCAGTTTTTCGCTGACAGCACCGACCTCAAGCCCCAGTTCGGGTACTATGGCGTTCAGAAGACTGGACTTTCCCACGCCTGAGTTTCCGGTAAAGGCACATATTTTACCCTTCAGGGCATTTTTAAGCTCCTCAATGCCCGCTCCGGTTTCCGCACTGGTGCGAAGAGTAACAAAGCCCGAGTCGGAGTATATACCGTAAAGCTCATCGGCGCTGTTAATATCCGTTTTATTTATGCAGACTATGAACTCGCAGCCTGCCTCCTCCGCAATGACAGATACCCTGTCTATTAAAAAAGGGTCGGTTACGGGATTGGTGTTTGCGGCGATGAATACAAGAGCGTCAATATTTGCAACGGCAGGTCGTATGAAAAAATTTTTACGCTCGAAAATGCGCTCGATATAGCCCTTTCCGTTTATATCCGCATTGAAGCTGACCTTATCCCCAACCAGCGGAGTTCTTCCGTCAAGACGAAATTTTCCTCTTGCTCTGCATTCGAAAACTCCATCCCCGGTACTGACATAGTAGAATCCGCTGAGTGCCTTGACTATAATTCCTGTCATGGCATCAATCCTCTCCCTCTGCAGGTCCTGAGGATATCTTCAGAGAAATCTTTGTGCGTGCCGTAACTTCATCCCCCGCATTAATGCTCTGCCATATTACGGTGCCTGCATCAAGGTCACTGGGTTCATTACTGATATCACCGACGCTGAGCTTGTTGCCCTCTATTTTTGCCACAGCGGCGTCCTTTGAGAGACCCTTGAGCTGGGGTACGGTCACAAGCTCCTTATCCGGTCCTGTGCTCACGACTATTTTCACCGTTGAGCCTCCGGGGACGCTTTCTCCTGCTGCAGGCTCGGTACTAACGACGTAATCCTTCGTTATGGTGTCCGAAGCGGATTCTACAGTGACGTATTCAAATCCCGCCTTCTTTATTGCGCTGATGGCGCTTGCCCTGTCGCTGTTTACCACATTGGGTACGGTCACATCGGTACCGTCCACATCGGGCAGCGCCTCGCCGGAGCTGACCACAAGCTCCACGGGAATGCCTCCGTCTTTTGTGGCTCTCTCCTTTTCCGCCTCGGGGTCCTGACTGATTATAATGCCGTAGTCGGTATCGGTGTCTATCTTAAAGGTGACGGTAAAAGCGTAATACTCCTTGTAATCCGGGTCGTTTATGACATCCTCGTAATACCTTCCCACAAAATCGGGAACATACACCTTATCGGGAGAGCCGAAAAGCTCCTTGAGGAAATAGCGGTTAATAAACGCAAAGGCGATGAGGATAACGGCGAGGACTCCGATGATGCCTATGGATACTGCCGATCTCTTTCTTCTGTGCTTTTTGTGTGTTTCTCCGTCCCTTATCTCCTCTTCATCTTCGGAACCTGCCTTGACCTGTGCGGCAATCTCTGCGCTGCGGAAGCTTTCCAGATCTTCCAGCATATCCTTTGCACTCTGATATCGCTCAAGGATGTCGGTGGACATTGCCTTCATGGTGATTCGCTCAAGCTCCTCGGGTATGCCGGGTACAAGCTCTCCGGGAGGGACAGCGTCCACATTCATATGCTTGACAGCGACCTCCATGTCGGAGCTTCCCGTATAGGGCAGGGTACCTGTGAGCATCTCATACATCACGATGCCCAGAGAATACACATCACTTCTACAGTCAGCCGCTCCTCCTCTTGCCTGCTCGGGTGCGATATAATGCACGGAGCCTACAGCGTGGTTCTTAGGCATATCAACATCATTCTGCAGCGCCGCAATACCGAAGTCTGCTACCTTAACCAGTCCGTCCTTCAGCAGCATGATATTCTGAGGCTTTATATCCCTGTGGATGATACCTCTGCTGTGAGCATGGGCCAGAGCCTTTGCTATCTGGGTGCTGAAGTCCAGCACCTCGGTATATGGTAAAGCTCCGTTCAGCTTCAGGTACTGCTTCAAGTCGATTCCGTCCACAAGCTCCATAACAATATACTCAAGCTCATCACTGTGACCCACGTCGTAAACGGACACGATATTGGGATGGGACAGCATGGCTACAGCGTGGGACTCCGCCTGAAAGCGCTTGCGAAGCTCCGTGTTTGTCACCAGATCTTCTCTGAGTATCTTTATCGCATCATATCTTTTAAGCTTGTGGCAAAGAGCCTTATATACATTTGACATCCCGCCGGTACCGATGACCTCAAGTATCTCATATCGGTTATCCAGCATCTTGCCTATATATTTATCATAATTATCCATATGCGCACCTATTCCCTTATACTCTGACTGCAACGACCGACACATTATCCCTTGCTCCTCGGTCAAGGGCGATTTTCATCAGTTCCTTGCAGATAAGGTCGGGGCTTTTCAGATTCTTATATACTTCAAGCATTTCATTATCCGTGACCGTGTTACTCAGTCCGTCGGAGCAGAGCAGAACGCAGTCTCCCCGATTAAGCTGGACGTCAAAATAGTCCGCTTCAACGGAGCTGTCCACGCCCAGAGCTCTGGTTATCACATTCTTTTTTGGGTGATGGGCTGCCTGCTCACGGGTAATGGCACCCATGGACACCAATTCCTCCACATAGGAGTGATCCCGTGATATCTGCCGTATTCCGCCTGCCGTCAGAAGATAGGCTCTGCTGTCGCCTACATTGACAATGTGGGCGCGGTTTTTGTACACCACTCCACCTACGAGCGTGGTACCCATACCCTGATACTCTGCGTCAAAGCTCGAATATTCATACACGACACCATTTGAGTCGGCACAGCTTTCACGCAGAAGCTTTTCGTGGTTGCCGATGAAAACATTAGGTGAGATAAGCGCTTCATATACCTTTGATACAAAGGCTTTGCTTGAAAGGCGGCTGGCAAGGTCACCTGCCTTGGCTCCGCCCATACCATCGCATATGACGATAACTGTGCATTTGCTCTTCTCACAGTTCTCAATGATATAGCAGTCCTGATTCTCTTTTCTGACCTTTCCCTTGTCGGTAATACCAAAGCTCTTCATGGCAACAGTTCCTTTATTTCTTCTGCATTTTTCTGCGAAGCTGTCCGCAGGAGGCGTCCACGTCCCCTCCGAGCTTTCTTCTTACGGTTACATTAACGCCCGCTTCCTCGAGAATTTTTATAAAAGCCTTCATATGCCCCGCCGTGGAGGGCTTATATTTCCTCTCCTCAACATGGTTAAGCGGTATGAGATTCACATGGGCATTGACCGATTTTGCACGCTTTGCAAGGAGCCTTGCGTGATACTCCGTATCATTAACGCCGTCTATCATGGCGTACTCAAAGGATATTCTTCTGCCCGTCCTGTCATAATACCTTCTGCATGCCGCCATAAGCTCCTCAACTCCTCTGTTTCGGTTGGCGGGCATAATTTCGGAGCGGGTCTCATCATCGGGAGCATGAAGGGATACAGAGAGAGTGAGCTGCAGATCTCTTTCCGCAAGCTCGTCAAATCGCTCGGTCAGTCCGCAGGTAGACAGGGATATGTGGCGCATTCCTACATTCATGCCATCAGGATGATTCACAAGCGTTAAAAACTTCATGACATTGTCGAAGTTGTCAAGAGGCTCACCTATACCCATAAGTACAATATTTGAGATGTGTTTTCCCGAGTCCAGCTCGGAAAACAGCACCTCGTCCAATATCTCAGAGGGCTCAAGGTGACGCACGAGACCTCCAATAGTGGACGCGCAGAAGGCACAGCCCTGGCGGCAGCCCACCTGAGACGACACGCACACCGTGTTGCCGTGTCTGTAGCTCATGACCACAGTCTCCACGGCGTTTCCGTCATGCAGTTCCCAAAGGTATTTTATCGTCCCGTCAAGCTTCGATACCTGCTTGCTGAGCACTCTGGGCTTATAAATACTGTATTCCGCTTCAAGCTTTTCCCTTAGAGCCTTAGGAATGTCGCTCATCTCCTCAAAGGAGCCGACGCCTCTTACCAGCCATTTAAAAACCTGCTTTGCCCTGTATCCGGGCACTCCCATGGCTTCAAATTCTGAGGCGATTTCCTCGGGAAGCATGCTTTTTATGTCTTTCATAATTTCAAATCATTCTTCTTATTCTGCATACGAAGAACCCGTCCGTTCCGTCTACATTAGGCCAGAAGGTATACATGCCGTTCGCCGCCGTTTTTCCGTTGGGAAGGGTGAATTTCTCCGTAACATATCCCGTATTTTCCGACAGGAAGGCTTTCACAACGTCCTCGTTCTCACTCCTGAGTACCGTGCAGGTGGAGTATATCATGGCTCCACCGACCTTGAGGCTTCCCGCAAGATTATTCAGGATATCGAGCTGAATATTCGGCAGGCTCTCAAGCTCTTCCGGCTTTTTATAGCGTATTTCGGGCTTTTTCCGTATCACGCCCAGGCCGGAGCAGGGTACATCTGCTATTATCGCGTCGAACAGCTCCGATCTTTCCTTCCGTGCGTCCGCAGCCTCGGTGCTTATAACCGTGATACCGAGTCGCTCGGCACCGTTTCTGATAAGCGACAGCTTCTTTTCATGCATGTCGCAGGAGAGTATGCTTCCGCTGTTGCTCATATCAATTGCCGCAGCAAAGCTTTTTCCTCCGGGAGCTGCGCAGGCATCCAGCACCTTCATGCCGGGCTCAAGCTCCAGCACGGAAACTGCAGATCTTGCTGCAGAGTCCTGCACATAGAAATACCCTTCTTTGTAGCCGATGAGCTCAGACACGTTTCCTTTGACCGTAAAACAGTTTTGAAGCCAGCCGTGTCTTTTAAACTCGACGCCGCTGTCATTCAGCAGCTTTTCGAATTCCCCGGCGCTTATTCTATTCGTGTTTACCTGCAGGTCTGTTTCGGGAGCTGTATTATTTGCGGCGAAAAACGCCTCTGCAAACTCATAGCCCTGCTCTTTTACAATAAGCTCCGTAAGCCACCGGGGATGGCTGTACTTCACAGAGAGATATTCTGCTGTACCCTTGCCCGGAATATCGGGAAGCTTATCAATATTAGCCGAAATCCTGCGCAAAACCGCATTGACAAAGCCCGATGCTCTTGAATATCCGAGGCTTTTTGCCTGTTCCACCGCCTCGTTCACTGCTGCATTGTGAGGTATTCTGT
The DNA here is from genome assembly GCA_021442665.1 of Oscillospiraceae bacterium. Classification (GTDB taxonomy): domain Bacteria; phylum Bacillota; class Clostridia; order Oscillospirales; family Oscillospiraceae; genus F23-B02. The sequence continues at coordinate 22,941 of JABUSQ010000128.1, forward strand.
CCATAAAAAGCATCTGGAAGACGGCGCAGCGCAGAATGTCTCTCACCTTCGGTTCTATCTTCGCATTGCTGAAACAGTCAATGTAAAAATCGCAGAGCGCAGAGTTCTGCATAACTCCGAGGCTTATACCGGAGGCAAGCGCGGCAGAGCGTTTGTCCAGCTTGTATTTAGTTATGACCGCATCCAGCGTCACCGATGACCATGCGCCGTTTCTTCTGCAGCGCTCCAGAATCTCAAGTGCCGCAGTTCTTGCATTATCCATATCAATCAGCCTTGATGGGGTGACCCAGCAAATAATCAGCAGCCTTCATGCGCTTTTTGCCGGGAGCCTGAATTTCAGTTATGAGAAGTGTTTTTCCTCCGCCGCAGGCAACCTCTATACCCTTTTTGCCCGTACTGACTATCCTGCCGCAATCCTTGTCGGTGCGGTTTTCGGTGTATTCTGCGGCAAAAATCCGGAAGGTATCGCCGCAAAGCTGCATGGTTGCCACAGGCCAGGGCTGAAGACCGTATATCCATTTTACAATCTCTTCGGGAGTTTTGCTCCAGTCAATGGGGCTTATACTCTTATCGAGCATGGTGACGTAGCTTGCTTCCTCATGCTTCTGCGGAGTTCTCGGAGCGATACCGGATTCAATGTCCCGGAGAGTCCTGTTTAAAAGCTCTGCGCCCATAACCATGAGTCTGTCAAAGAGCTCACCGGAGGTCTCAAACTCACCGATTTCGGTCTCGTCCGTATAGATAATATCGCCGGTATCCATCTCCGAGGCAAGATACATGGTGGATACTCCCGTGACCTTGTCCCCGTTAAGCACTGCCCACTGTATGGGAGCCGAGCCTCTGTACTTCGGCAGCAGAGATGCATGGACATTGATTGCACCATGCTCAGGAACGGCAAGTATATCGTCCGGGAGTATCTTTCCGTAGGCGACAACTACAAGTATATCGGGCTTCAGCTCCTTGATTATTTCAAGTGATGTACCGTCACGCATTTTTTCAGGCTGAAAAACGGGTATGCCGTATTCCAGTGCAAGCTCCTTTACAGGGCTGAAGGCAAGCTGCATTCCCCTGTTTTTGGGCTTGTCGGGCTGCGTGAACACACCGGCTATCTCGAATTTTTCGTCTATAAGCTTTTTCAGGGATGCGGCAGCAAAGTCCGGGGTTCCCATGAAGACTATTCGCATTCTCTTACTCTCCGTCTCCGCTCATGCCCAGTTCCTCGGGTGTGAGCATACGTTCGCACTTTTCGGTGAAAAGATGTCCGTCAAGATGGTCGAATTCATGGCACATGCACCTTGCGGTAAGACCCGTTCCCTCGTATTCAAACCACTCCCCGTTTCTGTCCTGGGCTCTGGCTCTGACATAATCCGGGCGTGTTACTATCCCGTACTCGCCGGGGACGCTGAGGCAACCCTCGGCACCTTTCTGCTCGCCGGAGACCTCCAATATCTCGGGATTAATGAATTCGATTACGAACTCGTCCTCATCCTCACCAACGTTGGTTTCCAATACGAGGGCAAGCCGTCTCATAATACCCACCTGCGGAGCGGCAAGCCCTACGCCGTCGGCGTTATCCAGAGTTTCCGCCATGTCGTCAAGAAGGGTGTGAAGCTTTGAGTCAAACTTTGTAACCGGTCTGCACACCTTATTGAGTATGCTGTCACCCGCTTTAACTATGTTTCTAAGTGCCATATCTGTACTCCTGTATCAGTCAGCAGGGTTATTGTCCGCAAAAATGCTGACGCCCTTGTATTTTCCGCTTGAATTGCATTTTATCAGCACTGCGGACACTATTCTTCTCAGCTCCGCATCGGCTTTGCAATTAATGATTATCCTGTATCTGTATCTGTTATTGACCTTCACCACTACGAGCGGTGCCGGTCCGAGGACTCTGGCATCTCCCCGGCCTTTCAGCGAAGCCGATAGGATATTCCGCACATCCACGCAGCAGCGAATCACCTTATCCTCCTCAAGGCCCGTAGCCGTGACGGAGATTATGTCCGAAAACGGAGGAGTTTCCTGCAGCCTTCTGAGCTCTAGCTCTGACCTGTAAAAGCTGTCGTAATCCTGTGCCGCAGCCTGTAAAATTGTCTCGTTTCCGGGTGTAAAGGTCTGGATCACAGCTCTCCCGGGCTTTGATCCCCTGCCGCTTCGTCCAACCACCTGCGTAATCAGTGAAAATGTTTTCTCTCCGGCTCTGTAATCTCCGCAGTACAGACTCTGATCTGCGGAAAGGACTCCGATGAGGGTGACATTTTCAAAGTTCAGGCCCTTGGTGACCATCTGCGTTCCCACCATTATGGGTATCTTCTCTCTGACAAAACGCTCCAGCAGAATATTGTGGGAGCCGGCTTTTTTTACGGAGTCCGCATCCATACGAATAACCTGCGTATCCGGGAAAAGTACGGAAAGCTCCTCCTCTATAAGCTGGGTACCCGCGCCCACGGAGGTAAGCTCTCCTCCGCAGTCCGGACACTCCTCATGGAGCTTTCGGGTATAGCCGCAGTAGTGACATATAAGCTTTCGGTTTACGCTGTGATAGGTCAGAGCTACGCTGCAGTGCGGGCACTTATAAATATAACCGCATTCTCTGCAACTTATAAGCTTGTGTGTTCCCCGACGGTTTATGAAAAGAATGCTCTGCTCGCCTCTGCTGAGATTCTCCGACAGTTCATTCTGAAGCTTTGCGCTGATATTCCCGCCGTTGCCCCGGCGAAGCTCTCGCTTCATGTCAACTATACTAACCGCAGGCAGCGTCATATCGTTATATCTGCTTTGAAGCTCAAAGTAGCTGTACTTTCCGGATTCTGCGGCATATCTGCTCTCAATATCCGGAGTTGCCGAGCCCATAAGCAGCAGCGCGCCTGACTTTGAACAGCGATATTTCGCAATTTCCCGGGCATGGTATCTGGGGCTGTTTTCGGATTTATAGCTCTCCTCCTGCTCCTCGTCGATGATGATAAGTCCGAGGTCTTCATTTGGAGCAAATACCGCGCTCCTTGTACCAATGACAAGTCTTGCGTCGCCGTTTTTAATGCGTTTCCATTCATCGTAGCGTTCTCCGACGCCGAGCCTGCTGTGCAAAACAGCGATATCATTGCCGAAATAGGCGGAGAAGGTGGCCAGCATCTGCGGCGTCAGCGCAATCTCAGGTACCAGCAGGATAGCCGTTTTCCCGCTTTCGAGCGCGTCCTTGATGAGATGAATGTAGACCGAAGTCTTTCCGCTGCCCGTGACGCCGAACAAAAGAGCCGCTTCGGGGGTATCTCTCCGCATAAGCTCCTTCAGACCCTCATATGCCCTGCTCTGCTCTGTGTTGAGTACGGGAGGGGCATCAAGCTCATCGTCCCATATCTCCGGTCGGCGAAATATCTCCTCCTGCTCCGCTCTGACAAGCTCGGCGTTTATAAGCGCTTTCAGGGACTGTCTTGAGGCTCCGGTAAACCGGAGCACATCGGCAGCAGGCACCCTCCCTGTGGTGCAGAGAAGCTCCAGAAGCTCCGACTGCATGGGGGCTTTACGTTTTTTCTGTTCTGCTGTCTCTAAGGCATCCTCAACGGGAACCGCAAGCTCAATCATCTCCAGCGTTTTATCGCCTATCCTGCGGCTGCCATCGGATTTAAACCACAGTCCTGCGGGAAGAACGGTTTTCACCGCGTCATACACCGTGCAGAAAAATCTGTCGTGCATCCAGACCGCAAGCCTTATCTGTTCGGCGGTCAGCACCGGATACGGGTCAAGCACCGTTTCAACGGCCTTTAGCTTTTCATAATCACTATGGTCCGATACACTTAGAATTACGCCCTCGCTTCTGCGGTTGCCTCTTGAAAACGGTACCGTAACCCGTACGCCCGCCACGGCAAGAGCTTCAAGCCTTTCGGGAATCAGGTAGTCGTAGGGCCTGTCCAGCCAGTATGTTGCGGCTGCCACCGCAATTTTTGCGACCTTCACAAGCCGTTCCCCCCTCACCCCAAAGCAGCGGAGCTGTTTTGCTCCGCTGGCAAATGTATTACCTATCGATGGTAAGCTTACCTGTGTAAACCTCTTCAATTGCGGAGGATACAGGCTTCTTGTCCAGAACCTCACCCTTTTCCTCTGCATCAGAGGATATGGCGCGAGCTCTTCTTGCGACCAGATTTACAAGCTGATAGCGGCTGCCGGTCTTGTCAACCAGCTCGGCTACGGGGGGATAAAGCATCATGATTATTTTACCTCACTCAAATAGTTTTTTCTGTTTTCGAATTTGCAGCCCTCTGCGGTGATTATTGCGGAAAACTCCTTTGCCGCCTCGTCTGCATCGTCGTTTACGATAATGTAGTTATAGAAATCGGCAAGCTCGTACTCCTCTCTTGCACGCAACAGTCTTGCCTGTATCTTACGTTCGGAGTCGGTGCCTCTGCCTCTTAGTCTGCGTTCAAGCTCCTCAAGGCTCGGGGGGATGAAGAATATAAGCACTGCCTCGGGCATTTTCTCATGCACCTGCAGAGCGCCCTGAACCTCAATATCGAGTATCACATTTATGCCCTCATTAAGCTTCTGCTCAACGTAGGCTCTGGGAGTGCCGTAGGAATTTGCCACATACTCGGCATGCTCCAGAAGCTCGTCCTTTTCCACCATTTCTCTGAATCTGTCAAGGTCAACAAAGAAATACTCTCTGCCGTCAACCTCTGTGGGGCGGGGCTTTCTCGTGGTCACGGATACGGAGAAGCAGCAGTCGCTGCGTCCCTCAAGGGCCTTGAAGACGACGGTGCTTTTTCCTGCTCCGGAGGGTCCGGATATTACAATCAGTTTTCCTCTCTGTTTAGCCATTGCTGTTCCCTTCCTCTGGTTTATTTGTCATTCGTGCTGCGAGAGCCTCCGGCGTAAGAGCCGAAAGCACCACATTGCCGCTGTCAACGAAAATGACCGCCTTGGTGCTTCTGCCGAAGGATGCGTCTATCAGCAGTCCCTTATCTCTTACGTCCTGTATCATTCTCTTGATAGGAGCGGATTCCGGGCTGACAACAGCCACTATGCGTTCGGCGGCAAGCATATTGCCGAAGCCGATATTGATTAGCTTCACTGCCTGTCACCTCACTCGATGTTCTGAATCTGCTCACGAATCTTCTCTATCTCGGACTTTAGCTCCACCACCACATAGGAGATATCCTTGTTCTGACACTTGGAGCCTATGGTGTTGGCCTCGCGGTTAAATTCCTGAATGAGAAAATCTATCTTGCGTCCTATTGGAGATCCGGTCTCCAGCATTCCCCTGAGCTGCTCCATATGGCTGCGCAGGCGGACAGTCTCCTCGTCTGTGGCCACCTTATCTGCAAAGATGGCAGCCTCGGCGATAATGCGGTTCTCATCAATGCCTGCCTTACCGAGAACCTCAGTCATTTTCTGAGTCAGACGCTCACGGTATGCCGCTACGGTCTGCGGCGAAGTTTCCTCAACCTTTGTCACGAGGGCTTCAATGGAGGCAAGCTTGCTGAGCACGTCCTCACAAAGCCTGCTTCCCTCTCTGATGCGCATTGCGTCAAAATCGCAGAGTGCCTGCTCGGCTATGCTCTTTATACCCTCGGCAACTGCTTCTGCATCCAGTTCCTTCTTCTCAACGGACAGCACATCCGAAAATCGACTTACCGCCATTGCTGTCATATCGTTGGGGAGCTCATAATTCTCGGAAATGCTCTTTATAGCCTCCATATAGCCCCGCAGCAGGGGTTCGTTTACCCGTACCACCATATCCTCTGCCATGGAGGTATCAACCGTTACATATACATCCACCTTGCCCCGACTGATGTGGGACTGCACAGCGGATTTAAGCGTCTCCTCGGCGAATATGAAGCTTCTAGGCAGTCGGACGGAGGTATCCAGAAATTTATTGTTAACACTTTTTAACTCAACGGCTACCTCGATGCCCTCTACAGTACCCTTGGCACTGCCGTAGCCTGTCATGCTTTTTATCATTGTTCCTCCCATCAGCGAAGCTGAACTATCTCAAATTTTATGGGGTTTTTTCTCTTGCTTATGCGCTGATACACCACCACTGCGGCAACGGCTGCAGCGAAAAATCCGAAGCTTATGAGTATACTCAGTCCCTCGCCCAGTGAATAATGCGCAGCCACGGCATACCCGATGAAGAGCATAATCAAGGGCACGATATACAGGAGAAAGGCCGCTCCGAAAATCCTTGAGGACAGAGATTCAATGACCACCTTTTCCCCTCTTCTGGCATTTATCGTATTTTTTGCAAAGGCCTTCAGCTCATTCTGAAACGCGCAGCTTTCGCAGTTTCCGCAGTTGCTTCCGCAGGCAGTACCACGGGTAACCACTACCTCTGCCATGCCGTTATTCAGAACTTTTGTTACAACAGCATCCTGAGTCATACAGCTTCTCCTAATCCTTAACTATTGTCAGCACGACCTTGACTTCTCCAACAGCACCGACATTGCTCACACCGGCAACTTCCACAGTTCCGTTTGCCCTTATCTGCCCCGTAGTCGTGCCGTAATCGGCAAGATCCACAATGATTGACACGTCCTCAGAGGATATGGAGTTAAGAACGCTCTCATCAGGAGCCCTCAGTGTAACATCCACATATTCGGAATTAATAACGGCATTGTAGCCGGGAGAGCAGTTTTTGCAGGAAATATTGGTTACCTTCATAGTTCTGAGCTTTACTTCCCCGAGTTCAATCCTGACCACAGCCTCTGTAACACCGGTGATGTTCTCCACTCCCTCGTCAAGAACAATGGGGAAGCTCTGCTCATAGGCTTCATTAAAGGATGCAAGGTCTACGGTGCCGAGAACTATTTCGGTCATATCATCAATTAGTCTTGTATCGCCCGTAATAATTATCGTGCCGGGCTCTATGCTTATCACACAGTCCTCCTCAGTGTAGCCGCCTCCGGGTATGATATTCACGGCAAGCGGAAGCTCTCTGGTCTTCATGATTGGCTGGGTTACAGTAACCTTATCCACTGACAGCTTGAGCCCGGAGACTGAAATCTCCTCTCCGCTCTTGCTCATGAGAGTAAATGCTTCATCCACTGTGAAGCTTGCGTTTATCTTAACGCCCTCGCCGAAGGATACCCACGCGTAGTCGATATCGGACAGAAGATTCTCCGGTCCCTCCACGGTAATTGTCTCCGGTTCAAACACCAGCTCATCTGCAACACAGCCGTCGGCAATGCTGCCCTCAAAGCTTCCCTTCACCGGGACGCTTATCTTTGCGTTCTTCACAACGGAAAACTTTATGGTATCCGGCGATCTGCTGACAACGGTGAAATCATTTTCATTTACATAAGCCGGAAACACGAGGTCATACGCCCAGGCAAAATCATCGGGCTGGGATATCTTGCTTACGTCCAGAACAGCCTTGATATCCGATGCGCTTAGTCTGCTGAGAGTGGTTCTGTCACCCTTCAGGGTAACATTCACATACATATTGTCCACATTTGTGACAGCGAGGTTTTTCTGGGTCAGAAGACTGCTCTCACCCTCGAATTCGACCTGAACACCAGAAAACTTCTTCTCCATGGTGTAACCGTCAAGCCCTGAAACATAAGACCAGATTATCAGGGAAATAAGCAAAGAAATGATTGCCCAGAAAACCTTACTGTCGTAGATTTTTCTAAATCTCTTGTTTTCTTTCATTTCTTCACCTTCAGATTTTCCTTAATGCGGCTTATAATCTCACCGGTTTTTTTGCCTGCAGGTTCATCCTCCACAAGTTCTCTGCGGAGAAGCTTGTCAAAGGTATCTCTGTTGAGATTTCGCTTGAGCATACCCTCTTCTGCCACGGATATAGCACCCGTCTCCTCGGAAACTATGATAACAAGAGCGTCGGACTGCTCACTTACGCCGATGCCCGCTCTGTGGCGCATACCGAGGTCCCTGCTGAGATTTGTCTTGTTTGTAAGAGGAAGCACACAGCCCGCTGCGGCTATCCTTCCGTTTCTTATTACCAGTGCGCCGTCATGCAGAGGTGCTTTGGGATAGAAAACGTTTTTCAGAAGCTCCGCAGTAATATCGGCGTCAATGACGGTACCCGTGGTTATTATGTCATTAAGCTTTAAATCCCTCTCGAAAATTATGAGAGCACCGGTCTTGGTTGCAGACATCTGCTCACATGCAAGCACGGTCTGTGTTATCGCCGCTTCAAGCTCGGATACATTCTTCAGCCTTGAGGAGAACAGTCCATAGAAGAAGGTACTGCTTCCAACTTTGGCGAGAAGCTTACGAAGCTCGGGCTGGAAAATGATAACAAGCGCAATAAGACCTATCTCCACTGCCTTCCTCAATATGTAATTGATCATGGTCAGCTTCAGAACACCGGACAGCCACAGCATAACGAGCACAAGAACTATGCCCCTTGCAAGATTGTTGGAGCCTGTCTTTCTTATGATGCCGATAATCTTGTATATCAGATAAGCGACTATCAGAATGTCAATGATATCATTGAGCTGTATCGTTGCCAGATAGTCGAACCCTCTTACAAAGAAATCCAAAAATCCCTGCATAAAAAACTCCTTGAGCTTTCCCCGTAAATACTAAAATTGTCTCTCTGTACTTGCGAGCATACTTTTTATCAATATATTATAAATCAAAGTGCGGGAAAAGGCAATTGCTAAAAAGTTTATTTTCTATGAACAATCACGTTTTCATGAGCGTTACCTTTGCGGTACGTAAATATTATCCGTTATAAAGTCCGGGGAGCTTAAACGCGGAAGTCCTGTGTTAGATTCGTTACACTGCTTCGGTATAAAAAAAGTAACAGACTCGGCCTGTTACTTTTTTCGTTCTATTATGGCAACCGCATGGGCAGCGATGCCCAGTCCCTCGCCGGTGAAGCCCAGCTTTTCCTCGGTAGTGGCTTTGACGCTGACGCAGTCAGGGACGATATTCATTGCCTCCGCCAGAATAACCCGCATTTTTTCGATATACGGAGCAAGCCTGGGTCGCTGCGCTATGACCGTTGAATCCACATTGCCTATTTCATACCCGGCAGAATCCAACACCTCGCAGACCTTTTTCAGCAGCAGGATGCTGTCTGCGCCGAGAAATGCGTCATCATTATCGGGAAACAGCTTGCCTATATCGCCCAGAGCAGCAGCACCTAAAAGTGCATCCATTATCGCATGGGTGAGTACGTCTGCATCGGAATGTCCGTCCAGCCCCTTTTCAAAGGGAATATACACGCCGCCGATAATAAGCCTCCTGCCCTCAGCAAGGCGGTGTACATCGTAACCGTGTCCTATTCTCACATCAGCATACCCCTGTCTGCAAGTATTTTTTCCGCCGCGTAGATATCATGTACGGTGGTGAGCTTTATATTGTTGCGTTCACCCTCTACCACGGTCACCTTAAAGCCCACAGCCTCCACTGCGGAGCAGTCGTCAGTCACGGGCATAGCTTTATCAATAACCTTTGTCAGTGCACCCTTAATAAGGTCGGCATCGAACACCTGCGGAGTCTGCATGAGAACAACCAGTTCTCTGTCGGGAGTAGCGGTGACCTGTCCCTTTTTATTCAGTATGCGAACCGTATCCGTGGCACTTACAGCAGGTGCAGCGGCACCGTTCTGCCGTGCGGAAGAAACGATTCTCTCTATAAGAGAGGCGGAGGGAAAGGGTCTTGCGCCGTCATGAATGGCTATCAGGGTAGAGTCCTTATCTGCATTGCACACACCGATATACGCAGATTCAGCCCTCGTACTTCCTCCGCAGACCACACGCGTCGCTTTCGTTATGCCGTAGCTGCTGCAGATATCCGCCAGCCGCTGAATACTTTCACTTCTGGTTACCACGACTATATCATCTATCACTTCGGAGTTCTGAAACGCCATCAGGGTATACGCTATAACGGGTGCTCCTCCCAGGTCCATGAGAATTTTATCCTTCCCCATGCGCTGAGAGCTTCCTGCCGCAAGAATGACCGCAGTACACTTACTTTCCTTCTGCCCTATAAGGCTTCGTATTCTGTTTATAACGGACATAGCTTCTCCAATCAGCCCATGCTTTCGCTGAGCCTTTGCTCTACCTGAGCATAGGTTAAATTTAATGCGACAACTATCTCGGAGATAAGTATCTGCTTAGCGGAGTGCAGCATTCTGCGTTCGCCCGTGGAAAGCCCCCGCTCCGAATCACGGGACATAAGTCCCTTGACTACCTCGGCAACATCCATTGGTCTTCCGCTTTTCAGCTTAACCATATTCTCCCTGTATCGTTTATTCCAATTCTGGGTCATGCTTACGTCAATGGCAGAGAATGCATCGAGGACGCCCGCAGCTTCCTCAGGGCTTATAACAGGTCTTACGCCGATGCTCTCCGATCCCTCAACGGGAACAAGCACCAGCATATCACCTACAGGCAATCTGAGTGCATAATACTCTCGCTCGGTACCGTCAATTCTTTTAACAACAATGCTGTCTATAACCCCGGCTCCGTGCAGAGGATGCGCAATATAATCACCGACGCTAAACAAAAGCATGCCTCCATTCTCAGACTTTAATATAAAACATCCTGTATAGTTATAACTATACACTATATGTTTAAACATTTCAAGCAGAGAATGTTAATTATACAGCAATATCAACGAAAAAATGCCTGCCGATGCTTGATCGGCAGGCATTATACTTTCAATATTTTGATTACTCTTCGCTAACCTCTTCCTCTGCGGCTGCTGCGGGTGCAGGCTCTGACAGAGCACGGATGGAGAGAGATATCTTCTGCTTTTCCTCGTCAATTGCAGTAATCTTTGCCTCAACGACATCACCCACGGAGAGAACCTCCTCGGGCTTGCCGATACGACGGTTTGCAATCTGGGAAATGTGGATAAGTCCGTCAACACCGGGGAGAACCTCTGCAAATGCGCCAAAGGGCATGAGCTTCACTACGGTAACGGATGCAACGGAGCCAACCTCGTAGGCGGACATGAACTTTGCCCAGGGGTTGCCGTCGGGATCCTTGTAACCCAGGGAAATCTTGCGCTTTTCCTTATCGAAGCTGATGACGTATACGTCAACCTCGTCGCCGACTGCCAGAACCTCTGCGGGGTTCTTGACACGGCTCCAGCTAAGCTCGGAAACATGAACCATGCCGTCGATGCCGCCGATATCAACGAATGCGCCGTAGCTGGTCATGGACTTAACGACGCCGTGATACTTCTTGCCTTCCTCAATCTCACTCCAGATGGCCTCTGCGCGCTCACGACGCTCCTTCTGGACAACAGCACGGATGGAGCCGAGAACACGCTTGCGGCTGTGATTAAACTCCACTATCTTAACACGAACCTTCTGCTTGAGAAGCTGAGACATTTCGGCATCCTTGGGAAGACCGGATTGAGAAGCGGGAACGAATACTCTTACACCCTTGACGGAAACAACGATGCCGCCTTTGTTCTCTTCAACGACAACACCCTCGAGAATGCCGCCATTATTGGCTGCTTCCTCGACCTCGCTCCAGCTCTTTGCCGCATCAAGACGCTTCTTGGAGAGCATAGCGGTACCCTCAACGTCATTAACGCGGACAACAACAGCCTCAATAGTATCGCCTACCTTGATAACGTCTTCAAGCTTTGCACCGTCATCGGTAAACTCAGCGGTGGGGATGAAGCCGCTGTATTTGGTTCCGATATCGACACTGATCTCAGTGCCGGTAATAGCAACTACATAGCCGGTTACCTTATCTCCATTATATATAGGCTTGATGCTCTCCTCCAGCATTTCATCGAAGGAAAGCTCCTTCTCCTCTACTGCAGTCTCATCAATTTTGATCTCTTCATTTCTGATCTCTTCGCTCATCTTATTACTTACCTCCTTAATTATCCACGACGGAGCCGAAGCTCCGGCAGTTACTCCTACGGTATGCGCAGCTTTAAGCGTGTCCATATCCAGTTCATCCGCATTGTTTATAAACTGGACATTGGCACAGGCTTCACGGCATATCTCCGCTAAATGAACGCTGTTTGCGCTGTGCTTTCCGCCGATAACCACCATTGCATCGCACTTGGCCGATAGTTTTGAGGCCTCTTCCTGTCTCGTGGACGTTGCACCGCATATTGTATCAAAGATTTCTGCGTTTGTACATCTTTTTTTTAAGAAATTCGCACATTCAGTAAAATTATTGCGAGTTTGGGTAGTCTGAATGACCATTGTTATTGCATTATCATGAATCAGGGGGTTGTTTTCCCACCAAATTCCAAGTTCTTCAACATTTTCACAGAGCACATGGTCTCCGCACCAGCCGCAGACCGCCTCTACCTCGGGATGATTATGCATGCCTATGATGACCACGAAGCTGCCCTTCTCGGACGCCTTGCTGACAATTTCATGGATTTTTTTGACTTTAGGACAGGTGGCGTCTATTATCTCCGCATCCCTCTCAGCAAGGGCGTCGCACACGGCCTTTGATACTCCGTGGGAGCGTATCATTACCTTTGCGCCACGGGGCAATTGGCCGGGAGAATCAATAACCGTGAGTCCCATGGCTCCCAGCTTTGACACTACATCGTCATTATGGATGAGCTGACCAAGAGAATAAGCGGGACCGTCCTTCAGAAGCTCCTCAGCCATTTTTACGGAGCGGCTGACGCCAAAGCAGAAGCCTGCGCTCTTTGCAACAACGATCTCTCTCATGGCTCCACCGCCTTTGCGCCTGTCTTTTCGCTGATTATCCCGCAAAGCATGCTGAGGCTTTCCTCGAAATCGTATTCGCTGGTGTCAAGCAGCACAGCGTCCTCCGCTACCGTCAGAGGTGCTGCGGCACGGTTTGAGTCCTGAAAGTCGCGGTTTTTCATATCCTCCGTGACCTCCTGAAGACTGCCCTTAAAGCCTTTTTCACATAGTTCCTTATATCTGCGCAATGCCCTTGCCTCAAGGCTTGCGGTGAGGAAAATCTTAACATCCGCATCGGGCAGAATGACCGTACCTATGTCTCTTCCGTCCATGATTACATTGTACTTTTTTGCCATGTCCCTCTGCATATCGATGAGAAAGCTTCTGACCTCCGGCATGGCGGACACATTTGAGGCGCACATGGATATTTCCGGCAGACGTATATCTGCTGAGACGTCCTCGCCGTTGAGAAACATTCTCTGCTCACCGGCGTCGTTATATTTAAGCTCAATCACAAGTCCGGAGAGCATGGGCAGGATAAGGCTCTTATCCTTAGTGTCAAGACCTCTTCTGCAGGCGGCAAGGCCTATTGTCCTGTACATCGCTCCCGTATCAACGTATATGAAGCCGAAATACTTTGCCGCTCTTCTGGACAGAGAGCTTTTTCCCGCTCCGCCGGGTCCGTCAATCGCAACTGATATCATACAAAACCTCTCAAAGTGAATTTGCCGCCATGTAGGCGGTTGCCCATGCTATCTGGAGATTGAAACCTCCGGTGTACGCATCGAGGTCAAGCACCTCTCCGCAGAAGTAAAGGCCGGGCACGAGCTTCGACTCCATTGTTCTGGGGTTTATCTCCTTGGTGGAAACGCCGCCCGAGGTAACTATTGCCTCATCTATAGGGCGTGTTCCCGACACAGATACGGGAAATGCCTTGAACAGCCGCAGCAGTCTCTGTCTCTGCTCACGGGTCACGGAATTGACCTTGGTTTCTCCGGGTATACCCGACAGCTCCACAAGTACCGGTATCATCGTCTTACCCGCAAGATCGCACAGAGCGTTGGCAAAGTCACGGTTCTGATACTTTTCAAAATCCCTGAGTATCCTCGCGTCCAGCTTCTTTTCATCGAGAGCGGGCTTCAGGTCTATTTCAAGTCTGTAATTCCTGTGCCCGAAATCCCGCATATGGGCGCTTGCGGATAGCACCAGAGGTCCGCTGACCCCGAAATGAGTGAACAGCATTTCGCCCAGCTCTCTGTATATGAGTCTGTCGTCCTCAAAGGCCGACAGCGTAACGTTTTTGAGGGAAAAGCCCTGCATCTGAGCGCAGTAGTCATCATCGCTTTCCAGCGGCACAAGCGAAGGTCTGAGCGGTTTGACGGTATGTCCGAGCCGCTCCGCCTCTTTATAGCCCCAGCCGTCGGAGCCTGTCAGCGGATATGAAAGACCTCCCGTGCATACCACCGCCGCAGAACATTCAATTACGCCTTCATCGGTCTCAACACCGACTACCGAACCGTTATCGGTGAGGATGCGCACGGCGCTGCCGTGTATCATTCTCACGCCGTTTCTCTGCATATATCTCTGAAGGGCTCCTACAACATCGTTTGCATTGTCGGATACAGGAAATACTCTGTTTCCCCGTTCGGTTTTAAGGGGGACTCCTATGCTCTCAAAAAATGCCATGACATCCCGGGGAGGAAATCTGTTCAGAGCACTGTAGAGGAATCTCCCGTCACCCGGGATATTTGCCATCACATCCTTGATCTCACAGTTGTTTGTGATGTTGCATCTGCCCTTGCCGGTTATTCGAAGTTTTCTGCCCATCACCCTGTTCGGCTCCAGCAGGACAACATTCAGACCTCTCGCTGCTGCAACGGCGCTGCACATCATACCCGATGCTCCACCGCCTATCACCACAGCGTCAGCCGTTTGATTTTTCATACACGTCATGCTCCTGCCAGATTTTTTCCAGGTTTGCAAAGGTCTCCACAACATCCCCCTGCTTTCTCTTCGCCACCTCGATTATGATAGCATTAATAAGGCTGAGTGGGGCGACGAGGGAGTCGATAAAGGAAACCATGTCGCTTTTTGCATAAAGGCATATATCCGCAATGTTAGTAATGGGAGCGGCCGCACTGTCGGTTATGGCTATGGCTGTGGCGCCCATTTTCTTTGCAAAGGTCATTGCATCAATGGTATGGCTTGAGTACCTGGGGAAACTTATGCCTATGAACAGATCGCCCTCGCCTATTCTGATGAGCTGCTCAAAGGTCTCGCTGGCTGCCGTATCACGCACCACTACCACATTATCACGCAGAAGGTTCAGGTAAAGGCCAAGAAAGGATGAAAGTGAGGTTGAGGTACGCATGCCCACAATATATACACGATTTGCCTTTATTATCTCCTCCACGGCGCTGTCAAAGCTCTTCTGATCCATTGAATCTAGCGTTGCCTGAAGATTCTGTATATCACTGCTAAGCACGGATTTAGCGATATCCTTTTCGTCAAGCATACTGCGGGCGACCTCAATTCGCTGAACGGAGGTAAGGCGATTGCGTATCATCTCCTGAAGGGCCTTGCGCATGACGGGATAGCCGTCGTAGCCCAGCTCCGTGGCAAACCTCACGACTGTAGACTCACTGACGCCTACTATTTCTCCGAGCTTGCCTGCGGTCATAAACGCCGCTTTGTCGTAGTTATTCAGAATGTATTTTGCAATTGCACGCTGTCCTTTGGAAAACTTTCCGCTTTCCTTGGCAAGTCTTGCAAGAAGGTTATTTTCCATTTGATCCTCTCCCGTGAATTGATGCATTTATTTTACTACTGTTACGCTAAATTGCAAGAGGAATTTGCAATTTTTAAGCCCCAAACTTGCATTTTTTAAAGTTCGGGGCTCACATAAAGCAGAACGGGATACTATTCGGTTTGATTTTCGAAAAATACTTGCAATTCTTCTCGGGTGAGATGCCTCCAGTGTCCGGTCTTCAGGCTGCCGAGAACAAAGTTTGCCTCAGCTACCCGCCTGAGTCTTATGAGCTTTATTCCTGCCGCTTCACACATTTTTCTTATCTGACGGTTCCTGCCCTCGTGGATGCATATTTCCAGCAGGGCTCCATTGGGGTCACGGCTGAGTACCGTAACTTTTGCCGGGCTTATCTTGTATCCGTCTATGACAAGCGGTGAACGCAGCAATCTCAGTGCTTCGTCGCTGCACTCACCGGAGATATATGCATGGTATGTCTTACTCTCCACCCCCGACGGATGCATGAGACGGTTGGCAAAATCACCGTCATCGGTCATTATGAGAAGCCCCTCGGAATACATATCCAGCCTGCCCACCGGATACACCCTTGCACCCACGTCTCTGACGAGCTCCGCTACGCATTTCCTTCCCTTTTCGTCGCTCATGGTGGTCACATAGCCTCTGGGCTTGTTGAGCATTATGTAGGTTCTTCGGGAGACGGCGGTCAGGCTGACACCGTCAACCGCCACAATATCCGTGTCCGGGTCTGCCATATCTCCGAGAGACGCAACGTTTCCGTTCACTGTAACTCTCCCCGCCCTTATAAGCTCCTCACCGGCTCTGCGGGACGCATATCCGGAGGAGGATATTATTTTCTGCAATCTTTCTTTCATTTATTCACCGTATATACAGCAGGGCTTCTGCCCGAAGAATCCGTCCGAAAAGGAGTTTTTGTTATTATTGTCTGTGCACTTATCTGAAGTATAAACCAGATTGGCCTCCGCCGCAAGTTGATCCTGAAAAAGCACCGCCATTTAAGGCAGTGCTTGCACGTATTTACTCACATCACATTTTTTTATCGATGAGCATATCAACTCTGTCAAGAACCTGCGGAACAAGGTCAAGCGCCCTGTCTACGCTGGTCTTTGCAGGGGGCTGCACATTCACCATTCTCACTACTCCGTCTTTTATCACGAGGAAACCCACGGGGTCTATCTTAACTCCGGCGGCGCTTCCTGCATTGACATTATCCCTGCTTCCGTTTCTTGCGTCGCCGCCTCCGCCTCCGAAGGCAAAGCTCACCTTGGATATTGGGATAAGCGTAATTCCGTCGGGGGTTAAAATAGGCTCGCCCACAACGTTATTTACCTTAACAAGCTCTTCAATGTTTGACAGTGTAGACTTCATAAGTTCGCCAAGACTATTTTCCACTTGAATCCTTCCTTTCGCGGCGCTGAGCCATTCGGTTTCTTATAATGAGTTTTAAAACAGCATATCCTGCGGATATCAGGCAGATGAGTATACGTCCCACCCTCAGTGTAAGGACGGCTTCCATATCTATTGAGCTTTTCTCCAGCGAATAATCCGCTGCTATGCTGATGTCCTTCTTTCTGACTATGAACACCCTCTGCAGAAAAGGCAGAAGGCTGTTTATTAATGCGTTAATGGCGTTATACTTTGACGCCGTAGTACAGGGATCGGGATCGCCTGCCGTGAAGCGAACATACAGTTTGTCAACACGGAGTTTTCTTTTCAGCTTTCCCAGTACCCTGAGCGCAATCTTTAATACCTCAAGCCATTCCTCAAGGCCAAAGCCGAGCTTTGAAATAAGCTTATTAGGCTCTCCGGACTTCCCGGTTTTTTTCTCGGCTTTCGTCTTCGGTTTTGCCGGGAATACGGGTATATCCTTAACGAATACCCTGGCACACAGACTGAACCGCTCATCCCCGTACTCTGTTCTTACGCCCACGGGTATGGAAAGCAGGAGGATAAATACCGCAATGATTATAGCTGGCGCAAGCAATTAAATCACTCCTCTGTCGGAATGCTCACCTTATACCGTCAATCTGCAGCTGTCCCTCGCCCACGGTACTCAGCTTTTCAATGGCATCCTCAAGCTTTTTAACGCCGTCTCCGGCGGAGATATCGGGCAGCTCAGGCAGCTCGTCAAGGGAACTTACGCCCATGGTGCGCAGAAATACGTCCGTAGTACGCAGCAGAGAGGGTCTGCCGGGAACATCAAGCCTGCCGCAGCGTTCAATAAGCCCCTTCTCCAAAAGCACACTGACGGTGTAGGAGCTGTCAACGCCTCTGACCTGATCGATGTATGCCCTTGTGACGGGCTGGAAGTACGCAACCACGGCAAGGGTCTCAAGCGCCGGCTGAGACAGCATGGGAGGCTTGCGCTGCTCTAGGGTCTTGCTGATTACCGGGGCATATTCGGGAGCGGAGCAGAGCTGCAGGCTCCGGTCAAGTCTCAGCAGCCTTATTCCCCGTCTGTTGAAGCTGTATTCGTCTGACAGCTCTTTTGCCGCAGAGAAAACAAGCTCCTCGCTGATCTCCAGTACGAGAGATATCCTCGCTGCTGGCACGGGCTCTCCCGATGCGAAAAGTATTGCCTCTATTGAGGATTTTATGTTCTGAATGTCCATAGCAAATCACTCTACTATTCTTTCGAGTATGTCCTCGATTTCGCCGCCTGCAAATTTCAGCGTGTAGTTTCCCTCTTCTCCCTCAAGTATAACGCTGCCGATACTGCAAAGCTCCAGTACGGAGATAAAGGTTGCGACTATCTCCGACCGGCTTCCGCAGCGGGCATACAGCGCTTCAAGGCGAATGTCTCCCGCCTGCAGGC
>JABUSQ010000158.1 GCA_021442665.1 Oscillospiraceae bacterium
TGACTGCTTTTTCAATCTATGGCTATGCTCATGAGCTGCTGCTTTATTCTGAATATCTGAGTTGTCTGACTGGTGCTCAGGGAGTCAAGCTGACGGTTGAGCTCGTCTATGAGGTCAAGCTGTTTCTCGGACAGACCGACGCTGACGGTCTCCGGGGCGGGCTTTGCGGAGCCTACTATGCTGCGGGCCTTTTCGTTTGCCTCTTTGATGATGGCGTCGGCTTTGCGCTGAGCCTCCTTCAGCTTTGCGTCGGCGGCCTGCTGCGCCTTCAGCTCGGCTGCTGCGGCTTTTTTGCTGCTCTCAAGCTGCGCCTTAAGCTTTGTGTTCTCCTCCAGAAGCTCACTCACGGCAGTTCTGAGCTCCTCTATCTTGGCATTGACCTTGTTTGCGTTGTAATATTTCTGCTTGACGATCTCAAGACCGAGGTCATCAAAGGCTTCGAGTGTGATGGACATATTGCGGCCTCCTTTTTGTCATGAAAAAATATTATCAGAAATGAGCACAAATATCAATCATTCTTTCGAGAAAACTTTTTCCACGGCATATGACCGGACAAATCCCGGGTTTTGTCGAAAAATTGTGGCAAACTTATCAAAAAATGAACTAATTTGCAATTGCAATTTTCGCTGAATATGTTACAATGCATTTGTCGGAGTATTCTGACTATTATCATAGGAGGTACATATCATGGCATTTGTTATCGGTCCCGATTGTGTCCAGTGCGGCACCTGCAAGGAGAACTGCCCCGCAGAGGCTATCAAGGAGAACGACGGCGTTTTCACCATCGACGCAGAGGCTTGTGTTGAGTGCGGCACCTGCAAGGATAACTGCCCCGCAGCAGCAATCGTAGAAGAGTAATAGCTTTTCAATAAAAAACCGGTATGCGATGCATACCGGTTTTTTATTTTATCCCACAGCAAAGAGCATTGCCGCAAGAAAACAGCACTGACCGAGGGAGTTGACGATCTCCGCCACCCAGTTGGTTTTGGCGTCGTACTTGTCAAAGCGGTTTTTCTTGTACCACACCATGGTTCCCATGAGGACGAGCCACAGGATGAAGAATATAAGCTGGGGCAGACCCGAGACCGCAGAGAGCACGGCAGGGAAGCTGATGCGGCGTATGTTCAGAATAACCGCCAGCAGCATGACCAGCCAGCCGCCTGCCTGCAGCGGCAGAAAGCTCCTGTTGAGCCACTTTATGTCCTTGCCGGAGGTGCCGAGGATGAGCTTCCACAGCACCTTGAACACGCCTGCCAGCAGGCTTGCCACGGCGCCGATGAGAAAAAGAGGACTGTTAAAAACACCCGCCAGCAGTATGATGGCAATTCCGAAGGCGACTACGGGTATAAAGTCCACAAGAGCGAGAGCAAGAGTAAATTCGGTCATAGTTTATCTCCTGATAAGCTTTTTTAAATATTATAATCATTATAATATAAATTGACGGAAAAAACAATTCGTGTTAGATTATTTACAGATAAAATTTGTGAGGTAAGCTATGAACGCAAAAGAATTAAAGGCGGGCAGGATAGCTCTGTTCAGAGACGCCGCCGCCTTCAGGCCAACGGAGAGAATACCCTATTTCTCCTCGGCGGTCACATGGAAGATATTCGACGCAGGACACACACTGGACGAGGCCATGACGGATTTCGGGATCATGGAGGAGTGTGTGCGTCATTTTCTGGATACTTATCCCGTGGACGGACTTCTGGATACGGGCATCCGCAACCAGTTTAATGTAACCGAGGCCTTCGGCGGGGGCGGATATTATTACTACACCCCCGACGCCGTGGGCATACACGATCATGCTCACTGCACCGTGGACACGCTGGAGGATTACCTTAAGGACCCGGAGAGATACATATGGGAGACGGTGCTGCCGAAAAAATACGGCGAGGCCTGGGGACAGAAAACCAGGGAGATTTGGAAAAAGACCTTTAAGGAGTACATGGCGTACACGAAATTTGTCATTCACATGGCAAATGTCACGGGCAAGGAGTACGGTATACCCGGGCTGGCTCCCAATAACCCCATGAAAGGTGCCATCCAGTTCGGCATCGAGGAGCTGGAGGCAAATCTTCTGGGCATAAAGCAGCTCTCCATCGCCATGCGCAGGAATGCCGACCTTATCGAGAGTTTCTGCCGCAGCTGGGATGCAGAGCACATAGACCCCGTCGTGGAAAAGGTGCTGAGCGGCAACGGCCCCGACAGGAAATACTGCTTTGACGCGTCCTTAATGATGCTGGCGCACAATATCACGGGACCGAAGCAGTTCGAGCGCTTCTACTGGCCGAGCCTGAAGAAGCTGCTGGACGCCTACGCCGAAAAGGGCATGAGCGTGCGTATCTTCGCCGAGGGCAGCATAGGAAGATATGCGGATTACTTCAAGGATTATCCCAAGGGCGTCATAACCCTGCATCTTGAGCAGGATGACCCCTTCGAGATCCGTGAAAAGCTCCCCAACATAGCAATCATGGGCGGCATGACCACGGATATGCTGGCAAATGCAAGCCCGGAGGACTGCGTCGCCTATGCGAAGCGGCTCTGCGACGAGCTGGGAAGAGAGGGCGGCTTCATCTTCAGCGAAAACAAGATGTTGTCCTACCGCAACGACGCAAGGGCAGAAAATCTTGCGGCTGTGACGGAATTCGTGAGCGGCTACCGCCCTGAGAGGAGTTAAGCTATGGAGAATAAATATACATCCTATCCCGAGGGATACAACAGACTGGTGAGGGACATCGTGCCCTTTTATATGCGCCCTGCAAAGAAGATGCTCATGCGCCTTCTGCTGACCATACTCACCGACGGCTGAGAGGAGAATGAAAATGGATTATAACGAGATAAAGACCGCAATGCAGGAGCTGGACGAGGATACTCTGCTGGCGCTTATGAGGAAGGTCATTTCCGGCGGAGCCGACGCAATGGAGGCTGTGCGCGCCTGTCAGGAGGGTATGGAGGCCGTGGGTCAGCTCTTCGAGGACGGGGAATATTTCGTGGGTGACCTCATCTACGCCGGAGAGATACTCACCGACGCTCTTGAGATAATAAAGCCCGCTCTCTCCGAGGGCGAGGGAGGAAGTCTGGGCAGAATGCTTATCTGCACCGTGCGTGACGATCTCCACGACATCGGCAAGAACATAGTGAAGAGTCTGCTGGAGGCGGGCGGCTTCGAGGTACTGGATCTGGGCGTTGACGCAGCCCCGGAGAAGATAGTTGAGACCGCAAAGAGCGAGGGTATCGGCATCATCGCCCTCAGCGGCGTTCTGACCCTTGCGCTGGAGTCCATGAAGGATACCGTCCGGGCATTCTGCGATGCGGGTCTGCGCGAGAACGTGAAGATAATCATAGGCGGAGCGCCGGTGAATGAGAATTCCGCGAAGACCGTGGGAGCCGACGCTTGGGCAAGCAGTCCCCAGAGGACGGTTTCCATATGCAGAGAGTGGGCAGGAGGCTGAAATGATACATTTACTTGACGGCTCCGCAGGCACAGCCCTGTGGGCTATGGCAGAGGCTGCGGGAGTTAAGAAAAAATCCGTGTGGCTGTATAATATCGAGCAGCCCGAATTCGTCACCGAGCTTCACCGCCGCTATATCGAGGCGGGCAGCGAGCTGATACAGGCCAACACCTTCAGCGTAAACCGGTTTTCCGTGGAGCGGGAATCGGAGCTCAGCGCCGCCGAGGTGGTCACCGCCGCGGTTAAGCTGGCAAAGCAGGCAGCGGAGGGAACCGGGGTCAGGGTCTACGCCACCTTCGGACCTCTGCCCATACTCATGGAGCCCTACGGGAAGCTCAGCATTGCCGAGACCGAGGCGGCATACACGGAGCTTGCCTCCGCCGCCGCGGAAGCGGGCGCGGATATCATCGTGCTGGAGACCTTCATGGATCTGCGCATGATGGAGGTGGCTGCCAAAGCCGCAAAGAGCTTCGGCCTGCCCGTGTTCTGCTCCATGACCTTTGCCAAGCGTCACCGCACCATGATGGGCGACACCGTGAAGAAGATAGCTCAGTCTCTGGAGACCATAGGCGCAGACGCCGTGGGCATGAACTGCTCGGCAGGCCCCGTGGAGGCGCTGGAGATCATCCGTGAGTTTAAGGAGAATACCGCTCTGCCCCTGTACTTCAAGCCCAACTCCGGCATGGGCGAAAGCTACGGCGCTGATCAGTTTGCCTCAGAGATAGCTCCCGCTCTGGAGTTTGTATCCTATGTGGGCGGCTGCTGCGGCTGTGACGAGGAATATATAAAGGAGATAAAAAAGCTCCTGTGAGTGTTTTTTCGGTTAAGGTGCACTGCGGAGGCGGGGAGCTTCTGCTGTGCGCCGGGGAAGATAAGAGCATATTGGAGCTTCTCACCGCCGCATCCGTCATCGTTGACGCACCCTGCGGAGGCAGAGGGACCTGCGGCAAATGCAGCGTGGAGCTCAGAGGAGCGGTGCGGAGCAGGGACAGCGGAGAGACGGTACAGGCGGAGGGCAGGCTTCACGCCTGCCGCTTTATCCCCGCAGGGGACTGCGAGCTATGGCTTGACACCGAAGGCGAGGCGAGGATAGTCCTGCCGGATGCCGTGAGGACAGACGGCGGAGGCGAGGGTCTGGGGCTTGCCGTGGATATAGGCACCACCACAGTGGCGGCGGCTCTGTACGACCTTGCCACCGGGGAATGCATCGCCGAAAAGAGCGAGCGCAATGCCCAGAGAAGCTTCGGCGCCGATGTCGTGAGCCGCATGGAGCATTGCAGAAGGGGAAGCTTTACGGAGCTTGCGGAGGCGACCCGGACACAGCTTGCGGCACTGTTTGAGGACAGAGAGGGCATACGCCGTGTGGCACTGGTGGGAAACACCGTGATGCAGCATCTGGCGTGGGGTCTTGACCCCTCGGACATGGCTGTCCCGCCCTTCAGACCCAAAAGCCTTTTTGGCTTCAGTGCAGGCTCGGAGCTGTGGCAGGACGCCGAGGTATATCTTGCACCCTGCGTATCCGCGTATGTGGGAGGAGACGTGCCTGCGGGCATGCTGGCCTGCGGCATGGACAGCGCAGAGGGCCTGTGGCTGTATGTGGATATCGGCACCAACGGAGAGATGGCTCTGGGCGATAAAAACGGCTATGTCACCTGCGCAACAGCGGCAGGGCCTGCCTTCGAGGGCGCTGAGATAGCCTGCGGAATGATCGCCGCCGAGGGAGCCGTGGACAGAGTATGGTGCGAGGGCACTGAGCTTTTTGCCCACGTAATCGGCGGGGGAGAGGCGAAGGGCATCTGCGGCAGCGGACTTATCGACGCTGCTGCCGCCATGCTGCGGCTGGGCGTGCTTGACCGCAGAGGACGGCTCCTTGATGAGGAAAAAGCACCCGTACAGCTGCGGCGCAGATTTATCCGGCATGATGGCGTGAGAGCCTTTGTCCTCCGGGACGGGGTCTTCGTCACCGCTAAGGACATACGGAAGATACAGCTTGCCAAGGCAGCCATAAGAGGCGGCATAGAGACACTGCTTCAGGGGCGAGTACCCGACGGTGTGGTCATCGCAGGGGGCTTCGGAAGCTATATCGACGTGAGAAACGCCGTGGAGATAGGTCTGCTGCCCCCCATACCCGTAAGCCTTGTCCGTCAGGCGGGAAACGCCGCAGCCAAGGGGGCGGCGATGCTTCTGAACGACGGCACTGCCGAAAGACTGAAGGCTCTGACGGAAAGCTGCAGCTACCTTGATCTTTCCTCTTCAAAGGAGTTTTCCGACAGCTATATTTCCTATCTGGACTTCTGAAAACAGCATTTATCAGAATACTGACAGCTTCAAAAGCTGTCAGTTTTTTAATTAACAGAAATAAGCATTGACTTCAGCGGACGAATGTATTAATATATTAATGTGTTACATTATTGAAACAAATCCGCGGCAATGCAGCCGGTCGTTATCCCTGCCCTTGTCCGGAGCATTCCTAAGACATGGAAGCTGACGTCGGCTTTAAAGTGATAGGGTACGCAGGTATTTTTAGTGTTAAAATTTTATTTATTACTAATAAACATTGACATATTAAATCAATTGTAATTTACTATACACAACAGCGTTTCATTTAGTGAAACCGGACTTGCTTGCATTTCACGGACGGCGGCCGGGCTTGTTTTATTCATAAAGCCGGAGCTTTCAGATGTATTTTCGGGCAGTGATGCGATATAATGCCCGTTTTCAGATAAGGAGAGTCCGCCCTTGACTCCACTGCAGCTTGAAGAACTTAAAGAAAAGAATCCTGCCATGTCCCTTAACGACATGGTGCATGAGCTTGTTTTGCAGGAGATAATAAGCTTCAGAGCAGCACCGGGGACACGCCTCAGCGAGAGCGGCATCGCTCAGGAGCTGGGGGTGAGCCGCTCACCGGTGAAGTCGGCTCTTGACCGTCTTGCGGAGCGGAAGTTTGTCCGTGTGCAGAGCAGCCGATACTATGTTGCGGAGTTTGACGAGCAGGAATACAGGGAGATATGCGACTTTAATATGATGGTGGAGCCCTATGCCACGTCAAAGGCAGCCCTCCATGCCACTCCCGAACAGCTGTCCGAGCTTTATGAGCTTGCCTATGAACTGCGTGACATTTACGATGAGGCCTCCAGAAGCGGGGCTCATTTCAGTTACTCAAGGATTCTCGAGACGGAGATAAGGTTCCATCTGGGCATTGTCAGAGCCTCCGGAAACCGTCTATTAACCCAGCTGTACGAGGAGCGCAGGCACGAGATATGGCGCTACAGAGGCTACCTGCTGTACAGCCGTCCCGAGGGCTTCTTCGATACCTGCGACACAGACCATGTGCTTATCTGCGATCTGCTGAAGCTGAGAGACGACGAGCTTGCGGCGGCCATAGCCCGCAGACATCTCCACGTTTCCCGTGACGGCATCGAGAGATATGAGCTTCTTTCAAATCACCCTAAAATGTGAGTAACCGGCTAAACCGGAAAAATAGAAAAGGAGAAAGCAATGGAAAACAAAAGCAAACTCAAGGCCTCGTGGGCTGTCGGCTTTACCGTAGCCTCCATGTGGTTCGGAACCCACGTCGGCGGCGGCTTTGCCTCCGGCAACCAGGTCGTAACGTACTTCTCTCAGTACGGCGGCATATCCCTGATTTACCCCATCATAGCGATGGGACTTCTGGCTCTTGTTATGTACGTCATGATGGACTACTCCAGACTCATAGGAGCCACCAACTATAAGGACACCTTCCGCTCAATCTATCCCGCACCCTGGATGGAAGTGTTCTTCGAGATTTTCTACATAATCATCCTTCTTGCCGGTGTTGCAGGCGCAGTCGCCGGCGCAGGTGAGGTTCTTGCAAACTTCATAGGCGTTGCCTATGTGGGCGCAGGCAGAATCATAATGAACCTCATAATCGTCGTATTGCTCATCGTTCTGTGCATCTTCGGCGTAAACCTCGTCAGAGCGGCCTCCACCGTTCTCTCCATCGGCATCCTTATCACCACCGCTATCGTCGTCATTGCCGGCTTTGCCGCTGACTTCGACACCATCTGCGCACAGCTCCTTGCCGAGAACAACATCGAGGCAGCAGCCCACAGCTCCGCTCCCGTAAAGCAGTTCATCATGGGTGTTATCAACTACGCAGGCTTCCAGTGCGTATCCATCCCCGTGCTTATCGTCGGCTGCACTGAGCTTAGCCACAAGGGCGTAAAGCGTGCCTCCATTCTCGGCTGGCTCATGAACGGTCTTGCACTGTGCGCATCCGCAGCAATGCTCAGCCGCTGGTATCCCCTGCTTCAGGCTCTGCAGGCCAACGGTATCGAGGGCTTCCTCCGTGCAACCTCAGGTATCCCCAACCAGACCGTGCTTAACCTCATAGGCATCAAGTGGATAATCTTCATCTTCAGCGTCCTGCTGTTCTGTGCCTTCGTCTCCACCTCCGTAACTCTGGTCTACACCATGATCCAGCGTTTCGAGGGCTCCTTCTTCCCCAAGAGCGTGAAGAGCGAGAAGGTCCGCAGCATCTGCGTGGGTGTCATCGTTATCGCCATCTGCTTCAGCATCTCCCTGCTGGGCCTCGGCAACATCGTCAAGTACGCCTACGGCTACGACGGCTACTACGCCATCCTTGTAGTCTTCATCCCCGTGCTTATCTGGGGCATCCCCAAGCTCAAGAAGCTCAGAGCACTTCAGGCGGATACCGACTACATGAAGAACTGATAACCCGGTCAGATAAGATTCGGAAAAATACCACCGGCATCGCCGGTGGTATTTTGCAAAACTGAAAAACGGAGATATATTATGAAAATAGCAATGATAGGCTCCGGCGCGGCGGGCAGTGTTTTCGCCGCTTATCTCCGTAAGGGCGGCGCGGAGATGTACCTTGTTGACCGATACAAGGCCCACATGGACAAGATAGCCGCCGACGGACTCACCTTTGTCACACCCTCCGGCGAGGAGCTGCTCACGGGCTTCACAACCGCAGCCACCGCCGCCGAGATAGGCAAAATGGACATGGTCATCCTCATGGTGAAGGCAACGCAGACCGAGGATATCATGCCCACGCTGGCCCCCTGCATGAGCGACAGCACCGTGGTGGTGTCCCTGCAGAACGGTCTCGGCAACGATGAGGTACTGCAGAAGTACGTTTCCGCTGACCGCATCCTCTACGGCTTCGGCACCATCGGCACGGAGCTTCCCGAACCCGGCAAATGCGTATCCAAGCCCGAGAGCGGCGTTATCATGCGCTTCGGTGCCGTTGAAAAGTGCGAGGCCTCCGAAAAGGCGGGCAAGGCTCTGGAAAAGCTCTTCAATGACGGCGGCTGCGAGACGGTATTCGAGGAGGACATTCGTCCCTTCGTCTGGAAAAAGGCAATCTCCAACAGCGGCTACAACACACTGAGCGCACTGCTGCGGCTGAAGGTGGGCTTCATCCTCGACAGCGACGAGGGCTGCGAGCTTATAAAGCGCATATGGTCGGAGGGCTGCGATGTGGCTCAGGCGGTAACTGGCGTTGACCTGTGGCCGGATATGGAGCTGGAGCTTCCCCGGCTGAAGGAGGGCTTTGCGGATTATTACCCCTCCATGGCTCAGGACGTGCTTATGCATCACCGCCAGACGGAGGTAAAGCTCCTCAACGGAGCCATAGCTGATTACGGAAGACTCTACGGCGTGGACACCCCCGTCAACGACGCCGTGACCCTCATGGTGGGCGCAATTCAGGAAAATTACGAAAATCAGTACAAAAATTGAAAATAATGTTGCATTTGCAGCTGTTTTGATTTACAATAATTACATTAAGGTCAGTTAATTAATGACAATAATATTAAAAAGGAGAAAAATTATGAAAATTGCAATGTATGGCTCCGGTGCAGCCGGCAGCGTATTCGCCTGCTACCTGAAAAACGGCGGCGCAGACATGATCCTCATTGACCGCTATGAGGCACATATGAACAAGGTCAACGCCGAGGGCATGAAGTTCACCGTTCACGCAAAGCGTGAGGGCAGCAACGAGTACGACAAGATCGCAGCTCCCCTGGTGGCAAAGGGCTTCACCGTGACCAAGTCCGAGGTTGACCCCACCTATGACGACATCGAGACCGTTCTCCCCGGCTTCCGTGCCTACACCAGCTCCGTTGCCGCTGCAGAGGCAGAGGGCAAGGTCGACGTCATCATCTACATGACCAAGGCAACCCAGCTTGAGGCAGCAATTCAGGACTCCCTCCCCGTAGTAGGCGAGGACACCATCGCAGTTTCCCTCATCAACGGTCTGGGCAACGACGACAACCTGTTCAAGGTATTCCCCAAGAACCGCTGCATCATCGGCTCCGGCGTTCTGGGCACCAACCTGCCCGAGCCCGCACACTGCATCTCCACTCCTGCCGGCGGCGTTCAGATGAACTTCGGCGGCGCAGAGAAGGACGAGCTGAACAACAAGGTCTGCGCATATCTGCTCAAGTGCTTCAAGGACGGCGGCTGTGACGCATACTGGCGTGACGGCGATCCCGGCGAGGAGAGCAACATCTACAAGTTCATCTGGAAAAAGGTCTGCGTAAATGCAACCGTCAACACCGTCTGCGCCGTTCTGCGTCTGAAGATCGGCGAGGTCGAGAACGACGAGTGGGGCCAGAAGCTGTTCCACGGCGTCATCAATGAGACCTGCGCAGTCGCTACCGCCAAGGGTGTCCCCATGTCCGCTGAGGAGTTCATCGCTCACGACCACCACGACATCGTAACCAACATCGCAGACTACTATCCCTCCATGTGCCAGGATATGCTCTTCTTCCAGCGCCAGACCGAGATCGACGTGCTCAACGGCAAGATCGCCGAGTACGGCAAGGAGCTGGGCATCCCCTGCCCCACCTGCGATATCCTCACCAAGGTCGTTCACGCAATCCAGAACAACTACGACAAGCAGTACTTCAAGAAGTAATTCAGACTCAAAGCAAAACTCCCGATGGCTTTTGCCATCGGGAGTTTTTTTACGGCTCGGTGTGCCTGTATTCGGTGTTCTGCCATTTACCGCCCCTATAGCGGTGCATTTCCTCGGTGAGATGATCCCAACGGAGAACATCGCCGTCATCGGGGTAGAACTCGATGAAGCGACCCTCCACAAAGGTGTAGAAGCGGCTGATGTCGGTGCACATGCCGAAGGTGGGCACCTGCTCCGTGGACAGACGGAAGCTGAAGGGCTCGCCCCTGAGGCTACCCTCAAAATGCAGACCGTCGCCGTCCAGCCGCAGCATGCCGTCGCCGCATATGACGGAGGTGCTGTCGCCGGTGAGGTTTTTATAGTCCGGGAGCACGCCTATCCTGACATGACCCTCGTGGAAGAAGCCCTCTCTGCGCACATCCTCTGCTGCTTTTTTCCGCTCTGCTATCGTCCAGTCCGTCACCAGCTCGGGACAGACGGAATCACCCACGGGACGGAGATTGTAGCGCTCGTCCAGTTCCACGGTGTTTCCGCAGGCTCTGCAGCGCATGGTGTTGCCGCTGCACTCCATATCGTACATTTTACCGCACCGGGGACACATGTACAGCAGGGTGTCCAGCTGCTTTGCCATCTGACCCTTGCCCTTGAAGGTGACCTGCTGCTGTTTATTCCATATGTAGTCGTCGTGAGCCAGAAGGCGGTTCATGGTGTCCTCGATTTCCTCAAGGCTCAGCTCCCTGAGCTGCTGAGGCGTGAACATCCTGTTCACGGAGACGTCGATTCGTCCCACGCGCTCGTCAAGACAGTGCTTGGTGTAGGTCAAGTAGCCGCCGGATATCTTGGAGTAATAAACGGGCAGCCCCAGCTTTTTAAGCAGCTTCGCTCCGCCGGGGATGACAGGCTGCGCCATGCCGGTTATGGAGCTCATGCCCTCGGGCATGATACAGATGCTGCCGCCCTTCTTCACCACACGCAGTATCTGACGCACCGTGTAGGTATCGGGGGTGAAGTTCTTTTTGGGGATGACCTGCATGAGCTTCAGCAGGATGCAGGTGGGGAAGCGGAAAAATTCGTTGTAGCCCACCACATAGTTGAGCTTCTTGGGAAAGCACACGGGAGCGGTGAACTGGAAATCCACACGGGAGGCATGGTTTGCAATGAGCACGATGGGCCCCTCCTCCTCGGCGGGACGGGCGTTGTAGGTGAAATTGGTTTTGGTCTTCATGTTTAAGAGCTTCACCACGACCATGAGTATGCGGTAGAGCAGACCGTTGGGAAGCTCAAGCTGTCTTGAGCAGAGCTTTTCGTCAAGAGTGGCTTTCTGTTTCATGTCTTATCCCCCTGTATATATACACTGTGTTGATTTTATACGATAATCCCGGATTTGTAAACCACCTGCGGAGCATTGTTTTACGAAAAGACATCATTTTCACGGCATAGCGGTGCAAAACGGAAGAAATACCAAACAGGAGAATTACCGGGGTACACGTCTAATGCAGAGTAGGTGTGCTTCCGAATCAGGCGAGATAACAGACAAATAGGAAGAAAACAGTTGACTTTTCGTGGATTTTCGCTAAACTTAATGTGTAAAAACTCCGTTAAATTATGAAAGGAAGAACAGAAGATGAAGTTTTTAAGTGAAGAATGGTTTGCCGCCCATGAGAAGAAGATAAGAGAAGACCTGACCCCCGGCAAGGCAAGCACCACCATGACCGAGCTGTATCTGGACTGTCCCGACGGCACGGATAAGTGGATATACTACAGCGTGGAAAAGGGCCTGCTGGCTGAAATAAAAATGGGCGTCGGCAGGGACACCATGCCCGCCGCCAAGTTCGGCGGCATCGGCAAGTATACAAGCTACGTCATGTCCGCAAAGGGCGAGATCGACGCCGTCAAGGCCATAAGTCAGGGTCATTTCAAATTTGAGGGCGGACTTGTGAAGGCTCTACCCATGCTGGGTGTTTACAACAAGATAAACGCCGCAAAGGTCTTCCCCGACAACGAATACTGATACCGGAAATATTAAAAAATTTTAAACTTTCTGTTGCAACACCGGGAAAATCGGTGTAAAATCAGCGTATAAAACAGAAAGGGAGGACGGCTATGACCTTCAAACAGTCCGTAAAATCAGTTTTTTCAAATTATGCAACCTTTAAAGGCCGTGCCCGCCGCAGTGAGTACTGGTACTTCTTCGTATTCACTCTGCTGGTAGACACCGTGCTTTATGTGCTGGGGGAGAGTACTCAGCTTGGACTTTTCTCAACGGTTTCATCTCTCTTCGCTCTGGCAGTTCTGGTACCCAACCTTGCGGTGACCTGGCGCAGACTGCATGATATCGGAAAGTCCGGCGCAAATTTCTTCTTCTGCCTTATCCCCCTTGTCGGCTGGATTCTGCTTCTCGTATGGCTTTGCAAGGACAGCCAGCCCGGAGAAAATCAGTACGGCCCCAATCCCAAGGAATAAGCTCAGCTTTAAGAGTATAAAAAATCCTCTGTCAAAGGACAGAGGATTTTTTGCGTCATCGGCTTATTCGGCGTTTGCCGCCACGGCATATTCCACGGCGGTGACGGTGCCGTCGCTGCCCTCCTCAATCATGAGAAGGGTGGAGCCCGTGAGATACTTATACACGGAGCCGGCATGAGTGTAGCCGTCGCCCATGAGGGAGAGGGCCTCGCTGACAGCCATGCCGATCTTCACGCCCTGGGGATTTGCCACGGTGTCGTCTGCGAGGGTGATGCCGGTGATGCGCATGGCTCCGTCAATGTCGTTTGCCATGACCTCAAAGCCGTCGTAGTAGTAGAAATAGTCCTTGCCCTGATAGGCGCAGCTCTCGGACTCAAAGGTACCCTGCGGCTCACCGAGGGCGTCCAGCACCTCGTCGGCAAAGTCCATGATGCCGAAGACAACGTCGCCGGAGGCGAAGCTCAGCTCGCCGTAATCGGGGGCGTAGGGCTCGCTGCTGCTGTCGGGGGCGGGGTCTTCGTTCTCGCCGCAGGCGCAGAGCGCAAACAGCATGAGGGCGGCGAGCATAAGTGAAATAAGCTTTTTCATTTTTCTTCTCCTAATGTCCATGACTTTAAATAGCCGTATTCTTTCAGCTCCGCCTGCTGCGCATCGTACAGTGCGTGGTAGGCTTCGCTCTTTTCCGCCCAGACAGCGGCAATTTCCGTATCGTTTCTTCGGTCGGGAACACCGTACTCCTCCGTGAGCAGCTCACCGAACCAGAGCCCCAGCTTCTCCGCACCGTAGACATTCAGGTGCAGACCCGCATCATAGGTGTCACGGCTCCAGTCAATGCCTATCTCCTCGGTTAGAGGCAGCATGTTGATGTAATCAAGCCCGTACTTCTCCGCATAGCCGCTTATCTGCCT
Organism: Oscillospiraceae bacterium; assembly: GCA_021442665.1. Taxonomy (GTDB): domain Bacteria; phylum Bacillota; class Clostridia; order Oscillospirales; family Oscillospiraceae; genus F23-B02. Next base: position 13,749 of record JABUSQ010000158.1, read on the forward strand.
GTCCCACTCCTCATACCAGTAGGGCCATTGGCTGGGTGACTTGATAAGCAGCAGCCTTGCGCCGTTTTCCTCGCAGAGCAGGCGGAGCCGGTCGAGATACTCCCAGCAGGTGTCACCGATGGCGTAATCGTCCAGCACCGGGGGACTGGGCAGCTTGCTCATGGGCTTTATGTCCGAGCGCATGAGATAGCCCGACACGGTAACGGGGTCACGGCGGAACATATAGCGGAGATCCTCGGAGCTAAGCTCGCTCCACCTGTCGTGATAGCGGAGCAGAGGAATAAAATAGCTGATAAGCGCCTCCTCCTCCGTAGCGGAGGCACGGATTGCGGCAAGCTTGTGGGCGGACAGCGGCATTCCGTCGAGACTCATGCGGTTGTACGCCTCGCTCTGGGGCTCGGAATACTTCATGGCCTGCACGTTGTAGACCACCACCTTGGGGCTGTCTCTGTCGAAGGCCTCCTCCAGCAGATAGTAGGACTGCCATATAAGCTGCTGTGCCGAGCCGCGGATATAGCTTGTCACGCCGTACTCCTCCCACATGGTGACCGGGGAGAAGTTCTCATATACCTCGCAGTCGCCGATGAATATCACATCGTGGGGACTGGTCTCATTATAGTACTCCGCGGTCATGGCACCCTCCAGCACGCCGGACATATACTTGGGCTGCAGGAGCTTTCCCAGAAGCCAGACGGCAAGCACTGTGAATATCACCGTACAGAGCAGGGCGATAATATGTACTTTTGTCTTGGTTTTTGTCATATCAGAACTGATTATAGATAAACTGAGCGGAATCATAGCCCACACCGTAGGCGCCGAAGACTAAGACAGCCAGCACCAGCAGGGTGAACAGCACATAGGGCAGAAGCTTTTTCTGCCAGATAAGCTCACGAACCTCGCCGTGCTTTTCCTGAATACAGCTCACGGTGAACATCATGACAACGCCGATGCCGGCAATGATATAATCCCCTGCGCTGAGACCGATATTCAGCAGGTCGCCGAAGGCACTGCCCCAGTTAAAATCCGTGAACACGGAGAAGAAGGCCTTGAAGGACACTGCCACGTCACGGTAGCAGTCGAGTATCCTGAAGGAGCTTACCAGCAGGAAGGTGCGCAGAGTCTCAAACACCCGGTAGCCGAAGCTGCTGACTAGCCGCTCATGCTTTGTGCGGAAGCGGTGGGACAGGGGCTTGAATTCCTCCGCCGCAAGGATGAATACGGCATTGAGAAGTCCCCAGACCACAAAATTCCACGCCGCACCGTGCCACAGACCCGTAAGGAACCAGGTTATGATGGTTGACACGTACACGGAGAGCTTCCTGCCGAAGCTGTCGGAGATTTTCTTCCGTGCGGCCTTGGAGAGCTTCAGCAGCCAGGGAGCCACGGACAGGGGATAGAAGATGTAGTCCTTGAACCAGGTTCCCATGGAGATGTGCCAGCGCCGCCAGTATTCCGCAATATTGCGGGAGAAGAAGGGCCGGATGAAGTTTTCCTGCACCCTGATGCCCAGCACCTGAGCGATGCCGATGGTGATATCGATGCCACCGGTGAAGTCCGCGTATAGCTCGGCGGCGTAGAACATGGCGCCGAAGAAGACATAGGCTCCGGTGTAGAGGGTGGGATCGCCGCAGAGGGTGGTCACCGCTGCAAGAAGACGGTCTGCGATGACGAGCTTCTTGAAATAACCCCAGATGATGCGCTGAAGACCGAAGGATATCTGCTTGAAATCCGGCTCATGCTCTGCGAAAAGGGTACGGCTCAAATCTCCGAAGCGGGAAATGGGGCCCTGAATGAGGAGAGGGAAAAAGGAGGTGAACAGGGCGACCCGCAGGATGTTCTTCTCAGCCTCCGTCTTCTCCCAGTACACGTCGATGATGTAGCTCACGGTCTGGAAGGTGTAGAAGGATATGCCCAGCGGCAGCAGCCAGTCAACACCCGCAATATTTGCGCCGAAGAGGGAATTCACGTTGTGTATGACGAAATTCGTGTACTTCAGCGCCGCAAGGATACCAAGATCCAGCACCAGCGCAAGGATGAATATACGCTTTCTGTACTTTTCTCCCTGCTTTTTGACCGCTTTGCGCTCCTCTCTTGAGAGCTCCTTTCCCGGGGGAGAGGAGAGAAAGGACTTCTGCTTTGCAAGGGAGGAGGACATGAGGTTGGTGGATGCCCAGGCGACGGTCACGGTTGCCGCCATGAACACAAGTCCCTGCCAGCCTGCGCAGTAATAGAACAGAGCGTCGGCTATGAGCAGCAGCAGCCACTGGAAGCGGCGGGGAATGAGATAGTACAGCGCAAAAAGGACTATCAGAAAGGCTATGAAGCCGTAGGACGTAAACAGCACGGCTTACTCGTCCATGAGGCGGAGCACCATGCTGTACATAGCCTCGGCGGAATTGAAGTTCTCGGGGATGATCTCTCTGGCGGGGATGGTGATGTCGTAGGCGTCGGACAGCTCGGCGATGATGCTGACGATGTCCAGAGATTCAAGATAACCGTCGTCGATGAGGGTGTCGCAGCTTTCAAAGTCCACGTCGGGGGCGATATCCTCCAGAATTTCAAGCAGTTCGTTCATAATTAATTCTCCATTAAAGCTTTTCTGTCAATTTTTCCGTTGGGAAGCAGGGGAAGTCTGTCCATGCGAAGGAATTTTGCGGGTATCATATGGCGGGGAAGCTCGCTGCGCATATAGCCGCGAAGCTCCTTTTCATCCGCGGAGCCCATGTAATACAGCCGGAGTCTGCCCTTTTCCCTGTCAAACAGGCAGCAGGCGCTTTCAACGCCCTCCGCCATGCAGGCGCAGGCCTCGATCTCGCCGAGCTCAATGCGGTGACCCATGTTTTTTATCTGGCTGTCCTTCCGGGAGACGAAGACAAGCTCGCCTCTTTCGTTGAGCCTGCCCAGATCTCCGGTGCGGTAGATAAGCTCCGGGTAGTGGGGGTTCAGGGGGTTCTGCACGAAAACGGCGGCGGTACGCTGAGGGTCGTCATAGTAGCCCAGAGTTACGGCGGTGCCGCGGATGCATATCTCACCGGTCTCACCCTCCTCCGCAGGGCTGTTATCCTCCCGCAGAAGCATGAAATCCGTGTTGTCGAAGGGCTGACCCACGGGGATGGGCTCGCCGTCCTCAAAGGCTCTGTCCACCTCGTAATAGAAGCTCATGCCCGTGCACTCCGTGGGGCCGTAGAGGTTAATAAACCTTGCGCCGGGGCAGACTGCCTGCCATGCACGGAGCTGCTTCACGGGAAACACCTCGCTGCCGAAGCAGACCGTGCGGAGGTATTCCGGTCTGCCCTCCTCGAAGGCTCCCAGACCCGAAACAAGGGTGAGAGCGGAGGCGACCCAGCAGACGGTGTTTATTTTATGCTCGTTTAAGAAGCTCAGCACATTAAGCGGAGAGGTGAACAGGCTCTGCTGCATGAGAAATACCGTGGAGCCGCATTTTACGGCAGAGAGTATTTCCTTCATGCAGGCGTCAACATACAGAGGCACCTGCATGGCAAAAACGCTGTCCGGGGACGCTCCGATGACGGGGCAGAGGGCGGAGGCGTAATCGATAAGCGAGCGGTGGCAGGCGGTTACGCCCTTGGGCTCTCCCGTGCTGCCGGAGGTAAAGACGATGTAAACGGGGTCGATGTCCACGCATTTTCTGCGCACGGCGGACAGCTCGGGGCCTGCCTCGCAGGAGAAAAGCTCCTCTGCGGGGAGTATCCTGTCGCCGTAGCCCAGCTCTGCGCATTTTTCCGCACTGCTCTCGTCGCAGATGACGGTCCGGGGCTCGAGCTTTGCGATGATTCTGCGGATACGGTGCATGGGAAGACCCATTTCCAGAGGCACATAGCAGCAGCCTGCGTATATGACGGAGAAGAAGGCGGCAACCGTGGCGGGGCATTTTTTCATGAACACCACCACGCATTCGCCTCTGCGGGCGCCCCGCCGCAGAAGCTGTGTGCCGCCCCGCCTCGACAGGGAGAGAAGCTCCGAAAAGCTCAGAGAGCTTTCACCGTCGGAAAAAGCGGTCTTATGGGGATATTCAGAGGCGGTCGCCTCCAGAAATTCAAGAATGTTTTTCATGATATCAGGGCATTACAAAGGGAGTGGTGGCGACCTCGGGGTAGAGGCTCTTGTCAAACACCCAGTACTGGGGGCTGAGGGGAGCGACGTCGGAGTTCATCTTCATGAAGCACTTGTAGTGCTGGGGACCCACGTTGCAGGTGTCGAAGTGATACCAGCCCGTGCCCAGATTGACAAGGCACCAGAAATGCTGGGTCTTGCCGTTCATGCGCTCCACGCTCAGCACCTGACAGTCTATCTCCTGAAGAAGTATATAGGTGGCGGCGTAGAAGGTGTAGCAGTCGCCCACACCCTTGGTGAGCCCCCTGTACGCCTCGCCGCAGAGGTCCTGCTTGTTGGAGTCGCCCCAGTAGGTGATATTGTCATAGCAGTAGTTGAACACAGCCAGAGCCTGCTCTGCGGGGGTCATATCCGGGGTAAATATCTTGTCGGTGACCGCCTTGACCGCCTGCTTGAGCTGCTCCTCGGTGACTGTCCGCTCAATGAAGGTGAATTTTACGGTGACGGAGGAGGAATTGCCCTCGTGGTCGGTGGCGGTGTAGGTCACGTCGTAGGTGCCGGCCTTTTTGGAGTCCACCTTGGACTTGTCAACGGTGAGCTCGGGCTCGGGATCGGTGTTATCCTCGGCAAAGACCTCCTTGAAGTAGCTGACGGCATCGCCCACATAGAAATTACGGTCGATGGCGGCGTAGATAACGGGGGCGATGCTGTCGGGAGCCACCACCGCCTTTGCCTTGACGGTGGAGGTATTTCCGCAACGGTCGGTGAGGATTATCTCAACCTCCTGCGTGCCCTCGGTGTTCCAGTCGGGCTCCTGAGCGAATTTCGCCTTGACGGCGCTCATATCCGTGATGTTGGTGACGAATTTGATGGGCTCGCAGTAATAGCCGGTGCTGCAGGGACATTCGATGCCCTCGGCGGTGGGAGCGGTGGTGTCCTTCACCACCACGGCTACCAGCACCTGCTGACCGCTCCTGATGAAATACACCGGGTGCGCGCCCAGCTCTGTCAGAGAGAACTCCGCATCCGCAGCCTCGGGGTCGAGGATGCAGCCGGCGAACTCCGTAGGAAGCAGCTTCCTCAGCTCCGCCTCGTTTGTATTTCTGTTTGCCGCCTCTATCTCGATGATGTAGTCCGCAACGATGAGCTTTGCCTCGAAGTCCACGCTGTTGCCGCAGGCATCCTCGGCGTTCAGGGTGCAGGTAAAGATGCCGCATTTGTCGGTTACGGGGACCTCGGTGAGAGTGCTTGTGACCTCGCTGACATCCTCAAAGCCCAGAGTGAAGGCGGAGGCCTCCGGCTCTTTGCCCTTCAGAACCGCGGCGGTGACGGCATCGGGAACGGGGGCGGTGGTGTCCACGATCTCCACGACGGTGGTATAGGTCTGACCGTCAAAGGCAATCTGAACCTCGTATTCGCCTACCTCATCCCATTTGACCTCCTCGTAGCCTCCGGCAAACTCGGCGTTCTCACGCTCCACCACCATAAAGTCCTTCAGAGCGGGTCTGTCGCCGCCTGCCTCGACCTTCAGACGGTCGACGGCGCCGAGGATAATGACCTTCACGGTGATGACGTCACTGTTTCCGTGTATGTCGGCGAGAGCGATCTCGGCGTTATAGGTGCCTGCCTTGCCGAATTCGGGCGTTACCTTCCACTCGACGGTGTAGTCGCTGGCCTCTTTTATATTGGTGAGAGCTTCCTCAGGCCCGATGGTGTCGTCAATGGTTATTTTGACGTCACCGTTATCGGCGGCGGGAGCCTTTGTGTCACTGACGATGAGCAGCACCTTGCGCCTTGCGCCGTCCTTTTCAACGGTGATGATATATTTGCCCTCCTCCGTGAGGCTTATGTCATTGTCACCCACATAGGAGGCGGAGCCTTCACCGCGGACGAAGACGGAAATGTCGGGCAGTCCCTCGCCCAGCTCGCCGTGCGCCCATAGATTAACGCCCCGGTAAACACCGAACACGGTGACTGCCGCCGTCGCTGCCAGCACCAGCAGCACGGTAAGCAATACGACAGGCCATCTGCGTGATTTTTTCTTTTCTGCAGACTTATTTCTACTCAAAGCAATAACCCCCAAAGTTATTTTAAGCATATTTCGACAAATACATATAATATCACAGCAGTGATGTATAAACAATGATTTTTTCTTAAATTTACAATGAAATATGCTTGGTGTTGAAAAGCTTTCCCCGCCGTGGTATTATTAATAAGCAACAACTGATATCAGGGTGATGACGATGATTAATTCCCGGCGGGTAATCGGAATTATCGGAGGCATGGGCCCCATGGCCACCGCCGATATATTCCGGAAAATCATAGAAAAAACCGATGCCGAGCGGGACTGCGAGCATCTGCATATCCTCATAGACAACAACACCGATATTCCCGACCGCACCGCCTGCATAATCGAGGGCTCGGATGCGCCTGCGCTGCTTATGTCGGAGTCTGCGAAGCGTCTTGAGAGCATGGGAGCCGACCTGCTGATAATTCCCTGCAACACGGCGCATTTCTTCCACGGCAGGGTCTCGGAGTGCTGCGGCATACCCGTGCTGCATATGCCCCGTGAGACGGCAGAGGCGGTGCGGAGTCTGGGCATAAAATGCGCAGGGCTTCTCGCCACGGAGGGAACTCTGCTCAGCGGGATTTACGACGGTATTTTTGAGGAGTACGGCATAGAGCTAAGAAGGCCCTCGGAGCAGGCGCGGAAAATGCTCATGCATATCATATACAACGAGGTCAAGGCGGGAAGACCCGCAGACACCGAAGTGCTGGAGGAGGAGCTTTGCCGCATGGAGGCAGAGGGCTGTGAGGCGTTTATCTTAGCCTGCACGGAACTTCCCATAGCCTTTGCCGGGAACACTCTCCACCGCTTTATAGACCCCACATCCGTCCTCGCAGAGGCTGCGATAACAGCCGCCGGAGGCAAGCTGAAGAGGTAACACAATGAAAAGACTGACCGCATTTCTGCTTTGCATATTAATGCTGCTCTCCCTGTGCGCCTGCACGGAGGAGGAGCCGGAACCCACGGAGCCTGCGGAGACCTATGCCCCCGTGAGCTTTGAAAACCACGGCAGGACCGTAACCGTCGGCCGGGCGCCCCGGAAAGCGGTCACCGCGGGGCCCCACTGCACGGAGATATTCTGCGCGCTGGGGCTTGCGGATCTTGTGGTGGGCAAATGTATGTCAAACCACAGTCAGGGAGCGCTTGAGGAGTTGGCGGACGACTATTATACCATCCCCGACCTTGCCGTGGGCTACCCCGACTACGAGGATATTATCTCCAGCGGCTGCGATTTCCTCCTTGCCACGGACTGGATATTCGGCGAAGACCTGACCATAAAGTCCCTTGAAAAAGCCGGTATCACCGTTTTTGTCCTCAGCACGGACAGCATCGGCAGTCTCTGTGCCGATCTGCGCACCGTGGCGAAGATATTCGAGGTGAGCGGCAGAGCCGAGGAGATAATAGCCCTGCAGGCTCCCGTTATCTCCCAGATAATCGAAAAACTGCCCGAGCAGGAGCCTCTTAGGGTGCTGGTGCTGGACAGCTTTGTCGGTGAAAAGGTCTATGTCACCGGCAGCTACGGCTATGAAAACGAGCTTATCTCCGCGGCCGGAGGCGTGAATATCTTTGCCGGGCTGGAGAAGAAATGGGACGCCGTCACCCCGGAGGAGATCATGGAGGCCCGGCCGGACTTTATAATCATCCACGACTATGAGGGCTCCTCCGCCGATGAAAAGCATGCGGCTCTCAATGAGCATGCGCTGCTGGGTCAGCTCCCCTGCGTGTGGGAGGGACGTGTTCTGCACCTGCCTCTGGAAAACAGCTTTCCCGGCGTCCGCTGCGCCATGACGGTGGAGCTGCTGGCGGCGGAATTCTTCCCGGAAATGTTTGAATGACGCGCCATGTTCAGTAAGGTCTACGTTGAGATAACCAACATCTGCAATCTGAGCTGCTCCTTCTGCCACGGCACGAAAAGAGCACCCCGGCGGATGAGTGCAGGGGAGTTTCGCTGCGTACTGGAGAAGCTTCGGGGTCATACGAGGTATGTGTATTTTCACCTCATGGGCGAGCCTCTGAGCCATCCCGAGCTGCCGGAGCTTTTAAGCATCGCCGCGGAAACGGACATGAGCTGCTGTATAACCACCAACGGCTTTCTGCTGGATAAGTGCGCCGGGACTCTGCTGAGCGCGGAGCGGCTGTACAAGCTCAGTGTGTCTCTCCACAGCTTCGAGGCAAACAGAACGGACCTGACCCTGGAGGAATATCTGGACCGTGTTCTGGACGTGGCTCTGCCTCTGTCCCGGAAGGGCTGCATCGTGGCCCTGAGGCTCTGGAACGAGGGCGGAGAAAACGAGCTGAACGGCAGGATAAAGGAGCAGCTCCGCAGCCGCCTCGGCGGTGACTGGCAGGAGAACCGCAGCGGCAGCCTCCGCCTCGCCGACAGGCTCTATCTTGAAAACGCCGCTAAATTCGAATGGCCCGACATGGACGCCCCGGAGTGCGGCGTGCAGTTCTGCCGTGGTCTGAGAGATCAGATAGCCGTCCTCTGCGACGGCACCGTGGTGCCCTGCTGTCTGGATGCCGAGGGGGACCTTGCGCTGGGAAATATCTTCGGGCAGAGCCTTGAGGAGATACTTGAAACGGACAGAGCCGCAGCCTTTTACGAGGGCTTTTCAAACCGCAGACCCTCGGAGGAGCTGTGCCGTAAATGCGGCTATGCGCTGAGATTCAACAGGTAAACTGACGGTAGAGCGGACTAAACCTGCCGTCGGTTGAGTAATTCCCGCCCCCTGCGTTATACTTTCATCACAAAAACACGAAAGGTCGGACAAAGCTATGAAAAAGCTGAGAGTCAACAATGAAGTGACTCTCAGCTTTTATTATATGTTCAGAAGCTTCTCAGGGGTGCGCTGCCGTCGTCCTCGGCCTTGGTTATGGAGCGTATCTCCGCCTCATAGCTGTAGCTGTCGGACACCTGCACGGTGACTCTGTCACCGACTCTGCGTCCCAGCACGGCCTTGCCGAAGGGCGATTCACGGCTGACGAAGCCCTTCAGGGGGTCACACCTCACCGTGGTCACCACCTGAATGACCTGAGTTTCGCCGTCCTCGGGTATATAGACCTCGACCCTGTCGAAAAGTCCCACCTCGTCGTTTGCCGAGCGGGTGTCGATTATCCGTGCCGAGGCTATCATCCGCTCCAGATATCTTATGCGGCTGCGGTTGCGGTTCTGGGCACGCTTTGCCTCCTTGTACTCGAAATTCTCGCTGAGGTCGCCGAAGGCTCTGGTGCGTTTGACCTCCTCGATTATTTCGGGCATCATGGCGTTCCGCTCGTCAAGCTCCTTCTGCAGCTTCTGTATGTCAAGGGCGGTCAGCTCGTCGTTCATGAATTGTCCTCCTTCCGGGTCTGCCGAATACCGTATTTGTCCGAAAAGCACCGAAAGGGTGCTTATGCGTATCTGTTGTTTTCCGTCCTGCTTTTCAGACAGAGGAGGACGAGGAGATATATCCAGCCGATGACCGGCAGGAAAATGAAAAAGAAGTTTGCGCCTCTTCTTCCGATATCATGCATACGCCGCCAGACAAGACTGATGCAGGGGAGTATGACCCCCAGCTTGAACAGCCAGGAGAAGCTGAGCAGCACGGTGCCGCCGCCCGTGGTGATATCCAGCGCCAGTATCGCCGCCCTCACAAGGAGAACAAACAGCATGAAAAACCAGAACTCTCGCCGTCCGGTGCGCCCCCTGAACACGGCGTATTTTTTAAATCCGTCGGCGACGGCTGCGAAAAATCCCAAAATCAACACTCCTCTTAATATTTTGCCCCATTATACGCCTTTTGTGAAGCTTTTTCAACCAATAATGGAAATACATGACACGACATTTACGCATTATTATCGCCTGCGAGCCGATAAATGAGTAGCGAATATAATAATTCGTGATAAAAATTATATAAATATATTGACAAATTATCGGGAGCGGATTATTATATAAGCATAGAAAGAGAGGAAAAGCCAATGAAAAAGACACTGTACAGCCTTATGCTCAGCGATGAGGTGGTGGCGGAGGTAGACCGCCTCGCCCACAAATACGGCACGAACCGCTCGAATCTCATAAATCAGATACTTGCCGAACGGGTGGGTCTTGTGACCCCCGAGCGGAGGATAAACGACATTCTCGCACAGATAGAGCAGCTGCTGCTGCCCTCAAGGGATATCGTGCCCTTTTTTGCACCCAATGCCATGACCATGAGCATGAAAAGCTCGCTGGAATACAAATACCGCCCCACGGTAAAATACGAGGTGGAGCTGTTTCGGGGCAATGAGGAGGCGCTGGGGGAGATAACGGTGAATTTCCGCACCCAGTCTGCGGCCCTGCTGGGCTCCATGGCGGAGTTCTTCCGTCTGTGGAAGAGCATTGAGGACGTGCATCTCCGTCCCCTGCTGGGGGCCAATGCTCCCCGCTATGCACTGTGCGAGGGCAGGTTTGTCCGCTCCATTGCAGTGCCCGAGGGCGATTGCTCCTCAGAGGAGCTGGCCAAGGTCATCTCCGAATACATCAAGCTTTTCGACACCATGATGAAGGGCTACCTTGCGGGACGCTTCGACGCCCGTGAGGTCGAGGCATGCTACTTCTCCCTCATGAGGAAAAGCCGTGTCCTAATATAACAGGAAGTGATATAATGAACGCACAGAATCTTACGCAAAAAACCATGGAGGCCCTGCACAGTGCTCAGAGCAAGGCGCAGGAGAAGGACAATCAGTACGTCACGCCGGAGCATCTGCTGTATGCTCTCGTGGATGCCCGGGGCGGTCTGATACCCACCATGCTCACAAAAACGGGTGCCGACTGCGGCGCGCTGCTGCGGGAGCTGGAGGAGGAGCTTGACAGACTTCCCAGAGTCAGCGGCAGCCCGGAGATATATTTCTCCAACGAGGCGAGCCGTGTGATAAACGCCGCAGACAAGGCGAGAGTGTCCATGGGGGACGAATATCTCTCCGTGGAGCATCTGATGCTGGGCATATTTGCCGCAGCCACACCGGCGATAAAGCGCATATTCGCAGACCACGGCATCACCAGAGGCGGCTTTACTCAGGAGCTGAGCCGTGTGAAGACCGGCCCCGTCACCGGGGACAACCCCGAAAATACCTACGACGCCCTGACGAAATACGGCTCCGATCTGGTGGAGCGTGCCAGAAATCAGGAGCTTGATCCGGTGATAGGCAGAGACGCGGAGATACGCAGCGTGGTGCGCATACTCTCCCGCAAGACCAAGAACAACCCGGTGCTCATCGGCGAGCCCGGCGTGGGCAAGACCGCCATCGCCGAGGGACTTGCCCAGCGCATAGTCAGGGGCGACGTGCCGGAGGGCCTGAAGGACAAGACCGTGTTCTCTCTGGATATGGGCGCTCTCATCGCAGGTGCAAAGTACAGGGGCGAATTTGAGGAGCGTCTGAAGGCGGTGCTGCAGGAGATAAAGAAATCCGAGGGAAGGATAATCCTGTTCATCGACGAGCTGCACACCATCGTGGGCGCAGGCAAAACGGAGGGCAGCATGGATGCGGGCAATCTTCTGAAGCCCATGTTGGCAAGAGGCGAGCTGCACTGCATCGGAGCCACAACTCTGGATGAATACAGAAAGTATATAGAGAAGGATGCGGCTCTGGAGCGGCGCTTCCAGCCCGTCATGGTGGAGGAGCCTACGGTGGAGGACACGGTGTCCATCCTCCGCGGACTGAAGGAGAGATACGAGGTGTACCACGGCGTGCGCATCCACGACAATGCCATCGTTGCCGCCGCCGCCCTGTCGAACCGCTATATCACCGACCGCTTCCTGCCCGACAAGGCGATCGACCTTGTGGACGAGGCCTGCGCGCTTATCCGCACGGAGATAGACTCCATGCCTGCGGAGCTGGACGACATCCGCCGCAAGATAATGCAGCTTGAGATAGAGGAGATGGCTCTGAAGAAGGAGACGGACAGACTGTCCGCGGAACGCCTTGAAAGGCTCAAGGAGGAGCTGGCAAATCTCAAGGACAGCTTCAACGAGAGCAGATCTCGCTGGGAGAGCGAAAAGCACAGCGTGGAGGAGGTCAAGACCCTCAAGAGCAGAATAGAGCGCACCAACGCAGAGATAGAAAATGCCCAGCTCAATTACGAATACGAGACGGCGGCGAGACTCAAATACTCCGAGCTGCCTCAGCTTGAGGAGCGGCTCCGTGAGGCGGAGCGGCTCAGTGAGGAGCGGAAGACCGAGAGCCTTGTCCGTGATACCGTCACCGACGAGGAGATAGCCGGCATCGTGGCGAAATGGACGGGCATCCCCGTGGCAAAGCTCATGGAGGGCGAGCGTGAAAAGCTTCTGCAGCTTGACAGGGTGCTCCATAAGCGGGTCATCGGTCAGGACGAGGCCGTGCAGCGTGTAACCGAGGCCATACTCCGCTCCAGAGCGGGCATCGCAGACCCGAACCGCCCCATAGGCAGCTTCATGTTCCTGGGTCCCACGGGCGTGGGCAAGACGGAGCTTGCCAAGGCTCTTGCCGAGTGCCTGTTTGACGATGAGCACAATATGGTGCGCATCGACATGACGGAGTACATGGAGAAATTCTCCGTGTCCCGCCTTATCGGAGCGCCTCCGGGCTATGTGGGCTACGATGAGGGCGGACAGCTCACGGAGGCGGTGCGGAGAAGACCCTATTCCGTGGTGCTCTTCGACGAGATAGAGAAGGCGCATCCCGATGTGTTCAATATCCTCCTGCAGATACTCGACGACGGACGCATCACCGATTCTCAGGGCAGGACGGTGGATTTCAAGAACACCATAATCATCATGACCTCCAATCTCGGCAGCCATTATCTGCTGGAGGGCATCGGAGAGGACGGCGACATTGCCGACGGAGCGAGGGAAATGGTCATGGCGGAGCTGAGACGCTTCTTCAGACCCGAATTTTTAAACCGCCTTGACGAGATACTGTGCTTCAAGCCTCTCACAAGGGCGGAGCTGGGCGGCATCGTCTGCAACCTCACCGCAGCACTGAAAAGCAGACTGGAGGAAAAGGGTCTGGGGCTTGAGCTTACTGGGAATGCCCGCAGCCTTATCATCGAGAAGGGCTACGACCCCGTTTACGGAGCAAGACCCCTGAAGAGGTATCTGCAGTCCCACGTGGAGACCCTCATAGCCCGCACCATACTTGCAGGCGACATCCCCGCAGGTCACACCCTCACGGTGGACGCCGAGAACGGCGAGCTTGTGTGCAGATAACAAAAAATCCAAAATGGCTTCTTTGGAGAGCAGAAAAAAGTCGAGATTACCTCGACTTTTTTGCTTTTCCCGCTCCGGGAGCAGTGAGCGCATAGCTCATGTCCGGAAGCATTTTTATTATTTCACCGTCGGCGCTTCCGTCAAGTGCCGCGGATATCCGGTTTGTCTCAGAACAGATAGACCCGCATCTCATAGGGTCTTGTGGTGAAGCCGTTGCAGATGACAAAGCAGCTCTCGTAATTGCCGAAGACCTGCTCGCCGGACTCAAGGTCTATGCCCTCGGGGGCGTCGAATCTCACGGGCTCCTCGGTGAAGGAGCATATCACCAGCAGCTTTCTGCCCTCGTAATTCCGCTCATAGACATATAGCTCGTCGCTGTCCTTCAGGTGCTCCCTGTAGTTTCCGTAGATGACCACCTCGTTTTCCCTGCGGAACTCCAGTGCCGAACGGTAGAAATTCAGCAGAGAGTCGGGGTCCTCCTCCTGAGACGCCACATTGACGGAGCTGTAATTGGGATTGACGGCAAACCAGGGTCTCACATCGGAAAAGCCACCGTTTTCCGAGGCCGACCACTGCATGGGCGTGCGGGCGTTATCCCGGGAGCCTCTCTGCGCCATGAACAGGGCACGCTTTTCGGGGATGCCGAGCCTGCGGGCGATGCGGTAGTTGTTCTTCGTCATGATGTCCCGATAATCCTCAAGCCTCGGGAGATAATGGTTCAGCATGCCTATCTCCTGACCCTGATAGATAAAGGGAGTGCCTCGGAGGAAGAGATAGCCTGCAGCCAGCATCTTGCCGCTCTCCACGGGATATTTTTCGCTGCCGTAGCGGCTTATGACGCGGGGATGATCGTGATTTTCGAGGTACAGGCAGTTCCAGCCCCTGCCGAACAGCGCATCCTGCCATTCGGACAGCGCCTTCTTGAGCTTCCGCAGGCTGAAGGGACGCTGAATGAAATCAGTCATAAAGCAGTCCGCCTGCATGTGGGAGAAGCTTATCATCATGTTCAGCACCTGCTCCTCGCCCTCACGGATGTAGCCGAGAGCGGTCTCCGGACTCATGAGAGAGCCCTCTCCCACGGTGAAGCAGTCGTAATAATCCAGCACGTCACGCTTGAATTCCGCCAGATAAGCCTTTACCTTCGGACCGTCGGCGTAGTATTTCATGCCCGTGGCGGCGGGGAGCTTCACCCTTGCCGAGGGCAGACCCTCCGCCTTGGAGATATAGGTTATAACGTCCTCACGGAAGCCGTCCACGCCCATATCCAGCCAGAAGCGCATGATGTCCTTGACCTCCTCACGCACTCTGGGGTTATCCATGTTGAGGTCGGGCTGTTTTTTTGAGAAGATGTGGAGATACCACTCGTCCGAGGCCCTGTCATACTCCCAGGCCCTGCCCTCGAAAAGACTGTCCCAGTTGTTGGGGGGACGGTGTCTGCCCCTGCCCTTACGCCAGAAATAGTAGTCGCGGTAGGGATTTCCCGGGCCCTTTTTCGATTCGGTAAACCAGGGATGCTCATCGGAGGTGTGGTTTATGACCAGATCCATGAACACTCTCATGCCCCGCTCGTGAGCGCCCTCCAGCACCTGACGGAATATATCAAGATCGCCGAAATCGGGATGAATGCTTTTATAGTCGGATATATCGTAGCCATAGTCTGCGTTGGGAGAGGGATACAGGGGCGAGAACCATATGCCGTCCACGCCCAGACTTTTTATATAATCAAGCTTGGACAGAACACCCCACAGATCGCCTATACCGTCGCCGTTGCCGTCGCAGAAGGAGCGGCACCATATCTGATAAACGGACATTTCCTTGTACCATGCTTTGTTTTCCATAGCTTAGCTCCGTTTCTTTTTTTCTGAATATTGTATCATAAGCGCAAAGACCTTGCAATGCCCGAAATAAGGTGATAAACTTAAGGAGGAGGCGAGAATATGAAAAATGTACTATTTTACGGTGATTCTAATACATGGGGCTATATGCCCGTTACCGGCCTGAGATATCCCTACGAGCAGAGATGGACCAGCATAGCCGCAAAGCTTCTGGGAGAGGATTATCACTGCGTGGCGTCGGGTCTCAGCGGACGTACCACGGTGTTCGACGATATGTGGAAGGACGGACGCAACGGCAGGGACGGCCTCGATCAGGAGCTGCAGACCCACAAGCCTCTGGATCTGGCGGTCATAATGCTGGGCACCAATGACCTTAAATTCGCAGACGCCTGCCGCAGTGCCAGAGGCATAGAGACTCTGCTGATGATGACGAAGAACGCAAACGCACGGTTTTCCATGGTTTCGCCCGTGTTCCCCGGCAAAGCCGAAATACTGCTCATCTCTCCCATACTCGTGGGGGACAACTACGAAAACTACGAGGAACGGGAAGTGTCACCCAACGGCCGCGAGGAGAGCAAAAGGTTTGCTTCTCTGTACAGAGCCGCTGCGGAAAGATGCGGCGCGCATTTCCTTGACGCAGCCGAGCTTGCCGAGCCCTCCCCGGAGGACTGCGAGCATCTGACCGTGGAGGGACACAGAGTCCTCGGCGAGGCTGTGGCGGCGAAGATAAAGGAGATACTGGGCTGAGCGGCTGAGTATAAATTTAAGTGAAAGGCGGGAGAAACTTGATACTGACAGTGGATATAGGCAATACCAATATAGTTTTCGGCTGCGTTGAGGACGGCAGAGTCATCGCCAAGGGGCGCATTGCCACAAACCGCAGCGACCTCACCAACGATTACTACCTGCGCCTGCGCCAGATGTTCGAGATTGAGGACATAGATTACAGAATGATAGAGGGAGCCATCATATCCTCCGTGGTGCCTCAGATCGTACCTCTTATAAAGGGCGCGGTGAAAAAGCTCATGGGCATCGACTGCATGGTGGTGGGCATGGGCATAAAAACAGGCATGAATATCAAGATAGACGACCCCGGAACTCTGGGAGCGGATCTCATCACCACCGCAGTGGGAGCCGTATCGAAATACAGCAAGCCCTTAGTTATCGTGGACATGGGCACCGCAACAACGATGATTGCCGTGGACGGTGACGGCGCATTCATAGGCGGCTCAATAATACCCGGCGTGAAGCTGGGCTACAGGGCGCTCTCCTCCGGGACGAGTCTCCTGCCGGAGATATCCATAGAATCGCCTAAGAGGTGCATAGGCACCAACACCGTGGACTGCATGACCTCCGGGGCTGTCTTCGGAGCCGCCGCCATGATAGACGGCATGCTGGAGCGCATGGAGGAGGAGATAGGTCAGCCCGTCACCGCCATTGCCACCGGCGGCATAGCACGGCATATTGTGCCCTACTGCAAACGAAGCTTAGCCTACGATCCCGACCTCATCCACACGGGTCTGGAGATTATCTATAATAAAAACAGCAGAAAAAAGAAGTGAATGAATATTAACCAAGCCGGGGACGAAATTCCGTCCCCGGCTTCTGCTTTGCGATGCCGTTCTGTTTTTCAGCTGAGCCGGAAGACCACGACCCTGCGGGACGCTTCGGATACCTCCCATGAGCTGCCCTCAAGATACTGAATGTCCGATTCGGGGTACAGGGACAGAAATTCGCCGGACTCCGCCACGTTCTGCAGACCCCTCTCTCCGCATCTGTAATGCATGGGCACGATGCATCGGGGCTTAACAAGGTCGCAGAGCTTTTTGGCCTCCGCCGCATCAAGGGTGTAAATACCACCCACGGGAATGAGCAGAACATCCACGGCTCCCAGCTCTCTGAGCTGACTGCGGCTGAGCTGATGACCCAGATCCCCGAGATGAGCGACCCTTTTCCCCTCTGCCTCTGCCACGGTGATGAGGTTTCTGCCCCGCTTCAGGCCTCTGACCTCGTCGTGAAAGCAGGGTATCTGCGTGATGCCGAGCCCGTGAGAAGCACCTGTCAGCTCCACGCCCCCGGCGTTGCTGTGGTCGCCGTGACCGTGGCTGCATATCACCGCATCCGCGCTGAGCTTCGGGAGCCTCAGCCCGGGAAGATAGTCGTCCTCATAGGGGTCGAACACAAGGCTGCCCCGGTCTGTCTCCAGCCTGAAGCAGGCGTGACCGTACCATGTTAGTTTCATGCTGTCATCTCCTTTTTTCTCAAGTGTAACAGATTATCCCGCCCCCGGCAATATAAACCTCAGGTTAATTTTCATTAACTTTATTTTCGGAAAAATAAAAACCGGAGGGCAAAGTCCCTCCGGTATCTGTCTTATCAGCCCTCGAAGCAGCCCTTGAAGGCCGTCTCTGCGGAGCCTGTGGCGTCCGAACCGAGGATGACGTACATGACGTAGTCGCCCACGACCCAGAGCTTTGCGTTTTCCAGCTTGGGGAATTCCTCCGGGAGATATTCGTCCATCCAGATATCGTTGCGGTAGCTGAGATATGCCTCCAGCAGAGCCTTGAGAGCCTCGGCGTCGTCGGTTTTGAACACGCCGAACTCGTCGATGCTGGTGCCTGTATTTGAAATACGCAGGCAGGCCTCGCTGTAGGCGTCGGAGCCAAGCTTCATGGTGTTTTCGACATAGGCTGCGGGAATGTCCTGCAGGCCTTCACTGTCAACGGCGGCGAGGACTGCGGACTTCACCGCATCGAAGCCGGGGTCGGCGGCACTGTCCTTACCGCAGGCGGCAAAGACGCAGAGCACCATTATAAGTGCCAGTACAAGTGCAATGTTTTTCTTCATAGCGGAAGCTCCTTACATCAGAAAAGGGCATGGGTGCGCAGGTAATTCAGCACACGGTTGAAGCCCTCGGCACAGAGGTGGATGCCGTCACCGTTGCCGAACTGCGGGTCAAGGCAGCCGTCTGCGGCTCTGAGGACGGAGGCGGAGTCGGCGTAGTGGGTGCCGGTGGCCTCGGCGATGTCCAGTATCCAGATGTTGGCGTTGTTGATCTTGGCGTTGTTGATGCCGTTGTCCTTCGCCTCGTAGGAGGCCTCCACGGGATAGATGGAGTTGCAGATTATCTTCGTATCGGGGCTTGCAGCCTGAATACGCTGAATGAGGTCGATATACTCACGCTTGAAGGACTCCTCGTCCATCATGGCTACGCCGTTGACGCCGATGGTGAGCACCAGATACTCGGGCTGAGCGTCGGCAACTGCGTCCACGATGAGAATCTCCTCACCGGTCTTGGGGTAAACTATGGTGGCGATGCTCTGGTTGAAGAGAGCGAGGGTGCCGCTGGTGGGAGTCCAGACCTGCTCCGTCTCGGTGCCGCCGCTGAGAACACTGTAGGCCTTGAGACCGTAGGTGGTGCTGTCGCCGATGAAAATCAGCCTGTCGATGTATTCCTGACCTGCGTCATCGGTGAGGGGCAGCCACACGGGGACCGGGGCGGGAGTCTCCTCGGGAACGGGCTCGGGGTTGCCGCTTTCGGTGGGGACGGGCTCGGAGGTGTTTTCGGGCTCGGGCTCGGAATTCTTGTCACCGCAGGCGGTGAGCAGACACAGACAGAGCATGAGAGCAAGTATAAGAGCAATATAGCGTTTCATGAACGTTCTCACTTTCCTGTATTTTTCATCACTGATGAATGCTAAATAATTATACATCACGGGAAGCGAAAGAACAAGATATAAATTACAGCCGACTGTCACGAAGGAAAGCAGGGAGGTAAGGAAGGCCTGCCGCTGCTTTGGCGCCGCCTTTATTGCTTTTTCAGCGTCAGGGTGAAGGTGCTGCCCTTGTCCGGGGCGCTTTCAAGGCTCATGCTGCCGCCGTGGAGCCGGGCGATCTCCGCAACCATGGCGAGCCCGAGACCGCTGCCGCCGTCCCCGGAGCGGGAGGTGTCGGCCTGCCAGAAGCGCTGCCAGATCTTGTCCCGGTCCTCGGGAGCGATGCCGATGCCGTCGTCGGACACAGACAGACTTATCGCTCCGCCGCTCTCCCGCAGACATACGCCGATGCTGCCGTTTTCCCTGCCGTATTTGAAGGCGTTCTGCAGAAGATTCTGAAGCAGCCTCGCCATGAGAAAGGCGTTGAGCTCCGCCGTGACGCCGGTCTGAATATCCCGTGTCAGGCTGATGCCCCGGGCCTCCGCAGGGGCAAAATCGTCACAGACCTCGTTGACCAGAAGGCTCAGATCCTCCGTGACCATCGGGTAAAGCTCCGTGCCCTGCTGCAGCCTTGTGAGGCTCAGTAGCTGGCTGACCAGCTCCGACATCTTGTCCGCCTGAGCCTCAATAACATCCACGGCGCCGAGGAAATCCTCCCGTGACGAGGCCTTGCGCCGGGCACGGTCGCAGTAGGCCTTGATGACGGCGATGGGGGTGCGAAGCTCGTGGGAGGCATCGGAGGAAAACTGCCTTTCGGCGTTAAAGGACCGCTCGAGACGGTCAAACATATCGTCAAAGGTCCTGCCCAGAGCCACCATCTCGCTGCCTCCGGTCTGAAGGTCTATGCGCTTGGTGAGGTCGTCGCCGTCCTTGATGGAGTTCGCGGTCTTTGTCAGCTCCTCCATGGGGGCAAAGGCACGCTTGGAAATCAGCCAGCCGCCTGCTACGCTGAGTATCAGCAGAGAGGGGAGAAGGGTGTAGGCCATCACGGAGATGGTGTGCATTATTCCGGAGTCGTCGTTTTCCGGGACTATGCCCCGTATCCATATCTTCGAAATGTCGGCTATCTCAAGATAGGCATCGTAGATATAGAAGGTATCGCCGTCCACGGTGACGGTCTGCAGCTCGTACTCGTCAAAGGCTATATCCCCGGGGCCCAGCTCGTCCACGGTCATGCCCCGGAGCAGGCTGCCCTTTTCATCGTAGAAGGCGCAGTAGACCCCCCGGGTGTAGAAGTCGACATCCTCCCAGTCGATGGAGCCCCGCTCGAATTCGAAGCTGTCCTCGTTGTGCAGCACCGTCTCAGTGAGACGCTCTATGGCGTCATCCACCACGTCCGCCTCGTTGACCCAGATGATGAACGCCATGGTGACGGTGGAGAGTATGAACATGGAAATTGCTATCCATGAGGTGAGCTTCAGCTTTGCGGACATTTTACTCCTCCTTCAGCACCCAGCCCATGCCCCAGACATTGTGGATGAGCTTTTTGTCAAAGCCTGCGTCTATCTTTTTCCGCAGATAGCCGATGTAGACGTTCACCACGTTGGTGCCGCCCTCGTATTCGTAGTTCCAGATGTTGTTCTCTATCTGCTCTCTTGACAGGGTCACGCCCTGATTGCGTATCATGTACTCCAGCAGGGCGTATTCCTTCCCCGTGAGCTCTATCTCTCTGTCCGCCCTTGTGACTCTCCGCCTTGAGGTGTCCACGGTGAGGTCAGCGAGTGTGTAGATATTGCTGGCACTGGGAGTGTGCTTGCGCGCCATGACATGGATGACGGCAAGAAGCTCACGGGATTCGAAGGGCTTCACAAGGTAGTAATCCCCGCCGCCCTCAAGCCCCTTCACTTTGTCGGTGACGGTGTCTCTGGAGGTGAGAAACACCACGGGCGTCATATCCCTCCGCTGGCGCAGGAGCTGCAGAAGCTCCATGCCGTCCAGCTTGGGCATCATGATATCCAGAATTATCACGTCATATTTCGCGCAGGCGAGATAGTCCAGCGCCTCAAGACCGTTAAAGCAGCTGTCCACGCTGTAGCCCTCGTCTTCCATGAGCTCCGTTATAACACGGTTTAAATATTTTTCATCCTCAACAACAAGAATCCTCAAGCCGATTTCCCCCCGAACAGTTCTTCTATGGGCATTGTAGAGGCATTAAAAAGCCTTGTCAATGGCGACACTCATTCTTTTCTAATTTTTTCTAATTAGAATATCGTAGAAGAAATATATCTCGGGGAGCGGTTTCTTATGAAAAACACAGGAAAAAGAATGATAAGCCTTCTGCTGTGCGCGGTCATGCTGTGGGGGCTTTGCGCATTTATGCCCTCCGCCTCGGCTGCGGGCTATACCGCCGACGGCACCGTGCGTCAGCTTGCGGGAGGCGATACCGACGCCGCAGAGGGCGAGTGCTACCGCATATCCACGGATGACGAGCTGCTCGACCTTGCGGAGTATGTCGCCGCAGGCAGGAATACTCTGGGCGTGACCTTCTATCTGAGCCGCGACATCGCCATGGGCAGAGAGTCCTGGGACGGCATCGGCACGGATATGAATGCCTTTCAGGGAGTTTTCGACGGCTGCGGCTATGCCGTGACAGACCTTATAAGCTATCTGTTCAAAAAGGTGGGCACCGAGGGCGTTGTGAAGAATCTCGGCGTAAACGGTGTCAGTCAGGGCGTGAACGCCGCAGGCATCGTCTCGGAGCTTCAGGGCAGCGTAATAAACTGCTGGAGCGCGGTGAATGTCACGGGAACCGAACGCTGCGGAGGCATAGCCGCCGTATGCGCGGGAGGCAGGATAGCAAACTGCGCCGTCTACGGCAGGGTGAAGGGCAGCGGCATAGCGGGAGCTGTGGCAGGAGAGACGGTCTTCGGCACTATCATGGACTGCTACTATCTCTACTACAGCGCAGACAGGGGCGTGGGTCTTGAGGGAGAGGGCAGCAGCTCGGACATCCTTCGCTTCGCCACCAGTCCCACAGTGTGTCCCACGGAGGAGGAGAAGACCGTGGGCAGCGTTACCAGCTCCGACCTTACGGAGCTGCTGACCGCATGGGTTGCCCGAAGCGGTGACGAGAGCCTGAGGAAATGGGCCTTTGACACCTCGGAGGAGAGCACGGGTCGGACGGGAGGCCGCTTCCCCATGCTCATCTATCCGGGCTTTGTGGCGGAAGCCTCCGTATATCCCGACAGCGTTCCCATGGAGACGCTGTACGAGTCTCAGGCGGATGCACAGCCGGGGGTGTGCTACAGCATCGGCGACATGAGAGAGCTTACCCTCCTGGCGGACTTCGTAAACGAGGGGCACAACACCGAGGGAGCCACCTTCTTCCTGACGGCGGATATGAGCGTAATCGTGGACGGCTCCTTTTACAAGGGTGAGAGCTGGGTTCCGATAGGGACAAGCTCCGCCAACAGCTTCCGAGGGGTGTTCGACGGACAGGGCTTCATCATCGCCGAGTTCGTGATAAAGGACTGCGACACCCCCGCAGGACTGTTCGGCTATGTAAACAGCGAAAACGCAGTGATTAAAAACGTGGGCATCGGCAGCGGAAGCCTTGCCGCCAACGCCTACGCCGGTGGCATCGTGGGCAGCCTCAATGCCGGCAGGGTTATAAACTGCTTCGTGCATATGGACGTGACGGGCGACAAGGCCGCCGGTGGCATCGCGGGCTATGCCGACAGAGGCGAGATAATAAACTGTGTTTACTACAACACCGCCTCGGATAATCACAAATACGGCGCCATCGTGGGTCAGACCACGGCGAATTCCTCCGTGCAGTACTGCTATTACAGCACCGACAACACCGCAGTATCCGGCACTCCCGATAAGGGCACCTACGGCGTCAGCATCAGCTTCAGCGGCGGAGACGAATACACCCTCACACGGTCAGTGAACGTCAACGGCGTCAAGACTCTGAAGCTTTGCAACGCCCTGAACTACTGGATAGACACCATGGGCAAGGGTCAGAACCTGCGCTACTGGAAGCACGACGGCACGCCGGAATCCATTGCCCGGGCAAGGGGAGATTACCCCATACACATATACTACGCAGATGCCACGGCAGTGGAGTATATAAAGGAGACGGAGGAGGAGCTGAACCGTACGGACAATCCCTACAGGGTGTTCTATAAGGAGACCTCCACCATGACGGAGCTCTACG
>JABUSQ010000019.1 GCA_021442665.1 Oscillospiraceae bacterium
ACGCCGCCGTGAAAAACGGATTAAACTCTATTCGCGCCTGACGGCGCGAACTCTGCGAGACTTTTTTGTATCACTTGTGGTATCTCAGAGCGCAAATGTCATCGCCCTTTGCTATGCATTTGGGCAGATCAAGCTGTGCGCCGTAGCACTTGCCGATGTTGTGGTCTCCGCACATTGCAATATCGCAGAGTCTTGCAATCTCCTCATCCGTGCAGCCTGCCTTCTGCCATGACTTGACCAGGGGGCAGTAGTGGAAGTCGATGAAAAGCTCGGTATCAGTGCTCTTGACGATGTCCATTTCGAATACCCACTGGGCTGCCTTGGTGAACAGAGTCTTACGCAGACCCTTGAGACTGTCGGTGCCGCCTTTTTTTACAAGCTCGGTACCCTGAGAGATACCGCAGCGGGAAACAGCGGGATTTCCGAAATCCTCCCAGTTTAGTCCCAGCTTGCCTGCCTCGTCGCAGAGCAGATACAGCCACAGAGCACGATGCTCAAGCTGTTCACGGATGGCCTTCAGAATGGGGTTTTTAAGCTTTGCTTCATTTTTTACTATGCTCATGGTAATACTCTCCTTCTTCTATATAGACTCATTGTATAGTTTTTTTGAGATTTGTCAACAGTAAATTGTTTTTTTGTTGACGAAGCATTGAATTCAGTGTATTCCCTCCGACAAGGCTTTCTTATGCTCCGGAATGCATTGCGTTATGACGGCGACCTGACTGCCAAATAATAGATATTATGCCGCAAGGCCGACGCAGCTGCTTTTTAAAGTTTTTCGTTTTAAAGATACACTTGCGATGCACTTGTATAAACATAGTATTTCGCTGTGCAGATACAGATAAAACGGATTATTTAATGTGTTACATAATTTAGTTAAATAGCTTAAACAAAATGTGCATAAAGCCCAAAAAGATTGACAATCTTTGCTCAATGTTGTATAATATTTGCAATAGAATGCTGTGATAAAGCATTTTAGCATGATGTATGTAATTTTAATTTACTGAGAGGTGGATCGCTTGGCACACAGACCGAATATTCTTGCACTGGCCTCTAAGATAAGTCTTGAGAGCCTGACCTACACCGGCATAACCTACAACGACCCGGAGTATAAGATACTCGAACCTATCGTGGACGACGATATGTGTTCCGTCATGATGCGTATGCGTCTTGAGGCGGACCTTACAGTTGAGGATATTTCCCGACGCACAAAAAAGGATGTACGATTTGTCCAGGAGCAGCTTGACAAGCTCGTTACGGCAGGCGTTATCCGTATCCGTGAGGTCAACGGAAAACGCTGCTATTATTACCCCATATGGGTGCCCGGCATTATGGAGGGTATACTTGCCAACCGTGAGCAGTGTGATAAGTACCCCGTACTCGGCGAATGCTTCGAGGAATACACCCGCCGCAGAATAGAGATGCTGGCACCGGTGCTGAACTCCGGCAAGGGGGGCATGTCCTTCATGCGTGTCATGCCTGTTCTCAGTGCTATTGAAAATAACTCCCGCACCGCCTCGTACGATGAGGTCAGCACGCTCATTGACAATGCCTTTGCGCTCTCTGTCGGACCCTGCTCCTGCCGACGTTCCCGCCGCTTGATGGGCGAGGGCTGCGGTCATCTTGAGGAAGACATGTGCATGTACCTCAACGATAACGCCGTCAACTTCTCAAATCTCGGCTACCATCGCCTCATAACAAAGGAGGAGGCATACGAGATACTCAAGCGTGCCGAGGACAACGGCCTCGTACATGAGATAAACCAGACACCCGGCTTTGAGGATGCAACCGCAATCTGCAATTGCTGCGGATGCTCCTGCTACGCCCTGCGTATCGCCGAGCTTTTCCGCTCCAAGAATGCGATACGCTCAAACTACATAGCCCGCATCGACAAGAACAAGTGCGTCGCCTGCGGTCAGTGTGTTGAAAACTGTCAGACTAACGCTCTTCGACTGGGTCAAAAGAGCAGCAGCAAGGATCCCCATGTCTCCGACGCCTATGATTCCGACCGTGCCATCCCCTGGGACAGAAAGTCCTACAATGTCGAATACCGCACGAACCGAAGCGACGTCATGGACAGCGGTACCGCACCCTGTAAGGCAGTCTGCCCGGCACATATCCCGGTACAGGGCTACATCAAGCTCGCCTCCGAGGGAAGATATACGGAAGCTCTCGAGCTTATAAAGAAAGAAAACCCTTTCCCTGCCGTCTGCGGACGCATATGCAACAAGCCCTGCGAGGAGGCATGCACCCGCGGCATCGTGGACTCTGCGGTAGCTATCGATGAAATCAAGAAATTCATCGCCGAAAAGGATCTTTCCGCCGAGACGCGCTTCGTGCCTAAGATGCTCAATCAGCGCAACATACCCTTTACAGAGAAAATAGCTGTCATCGGAGCAGGCCCCGCCGGACTCAGCTGTGCCTACTATCTTGCCGTCAAGGGCTACCCGGTAACGGTATTCGAAAAGGAAAACGCCCTCGGCGGTATGCTTACTCTCGGAATTCCTTCCTTCCGTCTTGAGAAGAATGTACTTAATGCGGAGATAGATGTCCTGCGTGAGCTTGGGGTCGATTTCAGAACCGGAGTTGAGATAGGAAAGGACATCAGCCTTGACGAGCTTCGCAAGGAGGGCTACAAGGCGTTTTACCTCGCCATCGGCGCATCTAAGGGCGCCGCCGTGGGCTGCCCCGGCGAGGACCTTGAGGGCGTATACACCGGTATAGACTTCCTCCGTGCTGTAAATCTCGGAGAGACGATAGAACTGGGCAGCAAGTGCGCAGTCATCGGCGGCGGAAATGTTGCCATTGACGTTGCCCGCGCCGCAGTTCGTCTCGGTGCGGACACCACAGTAATATACCGACGCACCCGTGACGCAATGCCCGCCTCTGAGGACGAAATAGTCGAGGCAGAGGAAGAGGGCGTTAAATTCCGTTTCCTGACCGCTCCCGCAGAGATTATCGGCAGCGGCAGGGTGGAAGCTGTCAAGCTCCGTAAGATGGAGATTAATACTGACGCAAGCGGCAAGGACAAGCCTGTCGGTACCGATGAATTCGAGCTTGAGGAGTTTACCTCCGTTATCTCCGCCGTGGGTCAGACCATCGACATGGGCGGTATTGAAGGCACGATAAAGCTCGGCGACAAGGGCACCGTAACCGTGGACTCTCTCAGCTATCAGACTACTCAGCCCGATGTGTTTGCAGGCGGCGACGCTGTCACAGGCCCAAGCTTTGCGATAAACGCCATCGCCGCAGGTAAGGAAGGAGCAGTATCCATCCACCGCTATGTCCATCCCGGACAGACCCAGAACCTCGGCCGTGACAGACGTGACTACAAGCCTCTGGATGTATCCACCGTGGCAATCGGCGTAGGCTTTGATAAGAGCCCCCGTCAGAGCGTCAGACCTGTCTCCGACGAGGCTGCAAAGAGCACCTTCCGCGATCTCAGAGGTACCCTCACTCAGGAGCAGATCAAGAAGGAAGCGGCACGCTGCCTCGGCTGCGGCGCAGCTGTCATCGATGAAGATCTTTGCGTCGGCTGCGGTATCTGCACAACTAAGTGCAAGTTCGATGCGATAAGCCTCGAAAAGATAATGGACAATAAGGGCAAGGAATACTATCAGACGCTGCTTACCGCAGTTGCAAACACTCCATATACTGCAAAGCGCCTGATAGCAAAGAAGATTAATTTTAAAAAGTGATATGCATGAGATAAACATCGTCCGGCAGGTCGTCAAGACCGTCGAAGAATTTGCCGCCGAAAACAATGTCGGCGATATCCGGGAGATAGTGCTGGATATCGGAGAGCTTTCTCTGGTAATCCCGGAATATGTTGAGGATATCTATCCGGCCGTCGTAAAGGGAACCGTGCTTGAGGACACCAAGCTCATCATAAACGTGGTTCCCGGACTCGCCGAGTGTGATGACTGCGGAGAGATATTTAACGTCATCGAAGCAAACGGCATCTGTCCGAACTGCGGCAGTGACTCGAAGGAAGTTCTGTCCGGCAAGGACTTCTATATCAAGGAAATCCATATACCCGAATAGCAAAAATGAAACAGCGTACGAAAGTGCGCTGTTTCATTATATAAACCATCCGACAGGGTAACAGAATTTATAACATTTTTTAACCTTGAATTTAGATTCAGCAGGATGTAAAATAAGAATACAAAGCTCCATGGGAGGCAATTACATGATACGATTGGTTGTTGACAGCACCTGCGATATGCCCCGGCAGATAATCGAAAAGTACGGTATCGCCGTGGTGCCCCTGCAGGTTGTTATAGAAGGCAAGAGCTACCGTGACGGTGTGGACATAAAAAACAGGGAATTTTACGATATTCTGCGTCAGGGCGTCATGCCCCAGACCTCGCAGATAAATCCTGCGGATACGGAGGTACTGTTCCGTGAAATATGCAGGGCAGGGGACGACGTTATCTATCTCAGCTTTTCCAGTGCAATGTCCGGATCATTCTGGATGGCTAAAACCATTGCAGAGGAGGTTAATGAGGATTATCCCGAACGAAGGCTCTGTGTTATGGATTCCGAGGGAGGCTGTGCAGCAACAGGCATCATTGCCATGCAGACCGCTCGCTGGATAGCAGCCGGCAGAGGCTTTGACGAAATCGTAGCCATGACGGAGGCAGCAATCGCGAATATTCAGCATCTTTTCACGCTGGACAGCCTTAACTGGCTTTCCAAGGGAGGAAGAGTTGCAAAACCCGTGGGCTATGTGGGAGATAAGCTGCAGATAAAGCCCATACTACATGTCGCAGATAAAAGTATGCATATTGTGACCCTTGTAAGGGGAAGAAAGAGCACCATCTCCACTATAATCAAAATGCTTACGGAACGTATAAAAAATTTCCCCGAGCAGCTTATTATGATAACCCACGCTGACGATATTGCAACCGCTGAGCACATCCGTGATGAGATACACAAGGTGCTGCCCGGGGCAAAAACCTGCCTTCTCCCCATTGGCTGTGTGCTTGCCACACACCTCGGAGTCGGCGGCGTAGGTCTGTTTTTCATGAAAAATAAAATAGAGGGCTATGATCTTTTAGAAGAAGAGGTTAATGGATTTTAACCGATATTCAAAAAACGCTTGGACTAAAATCCAAGCGTTTTTTCTGTTATCCGGCGATAACCGTGATGTGGTCAATGCTGTCGGTATCCACAAGTCTGTTGAAGCTGAAGGCACATTTTCCTTCAAAAGCGGAGATAACTGCCGCGTTAATTGCGCTTTCGCCCTTGACAACATAATCGCTTCCGTCCTTATAGGTGATTACGACGCTTGCGCAGTTGCCGTCGGAGGAGGGAACCACCATTCCGAGAGGTGAAACGGAATATTGCAGTCCGAAGCTTTCAAAAGTTTTTGCAGGAACAAAACTCTCAACATTGAGTTTTACGGAGTCAATGCTTTCGGCTCCGTTTTTCAGGGTTCTGAAATGGACCTCAAGGTTCTTGCCGTCAAAATCATCGAAGGGGGAGATGTACATCATATAGGTCGTGCGCTCGGCTTCATCACATAGAATGAGGGTTCTGCTGTCCATAAACTTCTGACCGTGATAAAGATTTACCCAACCGAAGTTCACATTGTTGTGATTTTCGCCGCTGACCTCATAGCTCAGTACTCCTACGCCGTTCTCATCCATGATGAAATCACGCAGTATGATCTCGTTTTTACCGTCCTCTGATACCCAGCCCTTATTAATTGCCACGGCATAATCACCGATAAGCTCCCGGGCAAGAGCGGGGTCGAGAGCTATGCGCTCAAATGCGGGATAGTGCTCGACCTTGGTGACGGTATTGCCGTTGCCGTCGGTATACTCCCTGGAAACATTGAATTCACCGTGACCGCCTATTACAGAGCCGAAGGCCGCGTTGAAAAAGTCGCTTACGGACATTTCGCCTTCGGCGTCCTTAATACCTGAGAACGCAAAGGAGGAGATGCCTAGTACAAGAATCAGGCATGCTGCTGCAGCTATGGTTAATATACGTTTACCTGTACGCTTCCTGTGTTTCATTCTGATAACCTCACCGGAATGTGATATCACGGCATCGGAGCAATTGTCCATTACTTCCATGAGGTATTTGTCTGAGATGTTGCCTATGGCAGTCGAAAGATTTTCCTTTGTCATGAAATCAATCCTTCTTTCTTTAAAAATTTTTGAAGCCTGCTTCGGGTTCTGGACAGACGGACGCTTATGCGATGAGGAGAGGTGTTAAGCTCATCGGCTATTTCCTTGACGGGACAGGCAAACCAATACCTCAGAACAAACATTCTCCTGTCCTCAGCGCTGAGCGTATCAAGAAAAGCCTCAATAGCAAAGGTAAGCTGTTTAACCTCGTAATCGGATGCAGGGTCATTTCCGATACCTGCCACCTCATCAAGCTCGTCTAAAGATAAATCGTAGGAGCTGTTGCGCCTGGAGGCGGTATTGAAATGATAGCGATTTAGTGCAAGATTACGGGCTATCCTGCAAAGGTAAGCGGGATATGGATAAGGGGACTCGGGCGGAATACGATTCCACGCTGCCAAATAGGTGTCGTTTTCACATTCCTCCGTGTCTTGAAAACTGTTAAGAATATGAAAAGCGGTGCGCCTTACAACAGTGCCGTACTTACACCGTGTCTCCTCAATTGCCTGCTCTGAGCGCTCATAGAACAGGGCAATTATTTCGCTGTCCTCCATATCTGTACCTCCCTTCGGCCTCATTCATACTCTACGGAAACGCATTGAAATATCTCACATATAATCATATAAACATAAACAGAAAAAACACCGAAATAAAAGCATCTCGGTGTTTTTACACTAGGCCCGGAAAGGCAATCTGTCATTTGCAGAATATGCCCCGGGCTTCTCTGTACTTTGCAATACGCTCGTCGAGGATGTGACCGTTTTCTATTACAACAGCCTTCCTGAGTGATTCAGGATAATTGTCCGTAAGTATGGCATCCACGTATCTGCTGTAGCCCTCACTGAGGCAGTTTGTAACGGATTTAGGGAACATAGCGGGAGTGTTGTCCACGGCGTAGTGGGTGATACCGTCAACCACATAGACCGGGTTGTCAATGGTAGTGGGATGTGAGGTCTCTATCTCAAGATAAGGGTCACAGCTAACATCAATAATGAGAGCACCTTTTTTCAGACGCTTCAGATCCTCACGGTAAATGAGACGGTCGGTTCTGGAGGTATCCCAGAATACGCAGTTGACGATGACGTCATAGTTGCCCATTTCCTTGCGGAAGAGGGCTTCGTTTCTCCTGCCGTATACCATGATATCGGCGCCCAGACCGTTGAGCACACGGATAGCTCCCTTTGCTACCTGACCGTTGCCCAGCACAGCGACCTTCGCATCGTAGGGCATGAGACCGCTGAAGCGGAAGCCCTGCATGATCGCAGCCTCGCCGGCAAGCTCACGGTTGCGGTAGAATATGTACCTGCCGTCCTCGAATATCTCCTCCCATGCAAGAACAGTGTGCCCGCAATTGAGCATATTGCTTGTAAAGTCAACATTCTGTACGGAGTGTGCCCAACCCACAAGAAGCTTTCCGGGCTCTATCTCGTCAAGATAATCGGCGTCACCCAGCTTGACGTCAACAAGGATATCACAGCTTACAGCCTCCTCGCGGCTTACAACATGAGCGCCTGCCAGTATGTATTCCTCATCGGAATAGCCCACGGACTCACCGTAGCCCTTTTCAAAGTAAAGCTGACCGACATTCTCTATATTCTTCAGGTGCTCGGGAACAAGACCTCTTCTTTTTTCGTTGTTTTTATGGCTTATTAGCAGCCCCATAGTCTTCATTGCTTTTCTCCTTTATACGTAAAATTATTCAAGTCCGTAGGGCCAGCCGATGAGACTGCCCACGTCGTAAAGCTCGGTGTAACCGAGAGCACTGAGCTTCTCCGCAGCCTCGGAACTGCGTCTGCCGGAGCGGCAGTAGATGAGCAGGGGAACTGTCTTGTCCGGAATGATAATTGAAGCCGAGAAGGCGTCGATATCATCCACCGGAAACAGAACGGCATTTACTGCGTGACCTGTAATAAACTCCTCTTCCTCCCGAACGTCAAGCATTATTGCCCCGGGTACGGTATCCAATATCTCCTTTGCCTTGCTGAAGCTGACCTTTCTTATTTCTGCCATAGCTCAGCCTCACTGCCTGTCAAAGGGCACAGCCTTGTCCTCAAACTCGCTAAGCCTCTGCTCGTAGGCGGCCATAGCCTGCTCACGAAATGCGCATCTGGGCTTGTCGATGCCGAGAAGACCCATGATATACTCGGTGAACAGTGGATTAAGGACAAGAACGGGGCCGAGAAGGTTTGCGCCCATGAGATTATTTCTGCGGACGCCCTCAAGAGCTGTCGATGTGTTAAGTCCCGTGCCTCTGTCGGCTTTAAATAGGAAGCAGTCGGATGCATCGCCGTAGACCATGGAGAACTGGGACTTGAAGCCCACAACGGTGATGCCGTCTATCCTGCCCATGACTTTACCGTTGTAGCGCTTGAACAGGTCGATTTGGGCAGTCAGCGGGAAAAGACCCAGAGCTCTGAAGTGTTCTCCGGAGGTAAGATTCTGAATCTCACTTAGAAAGACCTCAAAGGCATTACCCGTGGCAAGGATAACAACACCCTTATCCGTGAGGGCCTCTAGCCTGTCCCTGTAGGGCATGAGATACTCCGTGACTCTCTTCTGAGCTGCCTCGGACATGCTGCCCATGTAGAGCATGTCCACGTCGTTGCCGGCAAAATAGGGCACGGGGTCTGTTATCTCTGTCATGATGAATTCCGCATCGGGAACGGAGAGCTTTAGGTATTCAATATTTCCGCTGTCACCGTAGAGGTTGCACAGCTTTGAAAACAGTATTTCAATCTTCACTTTGCCTGAGCCTCCTCTATCTTTGCCTTCACAGCCTCCAAAACCTTGCGAGCGGCAGACACGAGGTAAAGGTCGTACATTATAAAAACAGCGTCACAGTTCTCGGCATCCAAAAGCTCCACGGTCTTGTAAATATCATCCGTTGTCTTAAAACCGGAGACATCAACTCCGTCTATCATGGCTCTCAGAATGTGGTCAGCACTTCTGGGACCGCCGAAAATGACCTGACCGATGGTATCGTCGGCGAGGGGGGCATAGGAGCAGTCATATATCCAGCTGATATTCTCCGTGTTGCCGCAGTTCTCGTGAATATCATCGATAATGACGATGACGGCCTTATTCCTGCCCACGGATTTTCTTGCGTAGTCTATGGCTCTAGAGCAGGCTATGGGATTCTGGCTCTTGGCAAGCTGAAGCGTAATGGGCTTGCCGCAGCATTCCTCACGGTCAAATCTGGAGGCAACTATTTTCACACCATGCAGCCCCGACTCTATCTGCTCGGGAGAAAGACCCAGTTCGGTACAGACAGCGGCTGCTGCTGCGGTGTTATAGATATTGGAGATGTTGTCGTTTAAAAGCCTGAGGCGGAACTCTTTCCCACCGTGGGAAACCGTTAGCGTTCTGCACTCGGTATCAACGGCTGTGACGGTATAATCCGGGACGGGGTTCTTAAATCCGCAGGCACTGCAATGCACTCGGCCGATGTGGTTATATCTTGTGTAGTCGTACACAAGCTCAGCGCCGCAGACGGGGCAGTAGCTTATATCCTTTATCTCACGCCCAACATCAAAGCATTCCGTGCCGAACATATGCTCTACGCCGAAATAGAGCCTTCTGTTGGCGGGGCTGCCCAGAGCTGAGCATATAATGTCATCGGCATTCAGTACCAGCGTGGTGTTCTCGGGGATGGCAGAGGAAATGATATAGGAAATGAATTCCGTGTTTGCGTTGCGCTTTACGGAGTCGCGCATGATGTTGTTGCAGACGATGTAATCGGGTTTTATATGGGGATATATGCGCAGAGAGCTGCGCTCGTCCACCTCTAATACCGCTATATCGCTGTGAGGCTTTCCGAACAGATTGCTGTTATCAATTAGTGCGCTGGCAATGCCTGCGTCCACATTTGAGCCTGCGCTGTTATTGATAACATTAAAGCCGTTGGTGCGCAGAATACCCGCAATAAGATTACTGACGGTAGTTTTTCCGTTTGTGCCCGTGACTGCAATGACGGTTTTGGGCCTGCCCGTGCGTGACAGAAAATCCGGACAGAGTTTTATTGCTATTTTTCCCGGAAGAAAGCTTGCCTGACGGTGCAGCAGCTTCATACCGATACAGCAAAGCTTTGCGAAAATTGCCGTAAGAATATACCTTAACTGTTTCATGTTTGCCTCGCATTTCGTGATGTTTTATTATTCTAACACAGATAGCGACAGCGCACAAGGAAAATGTAAATAAGCGTTTTGCAAAAAAACATATAATAAACATATTAATATGCCATATGCTATCATCGCAGATAACGGCATTGCCTGTTAAACTGGAGAGGCTGCATCCGTATGCAGATTCTGCACGTTATGACTGCTACGACAGGAGGCAAGAAGCTTCACCGCACCTAAGTCAATATTATCCATATTTATGTTTTTGTGCCGAGGCCTGCACTGCCGAAAAAGCTACATAAGCGCCTGTCGGAGCATCCGCCGCAGAATTCTGCGGCGAAAAAGGGGGTTCTGCGCTTATCGGATAACATAATATTTTCATCCGTAACCAAACTGAATTACAGCTTGGTTACAATATGAAATCACCTTGGAAAACAAATTGTAAAAATAGACTTACATCGAGGATTTTCTCGAAAATTTTTTATTTTTCTATGCAAAAATTATGGAAATTGTCCCGAAGTCGTGCTATACTTAGCTCGCATTATGTAAAGCATGTAATTATTAATTATGTAAAGCGGAAATAGGATATGAAACTTGAAGAGCGAAGACTGAGCGGAGAATATAAGTACGAAGGCGTTATTGTCAAGGTGCGCCTTGATAAGGCGGAGCTTGTTAACGGCAGAGTTGTGAACAGGGAAGTGGTGGAGCATCCCGGCGGTGTTACTGTACTGCCCGTGGACGATGACGGCTACTGCTACTGTGTGAAGCAGTTCCGTTACCCATTCCAGAGGGTAATGCTTGAGGCGCCTGCAGGTAAGCTTGAATACGGTGAGGATGTATTTGAGTGCGCCGTGCGTGAGCTTTCTGAGGAGACGGGCTTCACTGCTGATAAGATGACTTATCTCGGCCCCTGCTGTACATCTCCCGGATTTTCCTCCGAGGTCCTGCATATTTACCTCGCCACGGGGCTCCATGCCGGGGAGAGTCATCCCGACGAGAACGAGTTTTTGGATGTGGAAAAGCACCACATAGACGAGCTTTTTGAGATGTGCATGAGCGGACAGATAGACGATGCAAAAACACTTATCGCCGTGCTCAAGGCAAGGCCAATACTACATGTTGACTGAAGGTTACAAAAGATTGCAAAATATTGTTGATTAAGCGACAAAACTGTGCTATAATAAACGCGCACATCGGGGTGGGTGTGCAATACGGAAGGTGTAACATATGGAAAAGTATGTAATTAACGGCGGAAAACCGCTGGTGGGCAGTGTGGATATAAGCGGTGCCAAGAATGCCGCTGTTGCCATTATCCCCGCGGCCCTCATGGTTAACGGTGTCTGCCGAATTGAAAATATGCCGGAAATAAGCGATACAGATATGCTGCTTACAATCCTTACGCATCTCGGCGCTGAGGTAAAGCTCATAAATCGCTCAACCATTGAGATCGACAGCAGAAATGTCAGCTTCTGTGATGCTCCCTTTGATCTCATGCGCAAGATCCGTGCGTCTTATTATCTCATAGGTGCAATGCTCAGCCGTTTCGGCCACGCAAAGACAACCATGCCCGGCGGCTGCAATTTCGGCGTTCGTCCCATTGACCAGCATATCAAGGGCATGACCGCATTGGGAGCCGATATCGACGTGAGAAACGGCTTTGTATATGCGGATGCTCCCGACGGCCGACTCCACGGCGCAAGGATATATCTTGACAAGGTCTCCGTTGGCGCAACGATGAATATCATTCTTGCGGCAACCATGGCAAGCGGCAGAACGATTATAGAAAATGCTGCCCGTGAGCCCCATATAGTTGACCTTGCAAACTTCCTTAACTCCATGGGTGCAGACATAAGAGGCGCGGGCACCGATACTATTAAAATCAATGGCGTGGACAGCCTCCACGGAGGAAGCTACAGCATAATTCCCGACCAGATCGAGGCAGGCACCTATATGGTGGCAGCAGCGGCAACGGGCGGAGAGATAGTCGTCAGAAACGTTATTCCCAAGCATCTTGAGTGTATAAGCGCAAAGCTGCGTGAAACCGGCACCATCGTGCAGGAGTATGAGGACTCTGTCCTTGTCAAGAGCAATGGAAATCTTCGCAAGGCCAATATTAAAACTCTGCCTTATCCCGGCTTCCCCACAGATATGCAGCCCCAGATGGGAACTCTGCTGTGCCTTGCAAACGGCACCTCAGTCATAACCGAGGGGATATACGATAACCGATTTAAATATGTCAGCGAGCTTCGGAAGATGGGCGCAGACATTCAGGTGGACGGCAGAATAGCCATTATTGAGGGAAGAACCAGGCTTACGGGGGCTCCTGTGATGGCTTGCGACCTTCGCGCAGGCGCCGCAATGGTCATTGCCGGTCTATGTGCATCGGGTACGACTGTTATTGAGGATATCCACTTTATTGAGCGCGGATATGAAAACCTCGTAGGTAAGCTCCGTGCGCTCGGTGCGGATATAACCATTGTGGACTTCCCCGAAGAGAATGAAAAAAGAGAAAAGATAATTTCCATAGGATAAGGTAAATAATATGCGTATAGTGACATTTGCCAGCGGCTCGTCGGGAAACTGCAGTCTCGTTTCATGCGGCAACGTCAATATACTTATCGATGCGGGTATATCCATGCGCAGGATTGTAAAGGGTCTTGCAGCTTTCGGACTCACTCCGCACGATATATGCGGAGTGCTCATAACACATGAGCACTCCGATCATATTTCGGGGCTTCCCATGCTCGTAAAGCACCACGGTGTAAAGGCTTTCACCGTGCCCGAATTGGTATGCGCCCTTGAGTATATTGAGCCGACCCTTGCGCCGAACATCAAATGCGTTGAACTGAATAAACCCTTCATGCTGGGGGACATTGAGGTTAAAGCCTTCAGAACTCCCCATGATTCAAAATACAGCGTCGGTTACAGGCTAATCGGCGATACTGTTTTTGCCTATGCCACGGATACAGGCTCTGTGACACATGAGCTGGTGGAGGGACTTATGGGAGCTGAAACGGTGCTCATCGAAGCAAATCATGATTTGCAGATGCTTCGGTACGGGCCCTATCCCCCCTACCTGAAGCGCAGGATAATGTCGCCGACAGGGCATCTTTCCAACGATGACTGCAAAAAGCTTGCTTTACTGCTTGCAAACAGCGGAACAAAGCATATAATATTAGGACATCTGAGCAAGGAGAACAATACGCCGGAAAAGGCATACAAGGCGGTTGTTGGGGCGTTGAAGGGGCTTGATGTCAGACTCAGTGTTGCCCCTGCAACGGATTTTCTTGAGGTTTATACGGGAGAGAGCCTATGCTGGGAATAAAGCTTATCTGTGTGGGTAAAATCAAAGAAAAGTTTTATACTGATGCCGTAAACGAATATGCAAAAAGACTGTCCGCCTACTGTAAGCTCGAGTGCGTGGAACTCGCCGAGACGAGGCTTTCCGATAACCCTTCGGATAAGGAGATAACTTCAGCTCTGGACAAGGAGGCAGCGGATATCGAAAGAGCTATTCCCGCAGGCGCCTACGTTGTTGCGCTATGTGTAGGAGAAAAACAGCTGAAAAGCGAGGAACTTGCGGAAAAAATAAATTCACTGGCACTTGCGGGAAAAGCAAAAATATGTTTTATTATAGGCGGGTCCTTCGGTATGGCGGAAAGCGTAAAACGCCGTGCCGACATGCGGCTTGGAATGTCGGAAATGACCTTCCCGCATCATCTCGCAAGGGTGATGCTTGCAGAACAGATATACAGGAGCTTTAAGATAATCGAGGGCTCAAGATATCATAAATGACGGAGGACGGTATGAAGGAAGAAATAAAGCCGGAATGGGGAAGACGGCTGACAGGAGAGCTTCAGAAAAAATGGCCTAAAGACGAAGCCGGTGAGCTTGTTGAGCCGGTTTTTCTCACCCACCGCATGTGCCTTGATATGGGTGATGAGATGCTGATCAATATGCTTGAGGCGTTCGGTATTCCCTGCATAAGACAATATCCCAACGACGGGGATTTCGGACGATTGCTGCTGGGAATGAGCGGAACGGGCGTTGATATTTATGTACCGAGAACTATGTATGAGGATGCAGTAAATTTAAGTGAAGGGAGAGCTGAATATGAGGAACTATAAGGAAGAGTATGAGCTGTGGCTGGACAGTCCCGCTCTCAGCGAAAAAGAGTGGGAGGAACTCAATTCCATTGCCGATGATGAAAAAGAGATAGAGAGCAGATTCTTTGCACCGCTGGAATTCGGTACCGCAGGTCTGAGGGGCACCATGAAGGTGGGTCTGCACCACATGAATGTTCATGTTATCCGCCATGCGACACAGGCCTTTGCCAATGTTATCAAGGCCGAAGGCGGAGAAGCTATGGCAAAGGGAATTGCAATATGCTTTGATTGCCGCAATAACAGCGACGTCTTTGCAAGAGAGGCCGCCTGCGTTATGGCGGCAAACGGCATCCATGTCTATATTTTCGATGCACTGCGCCCGACGCCTGAGCTGAGCTTTGCCGTGCGTCACTACGGAGCAACCGCAGGACTTAACATCACCGCAAGTCACAATCCAAAGGAGTATAACGGCTACAAGGTGTACTGGTCTGACGGAGCTCAGCTTCCTCCACAGCACGCGGCAGCCATTGCCGGGGAGATGAGCAGGACAGATATTTTCAATGGCTTTGTGAGCTGTGACTTTGACGAGGCCGTTGCTGACGGCAGGATAGAAATAATCGGAGCGGAGACCGACGAGGCGTTCCTCGAAAATGTACTCGGTCAGGCTATAGACAGGGAAGTCGTGGCAAAGGTTGCCGACAGCTTTAAGATTGTATATACACCTTTCCACGGGGCAGGCTACAGGCTCGTTCCCGAAGCGCTGAAGCGTCTGGGCATAACTCAGCTTTATCCGGTCAGGGAGCAGATGGTGCTTGACGGAGATTTCTCCACTGTTGACAGTCCTAATCCCGAAAATCCCGAGGGATTCTATCTTGCAGTTGATCTCGCAAAGGAGATAGGCAGCGATCTGATAATCGGAACAGACCCCGACTCCGACCGTATCGGCGTAATGGTTCGTGACGGAGAGGGTTATACCACAATAACCGGCAACCAGATGGGCGTTCTGCTTCTGGACTATGTCATAAATGCCCGCAGGCGCACGGGAACCCTTCCCGAAAATGCCGGCGCACTCAAGAGTATCGTGACTACGGAGATGGCGAAGGTCGTTGCCGAGCGCAACGGAGTTCATTTCGAGGATACCTTTACCGGCTTCAAGTTCATGGCCGAGCGTGTTGCCGAGTGGGAAAAGGAGGAGAGCTTTGAGTACATCTTTGCCTATGAGGAGAGCTACGGCTACATGATGGGCGATTATGTACGCGATAAGGACGCAGTCACCGCATCCATGATGGTGGCTGAGATGGCAGCGTATTATTTCGATAAGGGGATGAACCTTAAGGAAGCCATGAACAGCCTGTATGAAAAATACGGCTGGTATGATGAAAAGACCCTTAATCTTGTCATGCCCGGACTTGACGGACTTGCCAGAATGAAGAAACTCATGGCGGAGCTACGCAGCAATCCGCCAAAGCTCGTTGCAGACACCGAGGTGTTCCGAATCCGTGACTACTCCGACGGCAGCATAAAGGTGCCGGGACTGGGTGTCGTGGGCGAGACCCACATCAAGGGCTCCAACGTGCTCTATTTTGAACTTGCCGACGGCAGCAATTTCATCGTCCGTCCCTCGGGCACCGAGCCAAAGATAAAGGTTTATATTCTGGTCAGGGGAGAGAATGCGGCAGAGTGCGGCGAAAAGGTCGGCAAATACGCCGAATACGCCGAATGCCTCAGAAAATGAGAGAGCTGCTGGAGATATTTATTGCAGCCTTCCGTGTGGGTATTATGACCTTCGGCGGAGGCTACGCAATGCTGCCCATTCTTCAGCGCGAGGTGGTTGACAGCAAAAAATGGGTTACCGAGGCCGAAGTGCTTGATTATTACGCAATAGGGCAATGCCTGCCGGGAATAATCATGGTAAATACCATGATATTTATTGGGCAGAAGCGGAAAGGCACCGCAGGCGGTATTGTTGCGGCTCTGGGAACGGTTTTTCCCGCGCTTGTCATCATCACCGTCATCGCCGCCCTGCTTAACAATTTTGCAGACTCGGAGATAGTTAAAAAAGCCTTTGCGGGTATCAGAGTCTGCGTCTGCGTGCTGATATTTAATGCGGTCGTAAAGCTCTGGAAAAGCTCGGTGATCGACAAAAAGAGCTTTTTGATTTTTCTGCTTGTGGCTGTGCTGTCCCTGTTTACTGATATTACGCCTGTGATATTTGTCCTTGCCTCCGCTGTTCTTGGCATCATACTCCACAGTATGGGGGTGAAGCGGCAATGATACTTCTGAGACTGTTCTGGGAATTCTTCAAAATAGGAATGTTCTCCGTAGGGGGAGGAATGGCAGCCCTGCCCTTCCTTTACGATATGGCGGACCGCACAAGCTGGTTTACCTATGACCAGATAGCAGATATGCTGGCTGTGTCTGAATCTACTCCCGGCCCCATAGGTATCAACATGGCTACCTATACAGGCTTTACCACTGCAGGCGTATGGGGCTCCGTTGTTGCTACCCTCGGGGTAATAACCCCCGGCATTGTCATCGTTCTGCTGATAGTTGCTGTGCTGGAGAAATTCCGAAACAACAGATATGTTGAAGCAGCTTTCTACGGTCTGCGCCCGGCATCCACGGGGCTGATTGCCGCCGCAGGAATAATGGTAGTGGAGATAGCCCTGCTGAACATGGACGCCGGGGAGCTTTGGGACTTGTTTGACTTTAAGGCAATAGCTCTTGCGACAGTGCTTCTGGTGCTTACAAGATGGATTAAGCCCACAAAAAAGCTTCATCCGATAGTTTTTATTGCAGCCTCTGCCGTTGTAGGCGTTCTTATATTCTGAGAAGATAAGCAAAAACAAATGCGGCGTCCAAATCTGTACCGATATGAAAGACCGTCCGACGATATATCGGGCGGTCTTTTACGGGTTGATATGATAGAAATATTATCCCGGAATTCATATATAAACTTCATCGTAAAATAATAAAATCGTTAAAGTCCGGTCGCAACATCCGGGAAAACCTGTAACTAAGGCTCACGGCGGACAGAAATCTCATAAATTTTTATGCAAACAGTAGAAATAATGTGCAAAGCTGTGTTAGAATTAAAAAATTAAGGTAACTTGAAGTTAACTTGCCATGAAGCAGTCCTGTGTCACACCTGTGGAATGTTTTGAAAATACAGCATAACAGGAGATAAATATGCTTGAGAGAAGGATAGAGGTTGAGCGGATGGAACACGTCATAAGCGTGTTCGGCTCCTTTGACCAGAATTTGAGGATAATAGAAACGGAGCTTAATGTCAAGGTGCTTGACCGTGACAATATGCTCCATATAACGGGTGACGAAGAAAACGTCATGCTGGCGGAGAAGGCGATAAACGGACTTCTGACGCTGGCGGCGAGAGGGGAGAATATAGACTCTCAGAGCGTGAGATATATTCTGAAGCTCGTTGCCGAGGGCCGTGAGAGCAAAATAAGCGAGCTTGCGGCGGATGTGGTGTGCATAACCGCAAAGGGAAAGCCCGTAAAGGCAAAGACCCTCGGCCAGAAGACCTACTGTGAGGCAATTTCCGAAAACACAATCACGTTGGGAATAGGCCCTGCGGGTACAGGCAAGACCTACCTTGCCGTGGCGGCGGCTGTAGCGGCATTCCGTGCAGAGCAGGTAAATCGCATAATTCTCACAAGGCCCGCCGTAGAGGCCGGAGAGAGGCTGGGCTTTCTCCCCGGCGACCTGCAGAGCAAGGTGGATCCATATCTCCGCCCCCTGTACGATGCACTATTCGACATGCTCGGTGCGGATACCTATCAGAAATATCTTGAGCGGGGCAACATCGAGGTTGCGCCTCTTGCATACATGAGAGGGCGAACTCTGGATGACAGCTTCATCATCCTCGACGAAGCTCAGAATACCTCCCGTGAGCAGATGAAGATGTTTCTTACCAGAATAGGCTTCGGCTCCAAGGTGGTAATAACCGGAGATATCACTCAGATAGACCTGCCGGAGGATAAGACCAGCGGTCTGAAGGTGGCAATGAAGGTGCTGGAGGGTATTGACGATATCGCAATTTGCAGACTGACGGGAGCCGACGTGGTACGCCATCAGCTTGTGCAGAGGATAATCGAGGCATACGAGGTCTTCGATAAGAAAAACCCACCCGAGAAGACGGAAAAGCCGAATTACAGGAAAAAGAGTGCGAAAAATGAGTCATAAGGTAGTAATAAGCCGTGAGAAGCACGGTCTGGGACATTTCAAGGCAGAACAGCTTATAAGAAAATCAATAAAAAAAGCACTGACCGCTGAGGGGATATACCAGCCCTGCACGGTTAGCGTTATGTTAACCGATGACGATGGAATCCACTCCGTCAACAGAGAGTTCCGCGGCGTTGACAGAGCGACGGACGTGCTGTCTTTTCCCTTCAACGAGCTGACGCCGGGTGAGTTTGACGAATCCTTATGCGAACGAGACCCTGAGGACGGAAGCATCCTGCTGGGTGACATGATGATATCCCTTGAACACTGTGAGGTTCAGGGGAAGGAGCTTGGTCATGGCTTTGAGCGTGAGGTATGCTACCTGACGGTGCATTCGGTGCTGCATCTGCTGGGTTACGACCATGTGGATGAGGGCGAAATGAAGGCACGGATGCGTGCAAGAGAAAAAGATATAATGGGAGATAGCTGAAATGATAGAAAAATCTGCAATGATAACCATATGCGGCAGACCGAATGTGGGAAAGTCCACCCTGACAAACGCTCTGGTGGGTGAGAAGATCGCCATTGTTTCCAACAAGCCGCAGACTACCCGAAACCGAATCAGTGCGATACTGAACAAGGGCGACACTCAGTTCGTGTTCATGGATACTCCCGGCTTCCACAAGCCCAGAACACGACTGGGCGACTACATGGTGAATGTCGTTAAGGAGAGTGTCTGCGATGTGGACGCTGTCATGCTGGTGGTGGAGCCGATAGCCGGAATCGGAAAGCAGGAGGAAGAGCTTATCGCCAGACTAAAGGATACTCAGGCCCCGGCTCTGCTGGTCATTAACAAGATTGATACCGTTGAAAAGCCCGAGCTGCTTGCGGTTATTGCCGCATACTCTGCCACACACGAGTTTGACGCCGTGATACCGATTTCCGCAAGGACGGGTGAAGGTCTTGACGAACTCATGTCGGAGCTTGAAAAGTATGCCGTGGAGGGGCCTCAGCTTTTCCCGGAGGATATGATAAGCGACCAGCCGGAAAAGCAGATATGCGCAGAGCTTGTGCGTGAGAAGCTTCTGCTGTGCCTCGAAAAGGAGATACCCCACGGCACTGCGATAGAGGTGACAAAGTTCAGCGAGCGTGACAACGGAATAATCGACATGGACGTAACCATCTTCTGCGAAAAGGCGAGCCACAAGGGCATTATCATCGGCAAGCAGGGAAGTATGCTGAGAAAAATAGGCGAGCTTGCCAGAACGGATATCGAGGCGTTTATGGGCACCAGGGTTTTCCTTCAGACATGGGTCAAAGTCAAGGAAAACTGGAGAGATTCTCAGGCTCAGCTTCGCAACTTCGGCTTTACGGAATAAGCTTCTATTATAATTTCTCCCGATATCTTTCGTCTGTCAGCTGCTAATGACGTCGAAGTGATTTAATACCTGAAGAAAATCTGCTGCGGATGTTAACATGAACAGGAGGCCGGCTGTGCCGACTGATGTACCGCACGGAGGCAAATTAAAGGAAAAAGAGAATGCGGTCGGGGAGGAGCCCCGCTTCGCATGAGCGGTGTACATATGTTTAAAACCACACGGGGACTGATACTGCGGGAAGTCAAATACAAGGAAGCCGACAGAATACTCACGGTGCTCACTGAGGATATGGGAAAGATAACTGTTAAGGCAAGGGGAGCGCTGCGAAAGGGCAGTAAAACCGGAGCCGCAACCCAGCTCCTTGTATTCTCGGAGCTCACAATGTTCGAAAACATGGGGCGTTGGAGCGTAAACGAGGCGTCCACCATAGAGGAATTCAAGGGGCTTCGCAATGACATTGAGGCGCTGGCTCTGGCAAGCTACTTTTCCGAGTGTGCAGAGGCCCTGTCCGACGAGGACAGACCCGATTCATCCATGCTTCAGCTTATTCTGAACTGCCTTTATGCTCTCAGTAAAGGTATGTACGGACAGAAGCAGATAAAAGCAGCATTTGAAATGCGTATTATGTGTATTTCCGGCTATGCGCCCAATCTCGGAAGCTGTGCCGTCTGCGGGAAACAGGAGCCTGCGGAGCCACGCTTCAGCCCTCGGAACGGCATTATGGTCTGCCGTGAATGCCGCAGGACTGAGCATCAGGCGAATGTACGGCTCTGCCCGGATTCGCTGAAAACTCTGCGCTATATATGTGAGGCGGAGCCGAGAAGGATCCTGTCATTTCGCACGACGGATAAGGCAATGGACAATGCAGCCTGCGCCGCAGAGACATATCTTCTGACGCAGACAGAACGGACATTTTCCGCTCTGTCTTACTGGAAACAGATAAAACTCTGAATTTTTAGAGGAACCTTTGGAAATAATGAACTTTTATGAAAAATCTTTAAATACGCTGGAACTTCCTGCCGTGCTTAAACTGCTCTCCGATGAGGCGGTCACCGTGTCGGCAAAGGAAGCAGCTGCTATGCTTCAGCCCTCGGATAATGCGTCTGAGGTGAGGCACAGACTTGAAGAAACAAGTGCGGCAAAGACTATGATGGTGGTGAGGGGAAGCCCCTCGCTTTCGGGTATTAAGGACGTTAGACCGTCGATCAACCGTGCCGATCTGGGCGGTGCTCTCAATACCCGGGAGCTTCTGGATATTGCCCGTGTACTTCAGTGTTCGCGGCTTGTGAAGGGCTATCTTGCCGACGACACGGTAGGAAAGACCTGCATAGACCACCTTTTCCACGCACTCCGCGCAAACAGATTTCTTGAGGAAAAGATAAGCTCCTCCATCACGGGTGAGGATGAGATTTCCGACAGCGCATCTCCGGAGCTCGCAAATCTCCGCAGGAAAATAAGGGCCACAGGTGCAAGAGTTCGTGATTCGCTGCAGAAGATAATTTCATCGCCCTCCTACGCTAAGGTACTGCAGGAGCCTATAATCACCATGCGCTCGGACAGATTTGTCGTACCTGTTAAGGCGGAGTGCAAGGGAGCGATTCCGGGGCTTGTTCACGACATGTCTGCGTCGGGAGCTACACTTTTCATAGAGCCTATGGCAGCTGTAAAGGCAAATAATGAGCTTAGGGAGCTGGCGGCAAAGGAGAAAGCCGAGATAGAGCGTATCCTTGCTGAGCTTTCCGCAGACTGTGCTGAGCATGGCGACGACATATCCTCTGACTTCGTTCTGCTTACTCAGCTCGATCTTATCTTCGCAAAGGCAAAGCTATCCTACAAACTAAACTGTCAGGCTCCGGAACTGAGAGAAAAGGGCGTAATACTC
This sequence comes from Oscillospiraceae bacterium, assembly GCA_021442665.1. Taxonomy (GTDB): domain Bacteria; phylum Bacillota; class Clostridia; order Oscillospirales; family Oscillospiraceae; genus F23-B02. The sequence goes on from JABUSQ010000019.1 coordinate 21,802, forward strand.
AGAAAGGCGCGCCATCCTTTGCTTGATCCCGCCAAGGCTGTACCCATAAGCCTTGAGCTGGGGGAGGATTTCGATACTCTCGTAATCACGGGACCGAACACAGGCGGCAAGACTGTTACTCTGAAAACCATCGGTCTGCTCAGTTTAATGGCGCAGTGCGGACTGCATATACCCGCAGATGACGGCAGCGGAGTACCAGTGTTCCGTCATATTCTTGCCGACATAGGCGATGAACAGAGCATAGAGCAGAATCTTTCCACCTTCTCAGCACACATGACGAATATAGTAAATATACTTAAGGAGTGCGACGACAGCTCGCTGCTGCTGTTTGATGAGCTTGGTGCGGGCACTGACCCCACCGAGGGTGCGGCTCTTGCCATAGCTATCATAGAGCACGCAAGAAGTCTTGGCGCGGTCATCGCCGCTACGACGCACTATTCGGAGCTCAAGGTCTATGCCACCACGGAGCAGGGCGTTCAGAACGCCTCCTGCGAGTTTGACGTGGAGACCCTGCGTCCCACCTATAAGCTTCTTGTGGGAATACCCGGTAAATCAAATGCATTTGCCATATCCGGGAGACTCGGTCTTGACAGCAGAATAATCGAGGACGCCGGAAAGCGAGTGGGTACTCAGAATGCAAGCTTTGAGGCAACTATCGAAAAGCTTGAGCAGACAAGACTGCTTCTGGAAAGGGACAGAGATGAGGCGGCGAGGAAACTCCGCGAGGCAGAGGAAAACGCAAAGAAGGCTGCCTTCCTTCGGGCAGAACTGGCGGTGCGCCTTGAGAAGGCAGATGAGAAGTCACGCAAGGAGGCGGAGCGCATCATCTCCGAAGCCCGCAGAGCGGCGGAGGAGACCTTTTCGGAGCTTGACGAGATGCGGCGAAGAGCTAACGAGCAGGAGGAGGCGCAGGCGGTAAACGAGGCGAGAAGCGAGCTGAGAAGAAAGCTAAACGAGTCTTCTGAAAAGCTCAAGCCACACCGGCAGGAGATTCCCGGAGAGGAGAAAAAATCCTCCCGTGCAGTCAGAGTGGGAGACGTGGTGGAGATAATATCCATTGGTATGAAGGCTGAGGTCATCGAGGCCAATCCCGATGGGACCCTGAGTCTCAGGTCGGGAATGATGACAGCAAGGGCAAAGCAGAGCGAGGTGTTTCTGCTTGAGGGAGCACAGTCGAAGCCGAAAAGGAAGGTATATTCCACAGGAACAGCCGTGCGAACAGCCGCCGTTGCACCTGAAATCGACCTTCGGGGAATGGAATCGCTGGAGGCTGTCGCCACGGCGGAAATGTATATTGACAGCGCCGTCATGGCTAAGCTGAAGTCCGTTACCATCATCCACGGAAAGGGCACCGGAGCACTCCGTGCTGCAGTACAGCAGATGTTAAAACACAACAAATCAGTCAAATCCTTCCGTCTTGGACGGTACGGTGAGGGTGAAACCGGAGTAACTGTTGTCGAATTGAAGTAAAATACATTATCAGAATCTCCAAATAATGTGTAAATCAACAAAATGAACAATTTTAGTTGACGATTTTTATATTTTTTGCTAAAGTAATCTTAATCGTTATGATTATAAGGAGAGGCGAAAATGGTAACAAATGAGGTAGTCATCAATAATCAGGTTGGACTGCATGCCAGACCCGCAACCTTCTTTATCCAGAAGGCAAATGAGTTTAAAAGCAGCATATGGATTGAGAAGGAAGAACGTCGTGTAAATGCAAAAAGCCTGCTTGGCGTCCTGTCTCTGGGCATCGTTAAAGGTACTGCCGTTAAACTCGTTGCAGACGGTGCAGATGAGGAAAACGCAATCGAAACTCTTTCTGAGCTTATTTTGTCTGATTTCACCGAGTGATTATTAAAAATGAAGTTGAGGGCGTGTCACAAATATGACACGCCCTTATTCTTAAGGTGCTGTTATGAAAAAGGAAAACATCGCAATAATTGAGATGCTTGCCTGCGCCGCATTATGGAGTATAGCGGGAATACTGATAAAGCTCATTCCATGGAACAGCTTTGCTATAAGCGGCATTAGGAGTTTTTTTGCGGGTATAACCGTGCTCGTTTACATGGGCATAAAACGATATAAGATTGTCGTTAACCGCAAGACCATTGCGGCAGGGCTTGTTATGGGGGCTCTGTATACGGTGTTTGTCGCCGCAAATAAGCTTACGACTGCGGCAAACGCCATAGTTCTTCAGTTTTCAGCGCCGCTGGATATTGTGATTTTCTCCGCCCTTATCTATAAGACAAAGATAAGAAGAAGGGATATAATAGCCGTAGTATTTACCATGCTGGGAATATCGCTGTTCTTCTTCGACGGGCTGGAGGCAGGATACCTTGCGGGTAACTGCCTTTCTCTGCTGGCGGGTATGCTCATGGGTGCAATGTTCATGATACTGGGCGATACCAAGGGCGAAGAACGCTATTCCGCAGTGCTCATGGGACAGATTACGGCATTTATTGTAGGTCTTCCGTTCCTGATTACGGATACTCCTTCCTTTACGGGCCTTCCTGTACTGTTCATTGTTGTTCTTGGTGTGGTTCAGCTCGGAATTCCTTTTATTCTCTATTCCAAAGCGGCAGATTACTGCCCGCCCCTTGCCTGTTGCCTTCTGGGTGCTGTTGAGCCACTGCTTAATCCCGTGTGGGTGCTGATTTTTGACGGAGAAAAGCCCGGAATATTTGCCCTGTTCGGCGGTATAATAGTTATCATATCGGTAACGGTATGGTGCGCTCTTGACGCAAAGAAAAAAGAGGAAAGTCATGCCTGACACTCTGCTGAAAAAAGCAAATAATCTCCCGCAGCTTCCCGGAGTATACATCATGCTGGACGCTGCGGGTGAAGTTATTTATGTGGGCAAGGCAAAGAAACTGAAAAATCGGGTGACAAGCTATTTCAGAGGCGGCCATCCCCCAAAAGTGGAGGCCATGGTGCAGAAGGTTGCCGATTTCAGCGTCATAGTGGTGGATTCGGAGTTTGAGTCTCTTGTGCTTGAAAACTCGCTTATCAAGCAGCACCAGCCCCATTATAATATTCTTCTGAAGGATGACAAGGGATATCCGTTTATCAGAGTGGATACAGCAGAGGAATACCCACATTTTGAGCTTGCAAACAAAGTCCAAAAGGACGGAGCAAAATATTTCGGCCCGTTCGGCGGACGAAGCATGACAAAGGAGGTCATCGACGTTGTCTGCAAGGCTCTGCTTCTTCCGAACTGCGGCAAGCGTTTCCCCCGTGATATGGGCAAGTCAAGGCCATGCCTTAATCATCACATGGGTAACTGTCTTGCGTGGTGTTCAGGTGACAGAAGCAGGGAAGAATACCGCAGATTGACAGACGAGGCATGTATGATACTCGAAGGCAGAACCGATACACTTGTCGGCAATCTGATGAAAGAGATGGAACAGGCTGCGGAGGAACTCAGATTTGAGCAGGCAGCACAGCTCCGGGACAGAATAAGAGCTGTGCAGGGACTTTCAAACAAGCAGCGGGTAATAGCCACAGCCTTTGCGGATACGGACGCAGTAGGCTTTGTGCGTGGAGTAAAGAGCTGCTTTGTGGTACTTCACTTTAACGGAGGCTCGCTTATCGGTAAAGACTATGAGCTGATAGCAGAACCCATGGAGCCCGATGGAGAGGCTGTTTCATCACTGGTTAGACAGTATTATGCACAAAGGGGGGGCTGTCCTAAGCACATACTCATGCCCTTGGAAACGGAAGACAGAGAAGAACTTTCAAGGCTATTTACGGAAAGCTTCGGGCACAGGGTGTACGTGGAGCTGCCGGAGCGGGGCGAGCGGTTAAAGCTCGTTTCCAGGGCAAACCTCAACGCAAGGGAGGAAATACTCAGAGCCACTACCGTGCAGCAGAGAAGGACGGGCACGCTGGAGTGGCTGGAGAAGGCTCTTGAGCTTCCGGGCTATCCCGGCAGAATAGAGGCTTTCGATATTTCAAACCTCGGCGACACGGGCATAGTAGCGGCGATGACTGTGCATAAGGACGGCAGACCGATGAAAAAGGATTACAGAAAATTTCGCATAAGAGAGCTTGATGTGCGTGATGACTATGCCGGCATGTATCAGGCGGTCCTTCGCAGATTCAAACGCTATAAGGACATGGACGAAAAGTTTGACAGTCTTCCCGACCTTCTCCTGATAGACGGAGGCTCTACCCATGCAGCAGTAGCTGAAAAGGCACTCTCCGAGCTAGGCATAAGCCTGCCGGTCTTCGGTATGGTGAAGGATGAACGACACCGCACAAGGGCACTTGTCAGCGCTCAGGGAAGAGAGATAAGTATAAACACGAATCAGGGGGCTTTTTCTCTTATCGGGCGTATACAGGAGGAGACTCACCGATTTGCAATAGAGTATCAGCGGTCGCTGCGAAACGAGAATTTCGCGTCTGAGCTTCAGAAAATACCGGGCATCGGAGAAAAAAGAAAAAACGAACTGCTGAAGCATTTTAAAACCATCAGGGCAATACGCACGGCAGAGGTCACGGAGCTTCGTGCCGTTGTACCGGTGAATACCGCAAGGGCAATATATGATTACTATCATGGAGAGGCAGAGAAATGAGAGTTATTACGGGAAAAGCCAGGGGCAGGAAGCTGAGAGAGCCGGCAAATTATGATATAAGACCAACCACAGATAATGTCAAGGAGTCAATATTCAATATCATACAGTTTGATATTGAGGGACGCAGAGCTCTCGACCTTTTTGCGGGTACGGGTCAGCTCGGCATCGAGTGCATCAGCCGGGGAGCAAAGGAGGTAACCTTTGTGGATCAGAGCAGGGATGCGGTGGCACTTGTGAAGACCAATCTCAAGATTTGCGGCTTTGAAGCAAGGGTTGTCAATGACGACTCAATAGCCTTTTTAAAGCGTGGAGGCAGCTACGATCTTATAATTTTAGACCCGCCTTATGCCTCGGAGCTGCTGGATAAATCGCTCGAGATAATCAATTCCGTTGACATCCTGTCGGAAGGTGGTATAATAATCTGTGAATCAGGTCGGGAAAAACCGATGCCGGATATGAAACCTCCTTATAAATGCAATAAAGAGTATGTTTACGGCAAGGTAAAACTCACCACATACAGCAGGGAGACCCAGAAATGAGAACAGCAATATGCCCCGGAAGCTTTGACCCTATAACTCTCGGCCATTTGAATATTATCAGAAGGGCGGCTAAAATTTTCGACAAGGTAGTCGTCTGCGTAATGCTCAACTCCTCCAAAACCTCACCGATGTTCACAGCAGAAGAGAGAGTGGAGATGGTAAAGAAGGTTGTTGCGCGTTTCCCGAACGTAGCCGTTGAAACTGCGGGAGGTCTGCTTGCCGAGCACGCAAAGGTTTATGAGAATCCTACTATAATCAAGGGACTGAGGGCCGCATCCGATTTTGAATATGAATTCCAGATGGATATCATAAATAAAAAAATTAACCCTCAGCTTGAAACCATGTATCTGACATCAAATGAAAAATACACCTTTCTCAGTTCCTCGGCTGTTCGTGAAATGGCGAAATACGGTGTTGATTTGAGGGATTTTGTGCCCTGTGAGATCATTGATGATGTGAAGAAGAGATCTGAAATGTATTTCAAGTAAGCCATATTGCATATAAATTACATACTGAATGGAGAGAAAATTATGAGCGAAGAAAAGAGCCTTACCGCAGTGATGGATATGATCGAATCACTCTACACCGCCGTATCCGAGGCATGGGGTGTTCCTCTTGGCAATGACAAGTGCATAATCGAGCGTGAAGTAATGCTCAAGACCCTGAACGACATCAAGGCAGCACTTCCTTCCGAGCTTTCCGAGGCAAAGCGCCTTGTCTCCGCCCGTGATGAGTTTATCGGCAACGCCAAGCGTGAAGCGGAGTCCATCCGAAAGAACGCTGAAGATACTGCCCGCTCCATGATAGAAAAGCAGGAGATTGTCAGAGTTGCAAAGGCTCAGAGTGCGGAGATGGTGGCAAATGCCGAGTACAAATCCAAAGAACTCCGCAGAGTCGCCAGCGAATATGTAGATGATATTCTCCGCCGTACGGAGGAAACCGTAGCTGAAGCGCTGAAGGCTGTAAATCAGTCCAGAGCGAGCTTCAGAACTCTGGCAGGCGCCGCAGCGGCGTCAGATGATAAGACAACGGAAAACGCAGACGAAGAGAACTCAGCCGCAGACGATGAGTAATTGTTGGTGTATATGGTGTATATATTATATTAAAAATAAAAGAGCCCGAGGGCTCTTTTATTTTTATTTCTGTCAAAAAGTGCTTGATTTTTCACCTGCATATAACTATAATTAAACCAAAGTGGTGAATTGTGGTGGAAAAAACCACAAAAGTGGAGGTGAAACACCGTGACAGGCGAATACAGGCACAGCCTTGACAATAAGGGCAGACTGTTTATCCCCGCAAAGCTGAGGGAAGAGCTGGGTGAGGTGTTTTACCTTACCATAGCCGTGGACAAGTGCCTTTCAGCCTATAGTGAGGAGAGCTGGAGAAAATTCTCCGCCAGGGTGGAAGAGATGAGCTATATAAAGCAGCGAAAAATGCGCCCGCTCTTCGCCTATGCCGCAAAATGTGAGCTTGACAGTCAGGGCCGGATAATAATCCCGTCTCATCTGCGCGAATATGCCGGATTAATAAAAAACGTCACCGTTGTGGGCTGTAATAACCATGCCGAGCTTTGGGATGAGGATTGCTGGGCAGAGGTTCACTCCCTTGAGATAACACCGGAAAATATTGCCTCCGTTATGGAAGAACTGGAGTTCTGATATGAACCAAGCCGGACATGTATCCGTTTTGCTGGATGAATGCATTGATAATCTGAATATAAAGCCCGACGGCATATATGTTGACGGAACTCTGGGCATGGGGGGACACTCGGAGCAGATACTTATGCGACTGACTACCGGGCGTCTTATAGGCATTGACCGTGACCCCAGTGCAATTGAGCGTGCGGGAAAACGCCTCGAACAGTACGGGGACAGGTTAACTCTAGTTCACCGAAATTTCAGCGAGGTGGCAGATGTTCTTGATGAGCTCGGCATAGACGGCGTTGACGGAATGCTGTTTGACCTCGGAGTATCATCACCGCAGCTTGATGAAACAGAGCGGGGTTTTTCGTATATGAATGATGCACCGCTGGATATGCGGATGGACAACACAAGCGCATTTACTGCGTGGAATGTTGTGAACGAATGGCCAGAAGAAGAGTTGCTGCGCATCCTGCGTGACTACGGTGAAGAGAGATACGCACGCCGCATAGCATCGAGGATAGCGGAAAGAAGAGCTGAAAAGCCGCTGGAAACTACCCTTGAACTGGTTGATGTAATTAAATCTGCCATGCCTGCCGCCGCACTCAGGGAAAAGCAGCATCCTGCGAAGAGAAGCTTTCAGGCAATAAGAATAGCTGTAAACGATGAGCTGGGAGCGGTTGCTGAGATGATGAAGACCGCACCGGATAAGCTAAATAAGGGCGGAAGGCTCTGCGTAATCAGCTTCCACTCCCTCGAGGACAGGATTGTAAAAACCTCCATAGCCGCAAGAGAAAACGGATGTACCTGCCCCAGAGAGGCACCGATATGCGTCTGCGGCTTCGTGCAGACGCTGAAGAACGTACACAGAAAGCCCGTTACTCCGGGAGAGGATGAGCTTAAGGAAAACCCAAGGTCAAGAAGCGCAAAGCTTCGTGTAGCCGAGAAGGTGTAAATTAATGCCATCGTAAATATATGCAAAAGGTAATATGGCGAAATAATCATAGCCGCACACTGATTCTGATGCCGGTGTGCGGCAATCTTGCGTTTACAGCAATAACCGCAAGATGTAAAAGTGGTTCTTGATGATAATGGCAATACGGTGTATAATAAATATTCACAACGTGCTGCCGGGGAGATATTTAGAAAAGGAATGAGTTTATGAAGCTGAAGGAACTTATCAAAAATCTTGAGGTGCTTGAGCTGCACGCCGACCCCGAAACTGAAATAGGAGGAGTCAGCTACGATTCAAGATGTACAAAGCGGGGAGATGCCTTCTTTGCCGTGGTCGGATTTGAGTCCGACGGTCACAGATTTATTTCTGCGGCGGCGGACATGGGTGCGACCGTGGTGATATGCCAGATTGCACCTGAAAACGCAATACCCTACGTCATAGTTAAGGACAGCAGGCTTGCACTTGCAATTGCCAGCCGTGATTTTTATGGAGCTCCCGCAGAACATATGAAGATAATCGGCGTCACGGGTACCAACGGGAAGACCACTACCACCTATTTGCTGAAGCATATGCTGGAGACTAAGCTGGGAGCAAAGGTCGGACTTATCGGCACCAACGGCAATATGATAGGGCAGGAGCATATCCATTCCGAACGCACAACGCCCGAAAGCTGTGAACTGCAGAGCCTCTTCCGCAGTATGCTGGATGCCGGCTGCAGCTACGTTGTAATGGAGGTATCCTCCCATTCTCTGCAGCTTGACCGGGTGGCCGGAGTTGCTTTTGATATCGGAGTATTCACAAATCTAACTCAGGATCACCTCGATTTCCATAAGACCATGGAGGAATATGCCCGGGCAAAGGCGAGACTGTTCTCCATGTGCAGATGCGGATGCTTAAATATGGATGACAAGTGGTTTGAGACAATGAAGATTAACGCAGAATGCGATGTGTTTACATTCTCTGCATCAGATAAGAATGCATCTCTGCGAGCGAAAAACATAAAACTGTCCGCATCAGCGGTCAGCTTCGATGCTGTTGCCGGTGACGAGAGAGCGGAGATAAGGCTTGCAATTCCCGGACAGTTCTCTGTTTACAATGCACTGGGCGTGATTGCCTGCGGACTGAATCTGGGGCTGAGTCTCTACGACTGTGCAGAGGCACTGGCAGACGCAAAGGGCGTTAAAGGAAGAATGGAGGTTGTCCCCACCGACGGTAATTACACCATTCTGATAGACTATGCCCACACTCCCGACGCACTTGAAAATGCGCTGAAGGCACTGAAAAGCACAGGGCAGGGCAGAGTTGTGGCCCTCTTTGGCTGCGGAGGAGACCGTGACAGAACAAAACGTCCAATCATGGGCACAATAGCCTCGGAAAATGCGGACTTTACCATCGTCACCAGCGACAATCCACGTACCGAGGAACCTGATGCTATAATAAATGACATTATTGCGGGGATGCAGAACAGCGCCGCACCCTATACAGTCATCTGCGACAGGGCCGAGGCCATCCGCTGGGCGATTGACAACCATATGGAGAATGATGTAATATTACTAGCCGGCAAGGGACACGAGGATTATCAGGTTGTCGGACATGAAAAGCATCATATGGACGAGCGGGAGATAGTCGCAGAACACATAGAGAAGAGGAAGAATAGATGACTCTTAAAATGACAGTTGCATTCGTTCTGGCTTTTATGGTTGCAGTTATAGTAGGCAGACCTTACATCACATGGCTGCGCAAAATGAAGGCCGGGCAGGAGATAAAGGAAATAGGCCCCAAATGGCACGCCTCCAAGGCGGGAACACCCACAATGGGAGGCTTTATTTTCATTGCCGGCTGCATAGTGGTGTGCCTGACAACAGGTACGTCTCTGGCGCTTAAGGGGGATTACAGACACCTTTTCGTGCTGCTCTTTGCCCTTATTTTCGGCGCTATCGGATTTCTTGATGACTGGGAAAAGCTACGCAAAAAGCAAAATACGGGGCTGTCCGCAAAGGCTAAGTTTCTGCTCCAGCTTTTTGCTTCAATAGTGTTCATTTTCTTTATGCGCAGAATGGGCTACATTAGGACGGGCCTCTACATTCCCTTCTGGAATTTTGAAGTGCATATACCCGAGGTGCTTTATCTTATCTTTGCGGCCTTCGTTATTGTCGGTACGGTGAACGCCGTGAATATTACCGACGGCGTTGACGGTCTTGCAAGCGGAACAAGCCTTCCCGTGTGCCTGTTCTTCGTATTTGTGACCTTCAGATGGGGCGAGGCCTATCTTGCACCGGGCATATTTGCATCTGCTCTGTTGGGCGGACTCATAGGCTTTCTCGTGTATAACTTCCACCCCGCAAAGTGCTTTATGGGAGACACGGGCTCACTGTTCTTAGGAGGAGCAATATCCGCACTTGCTTTCACCTACGACATGCCATTGATCCTCGTAACTCTCGGTATCGTTTTTATCTGGGAAACACTCTCCGATATCATTCAGGTCAGCTACTTTAAACTCACCCACGGTAAACGGGTTTTCAAAATGGCTCCATTCCATCACCACCTTGAAATGGGCGGCTGGACGGGGAAAAAGTGGAAGGAAACAGAACTGTTCTGCCTTTTCACAGGAGTATCGCTTGTATTTGCAATTATTTCATTCCTGGGCGTGTATAATCGTTTCTGACATAACCCGCGGCAAGGGCGGGCTGAATCGGAGGAAAATCAATGAGACTCATGTTCACCTGCGGAGGAACGGCAGGACATATAAATCCGGCTATCGCCGTGGCAGGCTATTTAAGACAGCTTATGCCCGACTGCGAGATACTGTTTATAGGTGCAGAGGGTCATATGGAGACGGACCTCGTACCCAGAAGCGGTTATGAAATCAAAACCCTGAGGGTTTCAAATATCAGCCGAAGCAAAAGTCTGAAGGGCATCCTGCATAATATAAAATCTGTGTTTAAAGTGATAAGAGCAAGAATAAAGGCAAGGAAGCTCATCAGAGAGTTTAAGCCTGATGTGGTAATCGGAACAGGCGGATATGTTTG
>JABUSQ010000132.1 GCA_021442665.1 Oscillospiraceae bacterium
GCCACAGGCGAACATTGAGGCGCAGAACGGAGTGCGAAAAATTCGTCAAAGAAGCCAAATGACTTCTTTGACGAGCAAAAAGGAGCAGGCGCGGTGTGCCTGCTCCTTTATTTCAGCTTACAGATGAGTGTCTCGCTTTATCTTGTCGTAGTGGTTCAGAAGAATGGGCTCCATGGCGGCGGTGAGCTTCATGTCGAGATTGAAGAAATACGCCGTGAAGGTTACCGCAAAGAAGCCGACGCCAAAGAGAGCGGTCTTTGTAAGAACTGTAGTGAGCTTAGACATAGTAATCTCCTTTCATTACCAGGACTCTTCATCGGGAAGGAACTCGAGGGTGGGATCCACGGGCTCCTCGCCGAGAACGGTGCGCATATAGCTGTTGATCTGGTCGCGGACGCCCTGACGGGACACCACACGGGGGTCGAAGAGGTCGTGGGAGACCCAGACCAGCTTCACGCCCAGCTCACGGGCTCTCTGCTCGAACAGACCGTGCATGCCGTCCAGAGCCTTGCAGCTCATGTGCTCCCAGAGAATGACCATATCGGCGTTGAATTCGTTTACAAACTTCCACAGGTCGTCCAGCAGCACCTTGTAGCCGCCGTGAGTGCGGTTGCGCATGATCATCTGCTCGGTGAGCATGGCTATATCGTAGATGGCCTGCTCACGGTTCTCGGGAGTATCCTCCTCTGCGATCATCTTTGTGTTGTCCATGGACAGCATGTCAATGAGGGGAACGATGCCCCAGCAGTTGAGCAGCCATACCAGGAAGTCCATATAGTAGTGGGACTGCACGCCCCAGATAATGGCTCTGTGACGGTATTCATTGGCCGCCATCTTCTTTTTCTGATATGCCTTGCGTGCCAGCTTCATTATCTTCTTGTCGGTCTCTTCAAACACGGCAAGTCTGCCGCTGATGGCCATGTAGTTGGTCTCGGTGTACAGGGCGAGGTTGGAGCCGAAGACCTGAGGATAGGGGGTCTTGCTCATCTCCAGCCATTCGAGACGGCACTTGGTGGCGAAGTTCACACGCTTTGCGCACTCGAAGTAGTAGTCCCAGTCCCATTTCTCACCGGTGTGCTCCTCCACGAAGGCGATGGCGTTGCGGATCTCCTGCGCGGCGTACTCCTGCACGTCCTCATTGGTGTGGCGCAGAGGAGTTGCAAGCTGGAACACGGGGATGCCGTCCTCAAACTCCATGCGCTTGGAGATAACGCCGTTGGAGAGGAGGGAGCCGTCGCAGGTGGTGTTGCACTGAACGGCGCAGCAGCCCAGAATGGGAGCGTCATCGTCGATGGAGACGCCTGCCTCCGCCTCGGGCATGGGGCATACGTCGCCGGCAAGACCGAATTCCTGTGCCACGTCAATGTAGTGCAGGGCGGCACGCTGGTTAAGCAGAACGGGGATGTAGGTGGAGGCTATCTCACGGCTGAGGGGGACTACGGTGGGGAAGCCCATCATGATGGACTGCATCTCGTTTTCGTCGATGAGAACCACCTTGTCGGAAAACGCCTTGTCGTTGCCGATGCGCTTATCGCCTCTGAAAAGCTTGTCCAGCAGCTTTGCAACGTCCTCGATGATGATGTCCTGCTCGGCATGGCAGATACGGAGATGCTCGCCTCTGAGACCCTGAGTGTGGCGGTCTACCATCATGGGCACGGCGAGATAGTTTGCCATCCAGCGGTAGCGGAACATGGCCTTGACGTTGCGGGGCTTGCAAAGAACGATTCTGAACATATTGACCCAGTTGTAGAGCCATCTGGAGTAGTCATAGAGGGTATCGACCACGCCACGCCACTCACGGCGGCTTCTGTAGCGCTTGCCCTCAACATATATATTGCCAAAGTTTTTGGCACCGATGCGCTTATCTGACATTACTTATCTCCTCTCTGGATCTTCTTGATCTCAACGCTTTCGATAAATGCCTGAACACGGGTACGGAGCTGGCCGAAGGAGCTGCCTATGCTGTAGGGACGGTCCACGGACAGAACGGGGTAACCGAACTCGTTGCCGAGGATGTGAGCACCCATCATTCTCTCGTATGCCCAGGGATCGCAGAACTTTATCTGCTCATAGATTATGCCGTCGGCGCCGTACTCGTCGGCGAGGCTCTTTGCATACTCACGGCGTCCCACCATCTTGGCGGTGTCCATGTAACGGGGGCACTGGCCTCTGTACATGTACTGACGGCAGAGCTGAGTAAGAGCATCCTCGTCCTCGGTGAGCACGATGGGATCTCTTCCGGGGAGGGAGCCGCCGCAGAAGCGGTCTGCGCAGACATAGGCTCCGCAGTCCTCCACCAGCTTGATGAAATCAACGTCGTCCATCTCGGAGCCCACCACGACGGTGCGGATGCGGTAGGCATTCTCATCGGGCTCTCTGGTTCTGAGCTCCTCCAGCGTCTCCTCCAGCTTCTCTATGAGCAGCTCCTTGGGTGCGGCATAGGTGGCAAGCGTCAGCACGGCAAACTCATAGCCGGTGATACGGGGACGCTCCTCCTTGCGGAACTCGCCGATGGCGCGGATAAGCTCGCACAGGCGGTTATGCTTTTCTACCGCTCTGCGGATGGCGGCGTCGGATACGTCGATGCCGTAGTTCTCGCTGAGGGGCTTAAGGATGTGGTTTCTGCACTGGAGCACATAGAGGTTCAGACCGTTGTCGTCTGCCTTCATGGGTATCTCCATGTACTCGTAGAAGAACCTGTCGTTATCCTTGCCGGTGGTATTGAGCAGCTCCATGTTCTCCACGCAGCGGTTCATCATGGTGCAGCCGTCGGGAGTGATAACGCAGTCGGCATAGCTGAAGCCGCCCTCAATGGCTCTCTCCAGCAGGGCTCTGGAGTACTCGCACAGGAAGCTGGTGAGATAGTAGGTAGCCATCTCCATGGAGCCCGTGCGGGGTGCTCTCAGACGGACGGAGAAGGTACCGTCCAGATTTACAAGGGGCTCGGGAATGTTTTCGCAGGTGTAGGCAACACAGATGCGTCCGTCTTCCTTTGCCTGAGCGATAAGCTCGTTGTTTGAGTCTTCGAGAAGCTTCTCAAAGTAAATAAGGTGCTTTAAATCTTTCAATTTTTTATCCCCTACAATTTATTTTTTCCCGCAGCAGCGTCCTGCTGCCGGATAGTATACAGATTGCGCTTAAAAGTATGGACAAAATACGTCGGCATACTAAACTTATTATATTAAACAATAATAATTTTTTGTCAATATACAGCTTGTGCAATGTGTATATGCTGTTTTCCATCAATTTCCTCGTCTGCGGTTCTCCCGACAAATTGCACAAAATTATGCTTCACGAGTAAGTAAAAATGTCCAAACTGAAGCTCTGCGGATTATTGACTTTCCTTTGCTTTTTGTGATATTATCATTTCGTAAATTTGAAGTGTCTGCGGGCTCTGACGGAAGAGGCGAAGGCCTTGTGGAGCACCACATGGACCCGCAGTACCGATAAGCCGACCGTCTGGGCGTACTTTTTACCATAAGCGTGGCGCGAGTACGTCCGTTTATTGTTTTCAGGAGGACAGCAATGAAAAAGATCGGAATTGTCATGGGAAGCGACAGCGATCTGCCCGTAGTGCAGAAGGCCGTCGACACCCTCAGAGAGTTCGGCGTACCCTTCGAGGTACACGTCTACTCCGCTCACCGTACGCCCGTACAGGCGAGAGACTTTGCCCTGAACGCCAGAGAAAACGGCTTCGGCGCAATTATTGCAGCCGCAGGCATGGCGGCACACCTTGCAGGGGCTATAGCAGCCTCCACCACTGTTCCCGTTATCGGAATACCCATAAAATCTGCACAGCTTGACGGCATGGACGCTCTCCTGTCAACGGTACAGATGCCCTCGGGCATACCTGTAGCCACCGTTGCAATTAACGGAGCAGTCAATGCCGCTTTACTTTGTGTGCAGATACTCTCCCTTGAGGACGCCTGCCTTGCCGAAAAGCTGGACGCAAGGCGCAGAGCAGACGCCGAAAAGGTCTTAATCAAGGATCAGGAAGTTTTAAATAAAATCTGATGATCAAATCTATCAAAATCTGAAAATTCGGAGGAAACAAAAATGGAACTCATTTACACTGGAAAAACCAAGAACGTCTTCGCCCTTGAAAACGGCAACTACCTGCTCAAGTTCAAGGACGACTGCACCGGCAAGGACGGCGTGTTCGATCCCGGCGAAAATTCCATCGGTCTCACCATCGAGGGCGTTGGCAGAGTAAATCTCCGTATGTCCATATATTTCTTTGAGAAGCTCAAGGCAGCAGGCATCAAGACCCATTACGTTTCCGCCGATCTTGACGACTGCACCATGGAGGTGCTCCCCGCCCGTGTATTCGGTCACGGTCTTGAGGTCATCTGCCGCCGCAAGGCAGTGGGCAGCTTCTTCCGCCGCTACTGCGATTACGTCGAGAACGGCGCCGACCTCCCCTACTACGTCGAGACCACCTTCAAAGATGATGCCAAGGGCGATCCTCTGGTCACCAAGGACGGTCTTGTGACTCTGGGCATCATGAACGAGGCTCAGTACGACTCCCTGAAGGAGCAGACTCAGGTCATCACCAAGATCGTTGCCGAGGAAATGGCAGCCCGCGGCATGGAGCTCTACGACATCAAGTTTGAGTTCGGCTACGTCGGCGACGAGGTCATCCTCATCGACGAGATTGCCTCCGGCAACATGAGAGTCTACAAGGACGGCGAATACATCGAGCCCATGACTCTGTCCGAGCTGTTCTTTGCATAATGGGCGGCTTCTTCGGTGCAGTCTCAAAGCGTGACTGCGTATTGGATGTATTCTTCGGCGTGGATTACCACTCACATCTGGGAACACGCCGCGCGGGTATGGTGATATACGATGAGCGTGACGGCTTCCAGCGCCAGATACACAGCATCGAAAACACCCCCTTCCGCACAAAATTCGAAAAGGATATGGAGAAGTTCCACGGCACCATCGGCATCGGCTGTATCAGCGATACCGACCCCCAGCCCCTGCTGGTACGCTCTCATCTGGGACTCTACGCCATATCTACCGTGGGCATCATCAACAACGCCGAGCAGCTTGTGGAAAAGTATTACTCCGACCACGGACATCAGTTCATGGCCATGAGCTCCGGCAATGTCAACTCCTCGGAGCTGGTGGCGGCTCTTATCAATCAGAAGGGCACTCTCGTTGAGGGCATACGCCATGCGCAGGAGGAGATAGACGGCTCGGCAACCATCGTGCTGCTCACCCGTGAGGGCATCGTAGCCGCCCGTGACAAGGTGGGCAGGCTTCCCATTCTCGTGGGCAAAAAGGAGGACGGCTGCTGCGTATCCTTTGAGTCCTTCGCCTACGAAAAGCTGGGCTACGAGGGCGTCTATGAGCTGGGTCCCGGAGAGATAGTCTCCGTCACGGCGGAGGGCTTTGAGACCCTCGCTCCCGCCGGGGACAAAATGCGCATCTGCTCCTTCCTCTGGAGCTACTACGGCTATCCCAACTCAGACTACGAAGGCATCAACGTGGAGGTCATGCGCTACCGCAACGGCAGCATCATGGCAAGAAGCGAGTTGGAGAACGGCACTCTTCCCGAGGTGGACTACGTTGCCGGCGTTCCCGATTCCGGCGTACCCCACGCCATCGGCTACGCCAACAAAAGCGGTCAGAGCTATGCCCGTCCCTTCGTAAAGTACACACCCACCTGGCCCCGCTCCTTCATGCCCGCAAATCAAGACATCCGCGAGCAGGTGGCAAAGATGAAGCAGATCCCCGTAAAGGAGCTCATCGCCGGAAAGAAGCTGCTTTTCGTGGACGACTCCATCGTCCGGGGCACTCAGCTTCAGGGCACCGTTGACTTCCTCTATGAATCCGGCGCCAAAGAGGTTCATATGCGCTCCGCCTGCCCTCCCATCATGTACGCCTGCAAGTATCTGAACTTCTCCCGCTCCAACTCCGACAGAGAGCTTCTGGCTCGTCGGATCATCCTCGAGCTCGAGGGCGAGGAGGGCGAGAAGCATCTTGAGGAGTACGCCGACTCCTCCACCGAGAGAGGCAAGTGCCTCCTCGGCGCCATCAGCAAAAAGCTGGGCTTCGACTCCATGGGCTATCAGTCTCTGGAGGGCCTGCTGGAGGCCATCGGCATGGACAGAGAAAAGCTCTGTACCTACTGCTGGACCGGCAGAGAATAATCACCGTAATCACCGTCGCAATACTCAGGCAGTTTCCACCATCAGGGAAATTGCCTGAGTAGTGCAGCATTAAGAGAGAATAAGAGAATAAAGAGGTTAAAACATGAGTACCAGTCATTCCGCTTCATATGCGGCAGCCGGCGTCGATATTCAGGCCGGTTACCGGGCGGTCGAGCTTATGAAATCGCACATCGCCCGCACCCTTACAGGCGGCGTAGTCTCCGATATCGGAGGCTTCGGCGGTCTTTTTGAGCTTCCCGAGGGCATGAAAAAGCCCGTGCTGGTATCCGGCACCGACGGTGTCGGCACCAAGCTCAAGATGGCATTTTTAATGGACAGACACGACACCGTAGGCATCGACTGCGTTGCCATGTGTGTCAACGACATCATCTGCTGCGGCGCAAGGCCCCTGTTCTTCCTTGATTACATCGCCTGCGGCAGGAATTATCCCGAACGCATCGAGCAGATAGTCGCCGGCGTTGCCGAGGGCTGTGTTCAGTCCGGTGCCGCTCTCATCGGCGGTGAAACTGCGGAGATGCCCGGCTTTTATCCCATTGACGAATATGACCTTGCGGGCTTCAGCGTGGGCGTTGTCGAGAAGGACGAGATTCTGGACAACAGCAGCATGACCGCAGGCGATCTTATCATCGCCCTGCCCTCCAGCGGAGTCCACTCCAACGGCTTTTCTCTGGTGCGCAAGGTCTTTGACGTGGAAAACACCGATATCAAGAGCCCCTGCGAAAAGCTGGGCGGCAAAAGCATCGGCGAGGTTCTCCTCACCCCCACCAAAATCTATGTTAAGCCCATGCTGGAGCTCTTCGGCAAGGTGAAGGTGAAGGGCGTTTCCCACATAACCGGCGGTGGCTTCTACGAGAATATCCCCCGCAGCATACCCGACGGGCTCTGCGCCTGCATCCGCAAGGCAGATGTCCGTGTTCTTCCCGTTTTTGAGCTCATCGCCGAAAAGGGAGGCATCCCCGAGCGTGATATGTTCAACACCTTCAACATGGGCGTCGGCATGAGCGTGGTGGTGGCAAGGGAGGATGCGGAGACGGCTCTCGATATCCTCCGCAGCAGCGGTGAGGACGCATACATCATGGGCGAGATAGTCGCCGGAGAGGAGAAGATACGGTTATGCTGAACAAGGTTTTCGACGGTATCCGCTCCGCCGTGGTCATCTCCATAGGCTGCAGCGTATTTCTCGCCTGCGAAAACAGAGTGATAGGCGCGGTGCTCTTCTCCGTGGCTCTCATAACCATCTGCCTCAAGGGCTATAACCTCTACACCGGCAGAATAGGCTTCATCCCCGAAAAGCACAGCCGGGAGGACGTCTCCTCTCTGCTTCTGGGCCTGCTGGGCAATGTGATCGGCAGCCTTCTTTTCGGGCTTCTCATCAGGTCGGCACTGGCGAACCTCGGCGAGACGGCTCTGACCCTCTGCACCGCAAAGCTCACCCAGACCGCGTACAGCACTCTGGTGCGGGGCTTCTTCTGCGGCATACTCATGTACATCGCCGTCAGCACCTTCCGCGAGAAGAACACCCTGGCAGGCGTACTCTTCTGCGTCCCCGTGTTCATTCTCAGTGGCTTTGAGCACTCAATAGCGGACATGGTATACTTCGCCATGGCAGGCATCATAAGCCCCGACGCCTTTGTCTTCATCCTGCTGGTGCTGCTGGGCAACACTCTGGGAGCCATGCTCCTGCCGGTGCTGGGCATGGTCGGCAGAAAGGATAAGGCATGAGCGACAAGGTAAGGACAGCCGTCTTCGTATCCGGCGGCGGCACCAATCTGCAGGCGCTCATAGACGCCCGCGGCAGCGTTATAAAAAGCTGCGAGCTTTCACTGGTGCTGTCCTCCAACCCCGGAGCCTTTGCTTTGAAGCGTGCGGAGGCGGCGGGCATCGACACCGCCGTCGTCAGCCGCAGAGACTGCTCCTCTCAGGCGGAATTCGAGGAGCGCATCTCCGCAGAGCTGGCCTCAAGAGGCATCGAAATGATAATTCTTGCGGGCTTTATGAGCATACTCAGCGCAGATTTTACGGCAAAATGGCCTCTGCGCATCATAAACGTCCACCCCTCCCTCATCCCTTCCTTCTGCGGAAAGGGCTTCTACGGACTCAGAGTCCACGAGGCTGCCCTCGCCTACGGAGTTAAGGTCACGGGAGCAACGGTACACTACGTCAACGAGATCCCCGACGGCGGACGGATAATCCTCCAGAAGGCCGTGGAGATACTCGACGGCGATACCCCCGAGGTTTTACAGAAGCGTGTGATGGAGCAGGCAGAATGGATACTGCTCCCCGAAGCTGCGGAGATAGCCGCAGGCAGAATAAGAAACGGAGATTGAAAATGGATATTTACAGAATCAGCACCCCCGCAGAGCTCATGGGCGGAAATCCCTACGTCGGCAGAGGCATCGTCATCGGCAAGACCCCCGACGCAAGTAAGGCAGTCGCCGCATACTTCATCATGGGACGCAGCGAAAACAGCCGCAACCGCATCTTCACCGAGGAAAACGGTGCCGTGTTCACCAAGCCCTTCGACGAGAGCAAGGTGTCCGACCCCAGCCTCATCATCTACGCAGCCGTGCGTGAGTACGAGAACAAGCTCGTGGTCACCAACGGCGACCAGACCGACACCGTTGTCGAGGGTCTCAGGGCGGGCAAGCACTTCAACTGCTCTCTCCGCAGCCGCGAGTTTGAGCCCGACGCTCCCAATCTCACCCCCCGCATCAGCGGCATGCTCACCTTTGAAAACGGCGATTTCACCTACGAGATGAGCATTCTCAAGAGTGCCGACCCTGAGGGCAGTGCCTGCAACCGCTACCTCTTCTCCTACGCCGCAATCCCCGGTCTGGGTCACTTCCTCCACACCTACGTCACCGACGGAAGCCCCATCCCCACCTTCCAGGGCGAGCCCGAGCGTATGGCTGTTCCCGATGACATCGACGTATTCACCGAGCAGCTCTGGTCTAACCTTGACGAGGCGAATAAGATATCCCTCTACGTCCGCTACACCGATCTCGCCACCGGTGAGACCGAGACCCGTCTTATAAACAAGAACAAGTGAGGTGCCACATGAAAGAATTTGAGCTTAAATACGGCTGCAACCCCAATCAGAAGCCCGCTAAAATATACATGCACGACGGCAGCGAGCTGCCCATAGAGATACTCTCCGGACGCCCCGGCTACATCAACTTTCTCGACGCCTTCAATTCCTGGCAGCTCGTCAGGGAGCTGAAGGAGGCAACCGGTCTGCCCTGCGCCGCCTCCTTCAAGCACGTCAGCCCCACCAGCGCCGCCTGCGGTCTGCCTCTCAGCGATAAGCTCAAGAGAGCCGCCTTCGTGGACGACATCGAGGGTCTGGACGAGTCCCCCATCGCCTGCGCCTATGCCAGAGCCAGAGGCACCGACAGAATGTGCTCCTTCGGCGACTGGATTGCCCTCTCCGATGTCTGCGACGTCACCACCGCCAACATCATCAAGCGTGAGGTCTCTGACGGCATCATCGCCCCCGGCTACGAGCCCGAGGCGCTGGAGATACTCAAGACCAAGCGTAAGGGCAGCTACAACATCGTTAAGATCGACCCCGGCTTCGTACCCGCAGAGGCGGAGCACAAGCAGGTTTTCGGCGTTACCTTCGAACAGGGACGCAATAACTTCAAGATCGGCAGCGAGCTTCTTCAGGAGCTGGTCACCGCCAATAAGGAGCTCCCCGAGAGCGCCCGCCGTGACCTCATAGTGGCTCTCATAACCCTGAAGTACACCCAGTCCAACTCCGTCTGCTTTGCCGTGGACGGTCAGGCCATCGGCGTGGGCGCAGGACAGCAGTCCCGCATCCACTGCACCCGTCTTGCAGGCAGCAAGGCAGACACCTGGTTCCTGCGTCAGTGCGACAAGGTCCTGAATCTCCCCTTCAGACCCGAGCTGGGCCGTGCCGACCGTGACAATGTCATCGACGGCTACATCAACAAGAACGAGGAGGACGTCTGCGCAGAGGGCAACTGGCAGAAATATTTCACCGTCCGTCCCGAGCCTCTCACCGCCGAGGAGGCCAGAGCCTACCTTGACACCGTGGAGGGCGTAGCTCTGGGCAGCGATGCATTCTTCCCCTTCTTCGACAACATCGAGCGCGCCAGACGCAGCGGCGTAAAGTATGTCGCCCAGCCCGGCGGCTCTATCCGTGACGATCTGGTCATTGAATGCTGTGATAAGTACAACATGGTCATGGCCTTCACCCACATGAGACTTTTCCACCATTAATAGGAGAAAAAGCATGAAAATTCTTGTTGTAGGCGGCGGCGGACGGGAACACGCCATCATAAAGAAGCTCAGGGAAAATCCTGCGGCGGAGGAGATATTTGCTCTCCCCGGCAACGGAGGTATAGCCCGTGATGCGACCTGCGTCAATATCGGTGCAAAGGACATTGAGGGCATCGTGAGGTTCGCGGCCGAGAATGAGATAGACTACGCAGTGGTTGCTCCCGACGATCCTCTGGTGCTGGGCTGCGTGGACGCGCTGAACGGGGCGGGCATACCCTGCTTCGGTCCCGACAGCAAGGCAGCCATCATCGAAGGCAGCAAGGTCTTCTCCAAGGAGCTCATGAAAAAATACGGCATCCCCACGGCGGAGTACGAGGTCTTCTCCGACGCGGTTGCTGCCCTTGAATATGTGAAGACCTGCGCTCTCCCCACCGTCATCAAGGCGGACGGACTTGCTCTGGGCAAGGGAGTCATCATCGCCGAGACCCGGGAGGAGGCAGAGACAGCCGTGCGCTCCATGATGCTGGAGGGCGCCTTCGGCGAAAGCGGCAGCCGTGTGGTCATCGAGGAATTCCTCACAGGCCCCGAGGTATCCGTTCTGTCCTTCACCGACGGTGAGACCGTGGTTCCCATGGTCTCCTCCATGGATCACAAGCGTGCCTTCGACGGAGACAGAGGCCTCAACACCGGGGGCATGGGCACCGTTGCTCCCAACCCCTACTACACCGAGGCTGCAGCCGCAGAGTGCATGGAAAAGATATTCCTGCCCACCGTGGCGGCTATGAAGGCGGAGGGCAGAGCCTTCAGGGGCTGTCTGTACTTCGGTCTTATGCTTACGCCCAAGGGCGCAAGGGTCATTGAATATAACTGCCGCTTCGGTGACCCCGAAACTCAGGTCGTCCTGCCTCTGCTGGAGAGCGATCTGCTCACCGTCATGCAGGCGGTTACAAACGGCACTCTCGCCGACGCAGAGGTAAAATTCTCCGGCAAAAACGCCTGCTGTGTGGTCATGGCGTCGGAAGGCTATCCCGTGAGCTACGAAAAGGGCTTCGAGATCAGCATCCCCGAGGCCATCCGTGACGACGTATACGTCGCAGGCGCAAAGCTTGAGGACGGAAAGCTTCTCACCTCCGGCGGGCGTGTTCTGGGCGTGACCGCAGTCTGCGATACCCTGCCCGGGGCGATAGACTCAGCCTATGAGAAGGTCTCCCGCATCAGCTTCGGCAACGCATTTTACAGACACGACATCGGAGCCCGTGCTCTTATGGTTTACGGGGAGGCTGAATGATGGTATACAGAGTTTTTGTCGAAAAGAAAAAAGAGCTCGCCTACGAGGCAAAGAGTCTCCTCTCCGATGCAAGAAATCTGCTGGGCATCGCCTCCCTCACGGACGTTCGGGTAATCAACCGCTACGATGTGGAAAACATCGCTGCCGAGCTTTTCGAGTATGCCAAGACCACCGTTTTCTCCGAGCCCCAGGTGGACATTATAAGCGACATGCTCTGCGCAGAGGGTACGGTCTTCGCCGTGGAATATCTCCCGGGTCAGTTTGACCAGCGTGCCGACAGCGCAGCTCAGTGCATACAGATAATCTCTCAGGGCGAGCGTCCCGATGTGCGCACCGCAAAGGTGTACGTGCTCTCCGGAGAGCTCAGCGAGGCAGAGCTAAGAGAGATAAAAAAATACGTCATCAACCCCGTGGAGGCGAGGGAAGCCGCCATGGAGCTCCCCGAAACTCTGAAAACGGAGTACGAGATTCCTGCCCCGGTAAAGACCCTCACGGGCTTCGGCAGCATGGGCGAGCAGGAGCTTCGTGACTTCATCAAGGCCTACGGTCTCGCCATGGATTTTGACGACATCTGCTTCTGCCAGCGTTATTTCAGAAGCGAAAACCGTGAACCCACCGTCACGGAGATCCTCATGATAGACACCTACTGGTCGGATCACTGCAGGCACACCACCTTCATGACCACCATCGACAGCGTAAGCTTTGAGGACAGTGACATTCAGGCGACCTACGAGAAGTATCTGGAGACCAGAAGGACTCTGGGCAGAACCAAGCCCGTGAATCTCATGGATATCGCCACCTTGGCCGTGCGTCAGCTCAAAAAAGAGGGAAAGCTTGCGAAGCTGGACGAGTCCGACGAGATAAACGCCTGCACGGTGAAGATAAACGTCAGCGTTGACGGCATTGAAGAGCCCTGGCTTCTGCTGTTCAAGAACGAAACTCACAACCACCCCACGGAGATAGAGCCCTTCGGCGGTGCCGCCACCTGTATAGGCGGCGCTATCCGCGATCCCCTCTCCGGCAGAAGCTATGTCTACGGCGCAATGCGTCTTACCGGAGCCGCCGATCCTCTGAAGCCCGTGAGCGAAACTCTCAGAGGCAAGCTCCCTCAGCGCACCATCGTCACCACCGCCGCCGCAGGCTACTCCTCCTACGGCAATCAGATAGGTCTTGCCACGGGCATCGTGGACGAGCTGTATCATCCCGGCTACATGGCAAAGCGCATGGAGGTGGGCGCAGTCATCGCCGCCGCCCCTGCGGAAAATGTCCGCCGTGAATGTCCCAAGGACGGCGACCTCGTCATTCTTCTTGGCGGACGAACCGGCCGTGACGGCTGTGGCGGAGCCACCGGCTCCTCCAAATCCCACACGGTGGAATCCCTTGAGAGCTGCGGTGCAGAAGTTCAGAAGGGCAATGCCCCGGAGGAGAGAAAGCTTCAGCGTCTCTTCCGTAACGCCGAGGCCAGTCGTATGATACTCCGCTGCAACGACTTCGGCGCAGGCGGCGTATCCGTTGCCGTTGGCGAGCTTGCCGACGGTCTTGACATAGACCTTGACGTTGTCCCCAAGAAGTACGAGGGTCTTGACGGCACGGAGCTTGCCATCAGCGAGTCTCAGGAGCGCATGGCAGTGGTCATTGAGGCAAAGGACGAGCGGCGCTTCATGGAGCTTGCCGCAGCCGAGAACCTCGAGGCTACGGTGCTGGCAAGGGTGACGGCCGAGCCCCGCCTCGTGATGCGCTGGAGAGGCACTAAAATTGCCGATATCAGCCGCGAATTTTTAAATACGAACGGAGCCGAAAAGCACGTTGACGCCATAGTTTCAGGCTCTGTCAGCTTTGAAAAGGAGCTTCCCGAGAGCTTTGAGGAGGGTTATCTTTCTCTTGCGGGAGATCTGAACGTCTGCTCCAAGCGGGGACTCTCCGAGCGCTTCGACTCCACCATCGGTGCAGGCACCGTGCTCATGCCCTTCGGCGGAAAGAATCAGCGTACCCCCATTCAGGCAATGGTGCAGAAGATATCCCTCGAAAAGGCTCACACCGACGACTGTTCCCTCATGGCATGGGGCTTCAACCCCTTTATCTCCGAGAAAAGTCCCTACTGCGGAGCATATCTTGCCGTTGCAGAGAGCGTCTGCAAGCTCGTAGCCACGGGTGCGGCCTTTGAGGACGTTTACCTCAGCTTTCAGGAATACTTCCAGCGTCTGAACAAGGACCCCTACCGCTGGGGAAAGCCCCTGAGCGCGCTGCTGGGCGCCTTCAAGGCTCAGACAGAGCTGGGCGTGGGCGCCATCGGAGGCAAGGACTCCATGAGCGGAAGCTTTGAGGAGCTTCATGTTCCCCCCACGCTTATCTCCTTCGCCGTCACCACAGAAAAGACGGGAAATATTATTTCAAACGAATTCAAAGCAGCAGGCAGCAGGGTCGTTATCCTCAGACCCGTGTATGACTCAAAGGGTCTTCCCACCGCCGAAAGCCTGAAGAAAAATTTCGCCGAGGTCACAGCTCTCATGCGTGCCGGCAAGGTAAGCGCCGCCTACACACCCGGCTACGGCGGAGCCGCCGAGGCAGTGCTGAAGATGTGTCTGGGCAACGGATTGGGCTTCTGCTTTGACGCGGACGTCTCCATGACGGACATCTTCGGCTACAGCTACGGCTCCTTCATTCTCGAGCTCACCGAGGACGTGAGCGTCGGTACCCCTCTTGGCAGAACCTGCGCCTGCAGCTCCATCCGCTTCGGAGATTTCTCAGTGGATATGGACAGGCTCGTTTCCGCCTACGAGGACAAGCTGGAGAGTGTCTACCCCTGCAATATCCCCTCCGAGGGCAAGACCATAGAGACCGTGTCCTTCGTTTCCGGAGCCGTGAAGGCTCCCGCAGTCAGAACGGCAAAGCCCAAAGTGCTTATCCCCG
Source organism: Oscillospiraceae bacterium (assembly GCA_021442665.1). Lineage (GTDB taxonomy): Bacteria > Bacillota > Clostridia > Oscillospirales > Oscillospiraceae > F23-B02. Next base: position 14,617 of record JABUSQ010000132.1, read on the forward strand.
TGTTCCCCGGCACCAACTGCGAGTTTGACTCGGCAAAGGCCATGCGTGATGCAGGAGCCGAGCCCGAGATAACGGTCATACGGAATCTCAGCGCCGATGCCATTTCCCGCAGCGTGGACAGCTTTGCAAAAAGCCTCCGCAGCAGCCAGATGGTGTTCATCCCCGGCGGCTTCTCCGGCGGTGACGAGCCCGACGGCAGCGGTAAATTCATTACCGCATTTTTCCGCAACGCCGCCGTCAGAGAAGAGGTCACTGCTCTGCTGGAGCGCCGTGACGGACTCATGTGCGGCATCTGCAACGGCTTCCAGGCGCTTATAAAGCTGGGTCTCGTCCCCTACGGAAAAATCATCGATACCGATGAGAGTTGCCCCACCCTCTCCTTCAACACCATCGCCCGCCACCAGTCCAAGATAGTCCGGGTTCGTGTAGCGTCCGATCTGTCGCCCTGGCTTTCCGGCTGCAGGGTGGGAGATATCTACAGCGTACCCATCTCCCACGGCGAGGGCCGCCTGCTGGCAGAGGAAAAGCTCCTGAAGGAGCTGGCTGCCAAGGGTCAGATAGCAACGCAGTACGTTGATTTTGAGGGCAAAGCCACGGACGATGTGCAGTTCAATCCCAACAACTCCATGCTCGCCATTGAGGGCATGACCTCCCCCGACGGCAGAGTCTTCGGCAAGATGGGACACGCCGAGCGCATCGGTGCGGACCTCTACAAAAATGTCCCCGGCGTCTACGACATGAAGATGTTCGCATCCGCCGTCAATTACTTTAAATAAGGAGAAGCATCATGGCATTTCTTTCTGATATTGAGATAGCACAGCAGTGCAGAATGCAGCCCATAACCGAGATCGCAAAGAAGGCGGACATCGGTGAGGACTATCTTGAGCAGTACGGCAGATACAAGGCAAAGATCGATCTGAGCCTGCTCAAAACCGAGAAAAAGAACGGCAGACTGGTGCTGGTCACCGCCATAACCCCCACTCCCGCAGGCGAGGGAAAAACCACCACCACCATAGGTCTTGCCGACGGTCTCAGCCGCATCGGCAAGAAGGTCACCGTGGCCCTGCGTGAGCCCTCCCTCGGCCCCGTATTCGGCGTCAAGGGCGGAGCCGCCGGCGGCGGTTATGCTCAGGTCGTGCCCATGGAGGATATAAACCTCCACTTCACCGGCGACTTCCACGCCATCGGTGCCGCTAACAATCTGCTGGCTGCCATGCTGGATAACCACATTCAGCAGGGCAACGCTCTCGGCATCGACGTGCGCAAGATCACCTGGAAGCGCTGTGTCGATATGAACGACCGTCAGCTCCGCTTCCTCGTGGACGGTCTCGGCGGCAAGCCCAACGGCACCCCCCGTGAGGACGGCTTCGACATCACCGTTGCCAGCGAGATCATGGCTATCCTCTGCCTCGCCGGCTCCATCACCGACCTGAAGGAGAGGCTCTCCCGTATCATCGTGGGCTACACCTACGACGACAAGCCCGTCACCGCAGGCGATCTGAAGGCCGTGGGAGCCATGGCCGCTCTCCTCAAGGATGCAATGAAGCCCAATCTGGTGCAGACTCTGGAGGGTACTCCCGCCTTTGTTCACGGCGGTCCCTTCGCCAATATCGCCCACGGCTGCAACAGCGTCATCGCCACCAAGATGGCTCTCAAGATGGGCGACTACACCGTCACCGAGGCGGGCTTCGGCGCCGACTTGGGTGCTGAGAAGTTCCTCGACATAAAGTGCCGTATGTCCGGTCTCACCCCCGACGCAGTGGTCATCGTCGCCACGGTGCGTGCCCTCAAGATGCACGGCGGTCTGCCCAAGACAGAGCTGGGTCACGAGGACCTTGAGGCTCTGGGCAGGGGCGTTCCCAATCTTCTGCGCCATGTCTCCAATATCAAAAACGTCTACGGTCTGCCCTGTGTCGTGGCTGTCAACCGCTTCCCCACGGACACCGACAGCGAGATAGACTTCATCATTGCAAAATGCAGGGAGTTGGGCGTGAATGTGGTGCTCTCCACCGTATGGGCAGAGGGCGGCAAGGGCGGCGAGGCTCTTGCAAGAGAGGTTGTGCGTCTCTGCGAGGAGGAGCAGGGCGATTTCCGCTTCAGCTACGAGCTTGACATGAGCATCGAGGAAAAGCTCAGAGCTCTCACCACACGCATCTACGGAGGCAGAGACATTGCCGTTCTGCCCGCCGCCGCAAAGCAGATAAAGACCCTCACGGAGCTGGGCTATGACAAGCTCCCGGTCTGCGTGGCAAAGACCCAGTACAGCTTCTCCGACGACCCCGCGAAGCTCGGCGCTCCCGAGGATTTCACCGTCACTATCAAGAACGTGAAGGTATCCGCGGGCGCAGGCTTTATCGTGGCTCTCACCGGCGACATCATGACCATGCCCGGTCTGCCCAGGGTGCCCGCCGCAGAAAAGATAGACGTGGACGAAAACGGAGTCATCTCCGGTCTGTTCTGACAGGAGCTCCTATGAAGCTTATTATTGCCTCAAACAACAGGCACAAGCTTGTTGAGATAAAATCCGTGCTCCGTCCCTTCTTCGGCGACATTCAATCCATGAGTGAGGCGGGTATCGAGCATGAGACCGTGGAGGACGGAAGCACCTTCATGGAAAACGCCGTAAAGAAGGCCCGTGAGCTGGCGGAGCTGTCCGGCTGCTGCGCCATTGCCGACGACAGCGGCATCTGCGTGGATGCGCTGGGCGGCGCACCCGGCATATTCTCCGCCCGCTTCTGCGGTCATCACGGAGACGATGCGGCAAATAACCTTCTGCTGCTGGAAAAGCTCAGCGGCGAGGAAAACAGAAAAGCTCACTACACCTGCGCCGTAGCTCTTGCCTACCCCGACGGTAGACTCGTCACCTCAGAGGAATATTTCTTCGGCGAGATTGCCCTTGAGCCGCAGGGAGAGGGCGGCTTCGGCTACGATCCCCTGTTTTATCTGCCCGAGTCGGGCTGCACCGCTGCGCAGATTTCTCCGGAGGAGAAGAACCGCATCGGGCACAGGGGAAAAGCTCTCAGAGCCCTTGTCGCAAAGCTATAAACGAGTACAAAAGACCGTAGAATTACGGTCTTTTGTTTTACGTTTTTCACAATTGACACCGGGTGTAATTGTGGTATAATTCTTATGGTCTTTAAGTCGATACAGCGAGATCGGCAAGATATGAATGGGATAGTTCGGATATGGCTCCGCCATGTCCTTCTTTGAGTATGTCTTGCCTCTCGGCGGGACATTTTTTGCGTTCAGGAGAAAGCCATGCAGATGCTCAAGTACAATGTAAATTCCATTCCTGAGAGAGCAGCTTCTTTTTCGGAGCTTTCCGCCGGTGCCTCAACCGAATACTCTGTTTTTCCCGGTTTTTGTGATGTTCATGTACATTTCAGAGAGCCGGGATTTTCTTATAAGGAGACCATACGCAGCGGCTCTCTGGCGGCAGCCCGGGGCGGCTACACCGCAGTATGCACCATGCCCAATCTCAGCCCCGTGCCGGACAGCGCGGAGCATCTCAGGGCTCAGACGGACATAATAAAGCGGGACGCCGTCATTGACGTTTACCCCTACGCCGCCATCACCGTGGGGGAAAAGGGCGAGACGCTCTGTGATTTTGAAGAGCTTTCCGACGCCGTCGCCTTCTCCGACGACGGAAGGGGCGTGCAGAGCGAGGAAATGATGCGGCAGGCAATGCTCAGGGCCGGAGCACTGGGGAAGCTGATAGTCGCCCACTGCGAGGTGAACGAGCTTCTGGAAGGCGGATACATCCACAAGGGAAAATACGCCGCAGAGCACGGTCACAGAGGTATCTGCTCCGAAAGCGAGTACCTGCAGATAGAGCGTGACCTGCGTCTTGCAAAGGAGACAGGCTGCGCCTACCATGTGTGCCATATCTCCGCGAAGGAGAGCGTGGCTGCCATCCGCAGAGCCAAGGCAGAGGGTGTTGACGTCACCTGCGAGACCGCACCCCACTATCTTCTGCTGACGGACGCCGACCTCAGAGAGGAGGGGCGCTTCAAAATGAATCCGCCTCTGCGCAGCGAAGCGGACCGACTTGCTCTCATCATGGGCATCATGGACGGCACCATTGATATGATAGCCACAGACCACGCTCCGCACTCCGAGGAGGAGAAATCCAAGGGTCTCGAAAAGAGCGCCTTCGGCATCGTGGGGCTTGAGACCGCCTTCCCCCTGCTCTACACGGAGCTGGTGAAAAAAGGTATCATAGGTCTGGACAAGCTGATTGAGTTAATAAGCGTTAACCCGCGAAAGCGTTTTAACATACCCTCGGGCAACGACTGGTCGGTATGGGATCTGAATGCCGAATACGAGATAGATCCCGGGGAATTTTTAAGCCTCGGCAGGGCGACCCCCTTTGCCGGGAAAAAGGTTTACGGCAAATGCATTGCCACTTACAAGGACGGAATTTCAGTTTACGGAGGAAAAGAAAATGGCTAAGAGAACAGATATCAAAAAGGTACTTATAATCGGCTCAGGCCCCATCGTCATCGGTCAGGCAGCGGAATTTGACTATGCGGGAACTCAGGCCTGCCTCGCTCTGAAGGAAGAGGGCTACGAGGTGGTGCTCTGCAACTCCAACCCTGCCACCATCATGACCGACACCTCCATAGCGGACAAGGTCTACATGGAGCCTCTGACCCTTGAATATATGGCAAAGATACTCCGCTACGAGCGTCCCGACGCAATAATCCCCGGCATCGGCGGTCAGACGGGTCTGAATCTCGCCATCCAGCTTGAAAAGAAGGGCGTTCTGAAGGAATGCCGCGTGGAGCTTCTGGGAACTCCCTCCGACAGCATCGAGCGTGCCGAGGACAGAGAGCTTTTCAAGGAGATGTGCCAGAGCATCGGCGAGCCCACCATCCCCTCGGAGATCACCTACGATCTGGAGGAGGCAAAGCAGGCGGCGCTTCGCATCGGCTATCCCGTGGTTCTTCGTCCCGCCTTCACTCTCGGCGGTACCGGCGGCGGCTTTGCAAACAACGAGGCAGAGCTTATCGATATCGGTCTCAACGCCTTCAAGCTCTCCCCGGTGCATCAGGTTCTCGTGGAGAAGTCCGTCAAGGGCTTCAAGGAGATTGAGTTTGAGGTCATGCGTGACTCCGAGGACCATGCCATCACCATCTGCGGCATGGAAAACGTTGACCCCGTGGGTGTTCATACCGGCGACTCCATCGTCGTGGCTCCCATCATGACCCTCAACGAGCAGGACATGAAGATGCTCAACGACAGCGCAATAAAAATCATCCGGGAGCTGAAGATAGCAGGCGGCTGCAATGTGCAGTTTGCTCTCAACCCCGAAAGCAGCGAATACTATCTCATCGAGGTCAATCCCCGTGTATCCCGCTCCTCCGCCCTTGCCTCCAAGGCCAGCGGCTATCCCATCGCCCGCGTCACTGCCAAGATTGCCATGGGTATGTCCCTTGAGGAGATAAAGATCGCCAACACCACCGCCGCCTTCGAGCCCTCTCTCGACTATGTCGTGGCAAAGTTCCCCCGCTTCCCCTTTGATAAGTTCGCCTCCGCGCCCAACGCTCTGGGCACCCAGATGAAGGCCACCGGCGAAGTCATGGGTATCGGCTCCAACCTTGAGGAGTGCGTGCTGAAATCCGTCCGCTCTCTGGAGATAGGCGTCAGCCATCTGCACATGGCAAAGTTTGATTCCTGCTCCTCCGAGGAGCTTCTGGACTACATCTCCGAGTTCCGTGACGACAACATTTTCGCCATCGCCCAGCTCATCCGCAGAGGAGTCTCCGTAAAGGAGCTCCACAAGGTAACCATGATAACCGAATACTTCCTCGAGAGCATAAAGAAGATAGTGGATATGGAGCTGACGCTTGCGGCAAACGTGCGCAACACCGAGGTGCTGATGGCCGCCAAGAAAATGGGCTTCTCCGACAAATACATCGCCAAGCTCTGGGATATGGAAGAGCTGCAGGTCTACGCCATCAGAAAGAGTCTGCGTATATACCCCGTATACAGAATGGTGGATACCTGCCACACCAATGCCTACATCCCCTATTTCTACTCCTCCTACACGGGCGAAAATTCCTCCCGTCTCACCGACAAGGAGAAAATTGTGGTTCTGGGTGCAGGTCCCATACGCATCGGACAGGGCGTTGAGTTTGACTACTCCACCGTCCATGCCGTGCAGACCATAAAGAAGGCAGGCTACGAGGCTATAATCATAAACAACAACCCCGAGACGGTATCCACAGACTACACCACCGCCGACAAGCTCTATTTCGAACCCCTCACCGCCGAGGACGTGATGAACATCATCGCCTTTGAGAAGCCCGCAGGCGTAATCGCCTCTCTGGGCGGACAGACCGCCATCAACCTTGCCGAGCCCCTTATGGAGCGGGGCGTCAAAATAATCGGTACCGGCTGCGAAGCCATTGAGCGTGCGGAAAACCGTGACAGCTTCGAGAAGATACTCATCGAGCTGGGTATCCCCCAGCCCAAGGGCAGAGCAGTGACCAATATTGAGGACGGCGTCGCCGCCGCAGAGGAGATCGGCTACCCGGTGCTGGTCCGTCCCAGCTTCGTTCTGGGCGGCAGAGCCATGCAGATAGTTGGCAACGAGCCTCAGCTCCGCCAGTATCTCAAGACCGCCGTGGAGATAGACGTGGACAAGCCCGTGCTGGTAGACAAGTACATCATCGGCAAGGAGGTCGAGGTTGACGCCATCTGCGATGGACGTGACGTGTTTGTCCCCGGCATCATGGAGCTTGTGGAGCGCACGGGCATCCACAGCGGCGACTCCATCAGCGTATATCCCGCCTTCTCCATCTCCGACAGAGTTAAGGGCATCATCCTGCAGTACGCCAAAAAGCTGGGCATGGGCATCGGCATCGTGGGGCTGTACAATATCCAGTTCATCGTGGATGAGAACGAGGACGTGTACATCATCGAGGTAAACCCCCGCTCCTCCCGCACCGTTCCATTCCTGAGCAAGTCCACGGGCTACAGCCTTGCAGACATAGCCACGGAGGTCATTCTGGGCAAGAGCCTCAAGGAGCAGGGCATCTTCGACCTCTACCCCGAGGAGAAGAAGCGCCACTATGTAAAGGTTCCCGTGTTCTCCTTCAACAAGATAAAGGGTCTGGACGCATATCTCAGTCCCGAGATGAAGTCCACCGGCGAGGCAATAGGCTACGACACCAAGCTCAACAGAGCTCTTTACAAGGCTCTTCAGGCCGCCGGTACCCATCTGCAGAACTACGGCACCGTCTTTGCGACCATCGCCGACAAGGATAAGCCCGAGGCTCTGGAGCTCATCAGACGCTTCTACAATCTGGGTTTCAATATCGAGGCCACGGAGGGTACCGCCCGCTTCCTCAAGGAAAACGGCATCCGCACCCATATTCTGCAGAAGATCGGCGACGGCAGCGACGAGATCGTGGAATCCCTGCGTCAGGGTCACATTGCCTACGTCATCAACACCCGTGACATCGGCGCCATCGGTCAGGTCTCCGACGGCTACCAGATAAGAAGCTGCGCCACGGAAAACAACATCACCATGTTCACCTCACTGGATACCGTGAGAGTGCTTCTGGACGTTCTGGAAGAGACTACTCTCACCATCTCCACCATTGATTCATGAAAGAAGTCCTGTTTGATATAATTGAAAACGTCCCCCTGAACCGGAGAGTGCTTCGCCTCAGGCTCAGGGGCGACTGCTCCGCCGTCACCGCGCCGGGGCAGTTCGTGAACATTAAGCTTGACGGCTGCTTTCTTCGCAGACCCTTCTCCGTCTGCGATGCGGAGGATGATATCCTCACCCTCTGCTACCGTGTGAAGGGGCAGGGCACGGAGGCTCTGAGCCGGCTGAAGAGCGGCTCTCTCAGCATCCTCACCGGTCTGGGAAACGGCTTTGATACGGAGGCTGCCGGGGACAGGCCCCTGCTTATAGCCGGAGGCACCGGCTTCACGCCCATCTATATGCTGGCAAAGCGGCTAAAAAACCCCCGGGTCATCCTCGGAGTAAACACCGCCTCAGAGCTTCTCTACGAGGAGGAATTCAGAGCCGTCGGCGCAGAGGTCATCGTCACCACCGCCGACGGAAGCTGCGGCACAAAAGGACTTGTCACCGATGTCATGGCCGGGCTGGACTACAGCTACTTCTACGCCTGCGGAGCTGAGGCCATGTACAGCGCCGTGAACGAGGTCGCCGTCACCGAGGGTGAGTTCAGCTTTGAGGCTCGGATGGGCTGCGGCTTCGGCGCCTGCATGGGCTGCACCTGCGAGACCCGCTTCGGAAGCAAGCGTATATGCAGGGACGGACCCGTACTGAAAAGGAGCGAGATAATATGGCGGAAATGAAGGTAAACCTTTGCGGCATTGAAATAGACAACCCCGTCATCCCCGCCAGCGGCACCTTCGGCTACGGTTATGAATTTGCTGAGCTCTACGACATAAACTGCCTCGGGACATTTTCCTTCAAGGGTACCACGAGACAGCCCCGCTTCGGCAATCCCACGCCCCGTATAGCCGAGGCTCCCGCCGGCATGATAAACGCCGTGGGTCTGCAGAATCCCGGCGTGGAGGCGGTCATTGCGGAAGAGCTGCCCAGGCTCGCACGGGTGTTTCACAAGCCCGTCATGGCAAACGTCAGCGGCTTTTCCGTTGAGGACTACGTCTACACCTGCGAGAAGCTGGACACCTGCTCTCAGGTAGGCTGGATAGAGCTGAACATAAGCTGTCCCAATGTCCACGGCGGAGGCATGAGCTTCGGCACCTGCCCCGATGCGGCAGCCGAGGTGGTCACCGCTGTACGCAAAGTGGTGAAAAAGCCCCTCATCGTGAAGCTCACCCCCAACGTCACGGACATCACCGAGATCGCAAGAGCCGCAGAGGCCGCGGGCGCCGACGGTCTGAGCCTCATCAACACCGTCATGGCGATGCGTATAGACCTTGAAACAAGACGGCCCGTTCTGGCAAACATCACCGGCGGTCTTTCCGGACCTGCGGTATTCCCCCTTGCGTTGCGGATGGTGTATCAGGTGAGCCGGGCGGTCTCCGTACCGGTCATAGGCGTGGGCGGCATCAGCTCCGCCGAGAACGTCATCGAAATGCTACTGGCGGGTGCGACCGCCGTTGAAGTGGGAGCGGCAAACCTCACCGACCCCTTCGTCTGCCGTAAAATCATAGATTCTCTCCCCGCCGTCATGGACAGATACGGCATCAGCTCGCTGAGAGAAATTACAGGAGGAAGTCACAATGGCTAAGGACGTTATCGTCGCCTGCGACTTTGCGGGCGCAGAGCAGACCTTTGCATTTCTCGACAGCTTCACGGAGGAGAAGCCCTTCGTGAAGATAGGCATGGAGCTTTTCTATGCCGAGGGTCCCGGGATAGTCCGGGAGATAAAAGCGAGAGGTCACAGGATATTCCTCGACCTCAAGCTCCACGATATTCCCAACACCGTAAAAAAGGCCATGAGCGTGCTGTCGGCTCTGGACGTTGATATCTGCAATCTTCATGCCGCAGGCACGAAGGCGATGATGCAGGCGGCTCTGGAGGGTCTCACACGGCCCGACGGCAGCAGACCGCTTCTCATTGCCGTTACACAGCTCACCTCCACCGATCAGGAGAGCATGGAGAACGACCTTCTCATACACGCCCCCATAGACGAGGTGGTCATGCACTACGCAAAAACCGCCCGTGAGGCGGGACTTGACGGCGTGGTCTGCTCGCCTCTTGAGGCGGGCAAGGTTCATGAGGCCTGCGGGGGAGGCTTTCTCACCGTGACCCCCGGCGTGCGCTTTGCCGACGGAGACAAGGGCGACCAGAAGCGTGTCACCACCCCCGGAGAGGCAAGGCTTCTGGGCTCTGACTACATTGTCGTGGGCAGACCCATCACCGCTGCGGCGGACCCCGTGGCGGCATACAGAAGATGTGTAAAGGAGTTTTTAGGATGACCGAAAGACTTATTGCAAAGGATCTGCTGAAAATCAGGGCGGTGTTCTTCCGTCCCGACGAGCCCTTCACCTGGGCAAGCGGCATCAAAAGCCCCGTATACTGCGATAACCGCCTCACCCTCACTGCACCCGAGGTCAGAAACGATGTGGAAAACGCTCTTGCCCGGACGGTGCGGGAGCATTATCCCGACGCCGAGGTACTCATGGGCACCTCCACCGCAGGCATTGCACATGCCGCCATCGTGGGTCACCTGCTGGGCATGCCCATGGGCTATGTCCGCAGCGGCGCAAAGGATCACGGCAGAAAGAATCAGATTGAGGGCAGACTGCTCCCCGGCCAGAAGGTTGTAGTCATTGAAGACCTGATTTCAACCGGCGGCAGCGTCATCGAGGTGGTGAATGTTCTGCGTGAGGCGGGAGCCGAGGTTCTGGGCGTTGCCAGCATCTTCACCTACGGCATGAAAAAGGGGCTTGAGCGTCTTGAAAGCGCCCGGGTAAAGAACATCTCCCTTACGAATTTCGATGTTATAGCGGAGGTCGCCGCAGAAGAGGGCTATATCAGAGCCGAGGACATTGAGCGGCTTATCGCCTTCCGCAATAATCCCTCCGATGAAAGCTGGATAAAGTAATGAGAAATCTTATAGACATCGGAGACCTCTCCGTTCAGGAGCTTCAGGAACTCATAGACACCGCAAACGACATAATTGCAAGGCCCGAAGCCTACAGCGAAAAGTGCCGGGGAAAGAAGCTTGCCACGCTGTTTTTCGAGCCCTCCACCCGGACAAGGCTCAGCTTTGAGGCTGCCATGTACGAGCTCGGCGGTCATGTCATCGGCTTTTCGGGGGCAAATAACTCCTCCGCAGCCAAGGGCGAGAGCCTTGCGGACACTGCCCGCACGGTCAGCAGCTACGCCGATATCATCGCTATGCGCCATCCTCTGGCCGGCTCGGCTCTGGCGGCGTCACGCAGAGCGGAAATACCCATCATAAACGCAGGCGACGGAAGTCACTGCCATCCCACCCAGACCCTTGCAGACCTCCTCACCATCTACCGTGAGAAGGGCGGCTTCAGCGGCCTGACGCTGGGTCTCTGCGGTGATCTTAAATACGGGCGCACGGTGCATTCCCTCATAAACGCTATGAGCCGCTACGAGGGTCTGCGGGTGGTGCTTATCTCTCCCGAGGAGCTCAGGCTGCCGGACTACGAGAAGCACAATGTTCTTGAGCGTCTGGGTATCCCCTATGAGGAGACCGCAAGTCTTGAGGCAGCCATGCCCGAGCTGGACATACTCTACATGACCCGCATACAGAGGGAGCGTTTCGACTGCATTGAAACCTATGAGCGTCTGAAGGACAGCTATATCCTCACTCCGGAAAAGCTTGTCACCGCAAAGGAGGATATGATAATCCTCCATCCCCTGCCCCGTGTAAACGAGATAAGCACCGCCGTGGACGACGACCCCAGAGCCTGCTATTTCAAGCAGGTCACCAACGGAAAGTTCATGCGCATGGCGCTGATTTTAAAGCTTCTTGAGGAGGCAGAGAAAGCTCCGGGCCGTGAGGACAGATTCGCAGGCGTCACGCTCACGGAAAACCTCCTCTGCCGTAATCCAAAGTGCGTATGCTCCGTTGAGCAGGAGCTTCCCCACCGATTCATTTCTGCGGACGGAGACAGCCCTCCACGCTGCATTTACTGCGAAACAAAAGGCGAATAAAAAATCGGGAGCAAGGCTCCCGATTTTTTCAGTTATCGTCTCTGAACTTTTCGTCTCCGGTAAAGAAGAACGCCAGAGCGCCGGGGCCCACATGGGAGCCCGTCACCGGCTCATACATCACCGTCATGATATCCTTGGGGGGATTGTTTCTCTTGATAAGCTCCGCAAGACATTTTGCGTCCTCCTCGCAGTCGGCGTGAGCAATGCCCACAGTCTGACTGCCTGCGTCACGGACGTATCTGTCGTAATAGGCTGCTATCTCCGCAATGGCCTTCTTACGTCCTCTGGAGCGCTGGAAACAGACTATCTTTCCCTCGCCGTCGCCCTTGAGCAGGGGCTTTATGTTCAGCACTGTGCCCACTGTGGTGGAGGTCCTGGAGAGTCTGCCGGTATTGCGCAGATATTTAAGATCGTCCACGGTGAAGATATTGCACATCTTATGCCGCAGGTCTTTGAGCTTCTCCGCAGCCTTCTCAATGGTGACCCCCGCATCACGGAGGTCAGCGGCTCTCAGGGCCAGAAGACCCTCGCCCAGCGATGCGCCTATGGTGTCTATAAGGCTGATTACCCTGTCGGGAAACTCCTCCTTCAGCTCTGCCGCAGCCATCATCGCGGAGCTGTAGGAGCCGCTGATGCCCGAGCTCATGCTCACAAACAGGATGTCTCTGCCCTTTTCGAGAATAGGGCGGAAGCAGTCGATATACTTCTGTGGCGTTATCTGAGAGGTCGTGACCTTCGTGCCGCCTCGCATGGCCTCGTAGAAGGAACCGCCGTCAAAGGCTGTGGTGTCGGTGCAGGTGCATTCCCTGCCGTTCAAGTAGTAGGTAAAGGGGATTATGCGTATATCTCTCTCCTTCAGAACATTGACGTCAATGTTTGCGGAGGTATCACTGACTATTGAATACATACATTGCCTCCCATGTATCTAATATGTGATATTAGATTATCACATATTTTTCATCATGTCAACTGTAAAACAATTGCATTTTCCTGATGTCTGTGATAAAATGTCAGCATTACAGGAGGGGATTTGACATGACATTTGACAATGCGCTTGTTGCCGGCAAGCTGAGACGCTGGGAGGGTTATCTGAACAGCTTCAGACTTCCCGAATGGGATAACATTCCCGATATCGGACTGTACATGGAGCAGGTGGTGGTGCTGCTGCGGCAGTATCTGGACTATATGCCGCCGGAGCTTCAGGAGGATGAGCAGCCTATCACGGCATCGGCGATCAACAATTACGTCCGCACCAGAATCATGCCCAGCCCGGAGAAAAAGCGTTACTATCGGGTGCACATCGCCTATCTGATCATGATATGCACTCTCAAGCAGAGCCTGAGCATCGCCATGATAAAGCGCATCATTCCCGTCGGCATCGATCAGAGCGAGGTGCGGCAGAGCTACGAGTCCTTCGCCATTCGTCACAGCATGGCGGCGCAGCACTTTGTTCAGGATGTGAAGGCCCTGTCGGCAGTCATTCTCGGGCACGAGGATGAGAAAAGTGAGGTCACGGCGGAAAGACCCGAGGACCTCATAACCTACGCCGCCATGATGGGCGGCTGGTCCGCTCTGCTTGCGGAGAAGCTCATTCTGCTGGAGGGGCTCACCATAGATAACGGCGGAAGCATAGAGATAAGATAAGAAAACCCCTTGACAGCTTGTCAAGGGGTTAATTTTTATTAACCTTTCCGCCTCATTTCAGATCTCTGTACATGAAGGAGACCACTGCCCAGCGGGTGCAGGTTGCGTTGGGACGGAAGGTGCCGTCGGTATAGCCGGAGGTCACGCCTGTCTCCACTGCCCATGCGACAGCGGTTCTGTAGGCATTGGCGATGCTGTCTGCGTCTCTGAAGCCGCTGACGCTGCCCGAAGTCTCCGGCTGACCCTCATAGCGCCAGAGGAAGGTTACGAACTGGGCTCTGGTGACGGTGTCGCCGGGCTTGAACAAGCCTCCGGGATAGCCTGCGGTGATGCCGTTCTCCGATGCCCAGAGTATGGCCTTGTAGTAGGGATTCTCCCTGCCGTTAGGCTGGATATAGCTCACGTCGCTGAAGGGACAGACCACGGTCTCCGGCTCGGGACACCCTGCCGCACGCCAGAGGAAGGTCACCACCTGCGCTCTGGTGCAGGGGTCGTTGGGTACGAAATGAGTGGCGTCGTAGCCTCCCGTTATCTGCTGAGGTCTGTGGTAGTATGCCCACATGACCTCCTCGAAATAATTTGAGTTCTCTGACACGTCCACGAAGGGATTCGTGAAGGTAACGCTGTGGTCCGCAGCTCCGCATACGGCGCAGACCCCGCTCTCATAGCTATGCTCACCGGGCAGAATCACTCTGTCGAAGCTGTATTCACCGTACTGAACGTTTTTCCATTTATATTGCAGAATACCGCCGTCCGAGCAGCTCGTACCCTCCTCCCGGCTTATGCTGTAATCGGCGCTGCTGAGTTTTGGCAGGGTCACGGTCATGACCGCACCGCAGCGGAAGCAGGTGCAGCGGAGCGTACCCGTTCTGTCGGCAGTTGGAGCCGCAGCAAGGGTGTTTTCGTAAAAGCCGTGGCCCAGAGCGGGGAAGTCGATGTCGAAATAAAAGGTTCCGCAGTCCTTGTTATTCAATGTGTATCGTCCCGTACAGCCCTGAGTACAGCTCGGCTCGCCGATAACGGAGTAGGTGTAGTCCGTGTAATTAAAGCAGGGCAGGGTCACGGAAACCGTACCGCCGCAGACGGAGCATAGACCCCTGAGGCTGCCCTCGCTTGTCTCCGTGGGCTTTGTTTCCACGGAGTAGCCGTAGCTGTGAGGCAGAACGGGAACGGTAACATCGAAATAAAAGGTGCCGTAGCTTTTGTTGTTCCACGTGAAGCGTTCCTTGCCCGACGATGTGCAGCTTGCGGCGGTGATGACCGTATAGCTGTAGTTTGTCTTGTCCAGCTTGGGCAGGGTCACGTCCTTGACAGCTCCGCAGACATTGCAGTGACAGGAAATCTTACCGTCGGCAGTAGCCGTGGGAGTCTTGGTTACGGAGTATCTGTTGTCGTAGCTGTGCCCGCTTTTACAGCGGACACTGTCGTTGTCGCCCTTGTTTATATCGTATAGCTCGATGCTGCAGCTTCTGTAATAGTTAACAAAGTCGCTGTAGGTCCAGTATTCCAGACGGATTACGGGGTTGTTGTCGCCACAGTAGCTGAAGCAGTAGAAGCCGTTGTCGTCACCGGAGATAAAGGTCACCGAGTGGCTGGCTTCCATTCGCAGATGCTCGCCTGCCTGAGCATAGCGCAGAAGCATGGTTTTCAGACCGTCTCCCGTGTAGCCGTAGGTGGAGAGGAATACCTTTTCCGTGGGCACCTCGTTTCCGTAGACCACCTTGCTGACAAAGTAGCAGTAGGCGCAGCAGCCCGTGGAGCCCCGGATGCTTCTTTCATAGGTACCGTCCGATACGCTCCATGTGTAGGTTCCGGAATTGGGATAATTGAAGGTGCCGCCGCCTATTGCGGCGAAATCCGAATCGAACATGAAGTGTCTCATATAATCCTGCGCCTGCGAGACATTAATGCCGCTGCCGGTGAAATCCTGATACTCTATCCTTTTCAGCATCTGCTCTATTCGGGCATCACTGCGGCTTGTCACCGTAGAGGTGGCGGCGCTCGCCTCAAGGCTCAGCATGGGAAGCAGACCCGCAAGCAGAGCAAGACTCAGCGCCAGACTCAATAATCGTTTTTTCATAGTATCTCCCCTTCTTAACACAAAGATATTAACCTTTGCGGGCTTCTCTGTCAACCAACCAAATTTAAACTTTTCGTAACAGCTTGTGCTTGGGTTCAATTAATGGTATGATGTCTTTATTCTTTTCATCGGAGACAGGCTATGGATTATAAGCAGGCTTTAGATTATATAAACGGCACCTCATGGCAGAGCACCAAGCCCGGGCTGGAGCGGGTTTCCGCGTTGTTGGAAAAGCTCGGCAATCCGCAGGCTTCTCTTCAGTTTGTCCACGTGGCGGGCACCAACGGCAAGGGCAGCATCTGCGCAATGCTTGCCTCGGTGCTGAAGAAGTCGGGGCTGAAAACGGGACTCTTCACCTCTCCCTATCTCAGCCGCTTCACCGAGCGAATGAGGATAAACGGCAAGGAGATATCCGAGCTCAGAGTGGCGGAGCTTATAGAGGAGATACAGCCCCTTGCGGACGCCATGGAGGATCATCCCACGGAGTTCGAGATGATGACCGCGGCGGCCTTGCTGTGGTTTTACCGGGAGAAGTGCGATATCGTTGTGCTGGAGGTGGGCCTCGGCGGACGCTTCGATGCCACCAACGTTATTCCCCGTCCCCTCTGCTCCGTCATTTCCAACATCGGTCTTGACCACACGGCGATTCTTGGGAACAGCCTTGAGCAGATCGCCTTTGAAAAAGCGGGCATAATCAAGGAAAACTCCTGCGCCGTGCTTTATCAGCAGGGCTTTGAGGTCATGAACGTCATCAGAGATATCTGCGATATGCGAAACGCCGAGCTGACTGTGCCCGACTTTGACGACGCTGAGCTTCAGTTTGACAGTCTTGAGGGACAGGTCTTCTCCTATCGGGGTGAAGCCTATGCCATCCCTCTGCTCGGCGAGCATCAGATATACAACGCTGTCTGCGTAATAGAGTGCGTGAATGTGCTGCGCAGACAGGGCATAGATATCGAGCCCTCCGCCCTTGAGGCGGGGCTCTACGCCGTGAGCTGGCCCGCACGCTTCGAGGTGCTTCACGACGACCCCGTCTTCCTTCTTGACGGCGGACACAATCCCCAGTGCGCCTTTGCTCTTGCGGAGGGGCTTCGCAGGTATTTCCCCGACAGCAGACGGGTGCTCCTGCTGGGGATGCTGAGAGATAAGGACTGCAAAGCCGTAGCGGACATACTCTCTCCCCTCTTCGGCGAATTTGTCACCGTCACGCCGCCCTCGGGCAGAGCCCTCTCCGCCCGGGAGCTTGGAGAGCTGCTCAGCGCCTACGGCAAGCCCGTCACCGTCTGCGAAAGCATAGAGGAGGGCGTTCAGACCGCGCTGGATATCGCCCGTGAGTCGGGCGGTATGGTCTGCGCCGCAGGCTCGCTGTACAGCTGCGGCAGGATACGGGAATTCTTTTATCTGAAGTGAGGTCATTATGCGGATAATGGGTATTGATTTCGGCGACGCCCGCACGGGGCTTGCCGTTTCCGATGAGATGAACATGCTGGTGGGCGAGGCATGGACGGTGAACCAGTGGGATCCTCAGCGTATGGCTGAAATAATAGTCACAGAGGCTGAAAACAGAGGGGTACGCCGTCTTGTTCTGGGCCTTCCGAAGAATATGGACGGCACGGAGGGTCCAAGAGCGGAAAAATGCCGTGAGTTCGGCGAGCTGCTGAAGACTCTGACGGATATTGAGCTTGTGCTGTGGGACGAACGCCGCAGCAGTATCGAGGCACATGCCATACTCCACGCCAACGGCAAAAAGGAAAAAAAGCACCGCAAGACCGTGGACGCCGTCGCCGCAAGCCTCATTCTCGAGGGCTATCTCGGTACTCTGAGGCAGGGCTGAGTTTCCCTAGGCTTAGGGCTGTAAAG
>JABUSQ010000169.1 GCA_021442665.1 Oscillospiraceae bacterium
TTTTACGTGGATTCGAAAGCCGGCTCTTGACAGCATGCCGGTGGCATGCTGTAACCGGCAGGGAATTTTTCGGCTGCAGCGTCTGTACTAATCGCAGAAACCGTGCTATAATGTGGAAAACACAGCCTGAGGAGGAGCCCATGAAAGAGATACGCAAGCCCGGCTGCAGCTTCTTTGTGGATTACGAAGCCAACGCAGCCTACAACACCGCAAAAACCGTGGAAAAGACCCCCTATGTCCGTAATTTCACCACTCAGATGCGATTTTACAGCCCGGAGCTGAACGAATTTTTCGACGACTTTGCCATCGACATCGTAAAGCCCGAGAGCATCACCTGGGAGGTGCTTGACGACGGAATCCGCTATGAAACGAAATACCTTTGCCGGGGGAGCATGACCGCAGACAGCTACGAGCATTATGTGCGCAAGGTCAGGCTTGGGGCAAGACCTCTTGAGGACGGTCTGCTGGAGCTGAGTATGTCAAATCTGGTGCTGTCCTGCGTGGTCATGGAGCTGAGAAAGCCTGCCGAGCCTGCGCCCGCGGGCATATTGGGAAAGCTGAAAAGCAGACTGAAAAAGTAACCCGCAGGAGCATAGCCCGTACATCAGAATACTGCCGTACAGGGAGGGGCGACCCTCCCCTTTGCTTTCCCCGCAGCAGTTAAAGTCCCCTCATTCCCCTCACGCCTCCGCTCTCCGCCGCAGCTCCCGAAACTGACACTTTCAGGCAGATTATCCTCTTAAGATAATTTATTCATTTGCATTATCTGTTATAGATAATAACCGCATTTGCATAACTTGTCAATAGCTTTTTACTTTTTTCATAAGTCTCACGGATTTTCAAGGCAGATGCGGAGCCGGATTTGTTGATAATGCCCCAGTCATCGGTTATAATTCGGCAATATTGTCAATTGTAGTTTTCGGAAAATAGTATTAAAATCATAGATGATGGGGAGTGTGGGCTTTGTCCGCTGACCCCGAAAATATCATAAATTTTTTCATAGGAGAGAAAAAAGAATGATTACTAACGAGTACCTTAAGAGAGTTTACGATTCCGTTGAGAAGCGTGACCCCGACCAGCCCGAGTTTCTGCAGGCAGTAAGAGAAGTCTTCGAAAGCCTCCAGCTCGTGGTTGACAAGCACCCCGAGTGGGAAGCAAACGCCCTTATCGAGCGTTTTGTTGAGCCCGAGCGTGTCGTGATGTTCCGTGTACCCTGGACAGACGACGACGGCAATGTTCAGGTCAACCGCGGCTACCGCGTACAGTACAACAGCGCAATCGGCCCCTACAAGGGCGGACTCCGTTTCCACCCCTCCGTAAACCTTTCCGTAATCAAGTTCCTGGGCTTTGAGCAGATCCTGAAGAACAGCCTCACTACCCTGCCCATGGGCGGCGGCAAGGGCGGCTCCGACTTTGACCCCAAGGGCAAGTCCGACGCTGAGGTCATGCGCTTCTGCCAGAGCTTCATGACCGAGCTGTACCGTCACATCGGCCAGTTCACCGACACTCCCGCAGGTGACATCGGTGTCGGCGCCCGTGAGGTAGCCTACATGTACGGTCAGTACAAGAGAATAGTCGACCGCTTTGAGGGCGGCGTTATCACCGGCAAGGGCCTCACCTTCGGCGGCTCTCTTGCACGTACTCAGGCAACCGGCTACGGTCTGTGCTACTACGCCGCAGAGGCTCTGAAGCAGCTGGGCAATACCTCCTTCGAGGGCAAGAAGGTCATCGTATCCGGCGCAGGCAACGTTGCACAGTACGCAGCTGAGAAGTGCACCCAGCTGGGCGGCACCGTTATCGCAATGTGCGACTCCACCGGCTATGTATACGATCCCAACGGCATCAATCTCGAGAAGCTGATGGACATCAAGCAGAAGCGCCGCGCACGCATCAGCGTGTATGCTGACGAGGTTCCCGGCTCCGAGTACCATGACGGCCGCAAGGGCATCTGGACAATAAAGTGCGACATCGCAATGCCCTGCGCATCCCAGAACGAGATGGACGCAGACGATGCCCAGATTCTTATCGACAACGGCTGCATGGCAGTGTTTGAGGGCGCAAATATGCCTCTGACTCCCGAGGCAATCGAGAAGGTGCTGAGCAACGGCCTCCTGTACAGCCCCGGCAAGGCCTCCAACGCAGGCGGCGTCGCCACCTCCGGTCTTGAGATGACTCAGAACTCCATCCGCATGAGCTGGAGCTTTGAGGAAGTGGACGAGAAGCTGCAGGGCATCATGAAGAACATCTTCAAGGCCTGCTACGACGCATCCGTAGAGTGCGGCATGCCCGGCAACCTCATGGTAGGCGCAAACGTTGCAGGCTTCCTGAAGGTCGCCAATGCAATGATGGCTCAGGGCGTTGTCTGATAAAAACAGCCCGGACGCAAACCGAATTTAACCTGTCCCTGATGAAAAGCACTGCTTTTCATCAGGGATTTTTCATGCTCCGCAGCCCTCACGGCAGTCGGCAAAGGGAGGATTATACAGACAGCAGGCAACGGAATATACAGAGAAGCCTCGCCTTTTCTGCTTCAATCGCCGTACACTATTTCAAGATGACAGGGCAGCAGTGCCTCTATCCTGCGCTTCATTCTCTGAAGCTCGGAGGTATCGCCTGCAGTATCGTAAAACGTCACCCTGACCTGCGCCTCAACCTCGGTCTCGCTGACGTCGGCGGGAATGCCGCACTGCTCCAGCAGAATATTGAGCCCCTGCTCGCTGCATTCGGTCTCACCGAGCCGCAGCATCACAGCAAGGGCCCTGCGCCGGGCTTCAAGACTGCCCGTACCGGTAGCCCCCGTGAACAGACTCTCCAGCAGCCTCAGCCCCTCCTCCTCCGCTGTCATGGGCAGCATATTCCTCTGAACCGCGGAGAGGCTGCTCTCCACAGAATCCAGAGCTTCGCCTAAGACTTCAAGCTCCGCGGCGCCGATACCCTCATCCAGCTCATAAATCCCCAGAGGCTTCAGCGTGCGTTTAAGATAATCCGCATACCCCATGTCACGCCTCCCATATATCCAGCGTGCCGAGTATCGGCAGCTCCGCAGAGTCCGCAGCCACATCCGAGACGGGAGCGACGATGCGGCAGTTGTCCACGCCGGGAATGGCGTAGATAAGTCCGGCAAGC
Organism: Oscillospiraceae bacterium; assembly: GCA_021442665.1. Taxonomy (GTDB): domain Bacteria; phylum Bacillota; class Clostridia; order Oscillospirales; family Oscillospiraceae; genus F23-B02. The sequence goes on from JABUSQ010000169.1 coordinate 3,127, forward strand.
TCAACTCTCTTAAAGCCCCTGCCCAGAAGTCTCCCGGTGAAATACCCTCTGACGGTCTCCTCAGCCCGGGTGCAGACCTCCTCGCTGTCGAAATCATTGCTCACGCTCAGCTCAAGCTCCAGATCAACCGTCCTCGTTACGGGGGCCTTCACATCCGCGTCCACGCATATCTCACGCCTTATCGCCATGAGCTGCGAGGCATGGGCAAGCTGAAGTGCCGAGGGCAGACCGTTCTCTGCGGCTATCGTGACGTCCACTGTGCCTCTTCCTCTGGCACGGGGCTGAACTGTGGCAGCGGCAATGCCCTCCACCGACAGGGCGAGGTTTCTGTAATACGCCGTATTCCCCGAGTTTGCAGCATTGCAGAAGCTGTCCAGCACTCTGGAGCGTAGACTCTCATCGTCCTCCTCGTCACAGCCGCCGCCGAAGGCCTCGGGGTTGGTGCAGGCGGACACCCCCACGGGCGCAAGCTCCATGAGCACCACGCTGTCATGGGGCACGTTGCCGCTGCTGCCCGCAATTACCGCCCGGGCGGGAACCTCGCAGAAGCTCTGCCCGGCGGCGATGCTTCCCGGAGCCGTCACCTCGAATTCCGTCTCCTCTGCGGTGATACAGCGTGTGCCGGCAGGCACAGTGACAGCGGCAGAGGCGGGAGCGGCGAGGGAAAATCTCAATACTCCCACCGCCCGGGCTGCGGCAGTTCTGTGCAGCCCCCGCTGGAGCGCATGGCTGTCCAGAGCGTCACCCGATGCAGTCTGGGGAAAGCACTGGCGCAGGGTGAATTCCGCCTGCGCCTGCAGAGCCGCCACCTGAGCGGCAAAGGCACGAAAGCGCAGGGCCATATCCCCGCCGTCGCTGAGCACGATGCCGCTCTCCGCCTCGAATGCGGCCTTGAGCTCGCCGTAAATCTGATCAATAGTCTTCATACGTCCTCCCCGATGGCGGTCTCCACCTTAAAGGTGCCGCCGTAATACTTAAAATACAGCCTAAGCAGAAGGCAGTCGCCCTGAAGCTCCATGCTCACGTCCTCCAGAGTCAGACCTTGCTCATCGGCAAGCGCCTCAGCCGCAAATTCTCTGACGGCACTCTCCCTCAGCTCGGGTCTGACCCCCTGCAGGAGAGTGTAGAGCCGGCTGCCGTAGCCGGGCAGGGGCCAGAATTTACCCCGCCTTGCGCAGAGCTTCATGGTCACTCTCTGGCAAAGCTCCCGGGCTCCGTCCACGGTGCAGACACCTGTGCCGGAGGGAAGATACCTGCCGTTTTCAAGTCTCAGCTCCATCCACATACCTCCCGTTCACACTCAGAGAGCCGCAGATCTCCAGCTCTCCGGTTAATAAAAATTTACCGCTGTTCTTAATTATAAGCGCCCCGTTTTCCGTGGCGATGAATATCTCCCCGGGCTGCAGTCCGTTGGGTATTTCTCCGTCAAGGCTGCCCAGAAGAGCCCTCTCCCCATCGTCACAGCAGAGGATAAGCTGCTCCTCATCAGCGGCGGGCATACGCAGAACGCCTCCGCAGCGCAGGATTTTAAGCTCTCTCAGCTCAGTGTCTGCCTCCGCCGCAGGGGAAGCACCGCCGATACTGACCCGTCCGCTGCGGGCGAAGGCTCCGCCGTATTTTCTGTCAAGCTCGTCCATCCACATACTCACACCTCCAGAGTAAGGCAGGTGCCCGCTCCGTCGTCATCAGCCCAACAGTGGGACTTCACCACCCTGAAGCTGCCCTCAATGCCTAACTGCGGAAAACTGAGCTCCGCCACATCCCCGGGAAAGCCCGCAAACTGAGTGCAAAGCCCCAGCTCGATAATGCTGCGGCCCCGCTCAGACTCCCGTATCTGATACTCCCCGGTGTAGCGCATTGCGTCGGCACGGGTGGACCTGGGCACGTTCAGCACACGTCTGCTGCAGCCGCCGCGCTTCTCGAATTTCTCATTGTGCACCGTGTAGCTCGCCCCGGTGAACCTGTTCTTCACCAGCACGGAGGAGATAAGCCCGTAGCGGCAGTCTCTGCGTCTCACCGAAAATACCGGACAGCTCTCGTCAAAGCTTCTCACCGTCCCCGGCTTATCGTTCAGAAGCAGCACGCCGTCCTTGGAAAATCTCGGCTGAACACCGCAGGAATAGCGGCAGAAATGCGATAGCACGCTCCATTCGCTCTCCCCGGAGCTGACATCGAAGCGGTGCAGCACGGGCATGCTCCTGCGTTCGACAGGGCCGTAAAAATAGGGCATAACGTGCCGTTTAAGCACCGTGTCGAGGCTGAGACTGCCGTAGCCTGCGGCCTCCGCCTCGTTATCCATGAGGATGCCCGCCATAGAGCGTCCCCTGAGCGTCACACGGCTGCCGTCGCCGTCGCAGAGCAGGGTGTACTCGTCCGTAATGCCGTAAAAAACTGTGTCACCGTTGTTTACGCCCTTAAAATAAACAGCCTCGGCCAGTCCGGGAAGCATCCCCTTCTCATAGGGAAAGCTGCACTCGAAATAGTCGCAGGTCTCCCCGGTGCCGTGGCAGACCTCCCAGTCATAAAGCAGAGGAAGCTCCCACTCCGTCATGTCCTTATCGTAGAGAAAGCCTCTCATTTCAGCCCTCCTCCCTTATCCTCAGCACAGTTCCCGCTGAAATGGAGTTAATGTTTTTTAACCACGGATTAAGCCTCAGCAGCTCCTCTGCGGAGACTCCGGTGTTCAGCACCGCATCCCCCACGCTCTCGCCGGGTGCAACGGTGTAGTAGCCGGAGGCTGCCGCCGAATTCAGCCCTGCCCGCCTGACTCCGTCGCTGTTCTGCCAGAATTCGAATTCGTAGGCGACATAGTCCTCAAGGGGCTCCTGACGGAGCTTCAGCCCGGCAAAATAAACCTCCGCGGCGGGCCACACGGGATGCACCAGAAGTCCGGGAGTTCCCTCGGCGAAAAGCTCCGCCAGCTGCATAAAGTACTCATAGGCATGTGCGCCGGTAAACTCCCCGGCGCCGCGATAAACGCAGAGATCCTCGCCCATATCCTGCACTCTGTAGGCCCTAAAGGGCAGCTTACGGCTTTTCAGTGCCCTGCGCCGCTCCACTGAAAAGGTGCGGGGATTATTGGGCCATGTAAAGCTGCGAAATTTCATTGCTGTCAGCATCGTTTACCTCCTAATATATGATGAAACCGCTGTCACGGCAGCGCATTTCACGCTCCATGACATCACCGACGTTGTCCTGACCACTCTTTTGCGAAACCGAAGCTGCGTTTCCGAAATCCGCGGAATGGTCGAAATTTACCCCGCTTTCCACGGAATAGCTTACCGTTTCCTCAGAGGGCTTGTTCTTCTCTTCCTCACTCTCCAGGAAGGCGGCGTAATACAGGCACAGCTCCTCCGTAAGTCCCTCAGCCTCCCGGGACCAGGGTGCCACGCCGAAGGCACGGAGCACCTTCAGTCTCAGATAGTCCGTATCCCTCATGGCGCAAGCTCCGTTCTCCTTGCGGCGAGGATGCGCACCTTTTCCGCCACGGTTTCGCCCAGTCTGCCCTCCTCCTCGATACCGCTCCAGCGGCAGCCGGTGTATACGATACGTCTGTCGGGCTTAACGATAACAAGGTTAAAATCCGTTAACTCGTGGAAGCTGAGTCCGTCGGAAACCGCTTCCTGCGTGGCGTAAAGTCTGGACAGCTCCAGCACATGACTCAGCCCCGTGGTGAGAACCGCCACAGGCTCGGAACTGCCGAAGGCTTCAATAAGCCTTTCCGTCTTTTTTGAGACGGCCCTGTAGCTCTGTACAGCGGCTATTTTCCTGCCGTCCGCTTCCAGATATATATCACAGCTGGTGGGAAAGTTAATGTTCATTCACCATCCTCCTCATATCTTGAGATATGCCGTCAGGGCAATGGAGGCAAGGCCGCAGACGGCGGTAAATTCAAAGCCGACCCGGCAGAGCCCCGGGTCATTTTCATCTGCGGCGGCGGTGATATTGCCGTAGCCGTCTATCCTGCCCTCGGCAAGCTTCTTCTCCAGCTCCACCGCCACCTGAGAGCGTATGGCTCCCCGGGTCAGAGCATTGTTGGGCGCACGGCTCAGCCTCAGCTTCAGAGCATTGCTCACGCTTTTCAGCACCTCCGTCACCGTCCGCACGGCTGAAATCTCCCGCAGGCTCCTGTCGGGAACTCCGTCCGTGCTTGTCCTTGTGGTAACTCCTCTGACGGTGACGACATTCTCCCCGTCGTACTCAAGGGGCGTTACTCCCCCTGCGATGAGTGCCTCCGTCTCCTGAAGCGTCCACTCGTTTTCAAGCGCCCCGATACCCGCAAGGCAGCGTCCGTTAAGGTAAAGCTCCCGCTCCGAGGCTATGACAGCGGCGACTGCGGCTGCGGCATTGCCCCCGGTTTCGTCCGTGCCTGCGCATAGCACCATGCGCTCGAAATTCATGCCCCGGGCAAGGTCGATGCAGGCAGACGCATTGCCGTCACACTCTGCCGCTCCCCAGCAGAATTCCGTGCTTTGTACGGCATTTTTCAGTGCCGAAAGCACCGAAGCCTCTCTGCTGTCGCAGATAATAATATCCGCTCCGGCGTTAATGAGCCTCGAAAAGGCGGAGGCATAGTCTCCCTCCGTCACGGGTGCGGCGAGGATATTGCCGCAGCCGTTGAGCAGAAGGGTCTTTATCAGTCCTGACATACTGCACACGCCGAAGCTCTGCAGGGCCTCCGTCCGTGAGAATATGCGCCTTGGCTCTCCGTCTCCGACAGCGGTCACGGCGGCGACGCCCACGGTGAGGCGGCTGTCGTCGCTCCCGTACACCTCCCTGCTGACTGAGTATTCGGCATATATGCCGGGTCTTTCACCGATTATCATTTAAGCTCTCCTCTCAGCACAAAGTCCGTGAATACGCCGTTTTCGTCGGCACTGCGGGTGAGATATGCCGTGAGCTTAAGAGCGGCGTCACAGCGGAACATCTCCGTCTCGGGATCGAAGCGTGTCTCTCCGCATTCAAAGCTGCGGAGCGTAACTCCCTGAAGGGCTCCCACGCAGGCGCATATGCTGCCCAGCAGAGCGGTGCATTCCGGCTCGGCATGACCTGCGGCGGCAGGCGTGTATATCTCTATCCCTGCGGTAAGCTCGGCGCTGCTGCCGTAGACCTCCCGCAGCTCGCCGTTCCGGTCGCATACGCCCAGATAGTTTCCGTAGCCCGAGGCGGTGACGCTGCCCGATTTAAGGCACACGGCGACGGCAGCGGAATCTCTGTCCAGGGCCTCGGCGGGGAATTTCCTCACGGCGGGTATCCCCTCATCCTTCAGCGCCGTCAGCACCGCATTTATCACGGTATCAAACATCAGCGGAGCCTCCTTTTTTCCTCAGCACGGCCTCGTAGTGGGAGACCCCGCCCTTAAAATATCTTGCCTCCGCCCGCAGAGAGAGGTAGTGCCTCTCTCCGTGAGCAATCTCCTCTCCGCCGCAGGGAGCCAGCTGCGCAGAGGTTATGAGCAGATACTCCCCGGCGTTTATCACGCCTGCGGCGGCGGGCGTTTTTATATTGTCGTGCTTTTTTGCGTTTATCGGGGAGATAAAGCCTCTGGCCGGCTCGCCGTTCACGGTGATGCTCTCCCCGAAGCGGTCAAGGAAGCTCAGTACAGTCCTCATCCCGGCACCCCCATGAAGCCGAAGCCCTCACCCTCCAGATAGACGGAGAGCAGAGCCTCGGCGGCATTTCTCAGAGCGTCTGCCGACATTCCCGCTCTGCCGAAACTCACGGATAGCTCACCCGCGCGAAAGGAGCTCATGCCCTCCGTTCCGCAGTTCTCCAGCTCCATGCACAGGGAGAGGGCCAGCATACCGGAGGCGGTGACAAAAAGCTCTCCCAGCTTATCCGCCTCCACTCCTCTGCGCAGCCTTGCCTTAAGCTCCTCGGCTGCGGCGGCGCAGACCGCACCGAGGATTTTCTCGCTGTCCTCGGAGAGGCTTCCGCCGCAGAGAAGCTCCGCTCTGGCTTTTATATCGTCGTTTGTGTAGCTCATACTGCCTCCTGTCGGGGACTTATGGCTAGTCCCGTGTATTTCAGACGCTCAGCACTCTGGAGGCGTCGCCGTAGAGCTTGGCGAAGCCGGAGATGCTGGTGATGGCGGCACGCTCAAGCTGACGGTCAATGAGCCTGTCGTACTCAACGCTCACGTCGCCGGCGGTAACCATCTCAAGGGCGTAGCCCTTATCCAGACCGATGGCGGTGCCTGCGGGCAGAGCGGAGCAGCGGATGAGCTTTGCACCCAGAGGATTGCCCGCCTCGCCGGTGCCGATGAAGTTCAGCCCGGTCATGGGGTTCTGGAATTCAGGGCACTTGAGTATCCTGACCAGCACGTCGGGAGCCGCCAGCAGGGTGTTCATGGTGTAGGGGTCAAAGCTGTTCCAGAAGCTCAGGAGCTCGGAATAGCTGAGTGTGCCGGCAGTACCGCCCAGCACGGGGCCGCCCACGGCAAGGGTCTCGGCGGCGTTGCCGTTGCCGTCGCCGTTTCTGATAACGTCAATGGCGTCCTCCAGATGCATGCGCATTATCTGACCGCCTATCTGACGGAGCATGACGGAGAAGAGGTCAAGACGCTGGAAGCGTATCGCCTCGTAGGACGCCACCAGCATTCTGCCTCTCTTGCGGAGCTTTACAAGGTGGTCTGCGGAGCGTATCTCGGTCTGGGGGATGACTGCGCCCTCGCCCACATAGCGGAGAGCCTTATCATCCTCGGAGGCGGCGGAGTAGATGGAGCGGTAGTCCATGCCGTCGAAGCGGGTGACGGAAGCGGTGATGGAGGGGAGGATATTGCCCTCCTCCATGCCCGTCTTCACACTGCGGGAGACATATTCGGGGAAGAGCACGGAGCTTTCGGAGGTGGAGAAAAACTTCTCCACGGTGTCGCTGCCTGCGCCTCTTACCTTGATGTCAAAGCGTTTGAGCTGACGCTGGAAGGCGTCCAGCCCCTCCAGGGGAGTGCCCTTGTAATTCTCGCCGGGGTCAAGACTCTCCAGCACCTGACTGAAGCTTTTGCCCGGCTGGGAGTACATGCCCTTATCCAGCTTTATCTCGTTAAATCTGTATGCCATATTGCATCCTCCTTACATAATGAAGCCCACGGTACCTGCGGCGGAGTCCACCTCGAGGATGAGGTATTCCCTGCCGGAGGACGAGACCTTGACCTTACCTGCGGCATCGGCACAGAGCCTGCCGTAGCCCACGGCGGGAGACGTTCCCGTATAGGGGCATTTGACGTAGCCGTGGCTGAGCACATCGGCAAAGCCCCCGTTTTCTGCGATGCATAAGCCCAAAAAGCCCTCGCCGGAGGCGCAGGCGCTTACGCAGCCGTTTCCGCTCATTCTGACGAACTGACCCTTCACGTCGCCTGCAGCGGCAAAGGAGATGAGCTGCTCGCCGATACCTTCAAAACTTACTTTCATGTATATCCCCCTCATATCATGTACTCGTCACCGACAAAATCGGTAACTCTGTTTTTGCCGGGAAGCTGGGGCACGGGAGTGAACAGCTCCTCGGCGCGCTTATCGAATGCGTCCTTCATGGCTATGAGTGCCTCCGCATCCATAGTGTCCACGCTCTTTTTAAGAGCGCCGTAGAGACCCTCCTCCACGGTGAGGCACAGACGCAGTACCTCCTTTTTCAGCTCACTGAGCCAGAGTCTCCCGAGGCCGGCATCGAATTCCGCAGTCTCCGGGCTGTGAGCCTTCATGACTCCCGCATTTCTCTGGGCGGGCACCGCCACGAAGCTCCATTCATAGGCGTCCACGGCATTCTCAAGAGAGGCGTAGCAGAGCTTTCCGCCGTACTCTCTGCCTCTCTCGTGGGCGCAGAGGGAAATCTCCCCGCCGCAGATGCTGCATACGCTTTTCGCCACGGCGCAGCCCACGGAGGTCTCACGCTTTATCCCGCCCTCTATCTCACGGATGAGCAGGTCGTTTTCCGGGGCTCTGAGCATATAGGCATAGCCCTTGAGGAACATATACGGCTCCCCGGTCAGGGTCTTTTTCTCCGTATCGCAGATAAGCTCCGTACGGTATATCCTCGCCACCTGATTTTCGCTTTTCCACTGGTGATCGCAGATGCCGGTGGCTCCGGTGAAAAGCTCCCCCAGCTCTCTCAGCGTCTCGTTTGAGAAGCGCTCGAAATCGCGGTCGATGTCGTTGTCGCAGAGCAGCACGGAGAAGATGTATACCTCCTCCGCCGTAAGCTCCGTTTTTGCGAAGGCGTTCAGCGCCGTGAGCTCCTCTGCGGTGTTTACCGTTGCGGCACCTGCGCCGCCCTTGATGATTTTCATTCCTTACCCTCCATAATATTCCTGGCCTGAGCGTTAAAGAGCAGGGCTCTTGCCTCCTCGACCTCGTCCTGCAGATTTATGGGCTCCCACTCCACACGGAAGCCGCAGTCATAGCCGTGCATTCTCAGCCACAGAGAGCATATCTTCTCCACCACGGGGGTGAGGGTTCTGCGTATCGCCGCCAGCTCGCTGGTCATGAGATCCGCCTGCTGTGCGCTCATTCTCTCGGTGGTTGACCAGTTCAGACCCAGCAGGAAGGGCGGGATGCCCGTTCTTGCGATGAGCTGCTCCAGTATCTGCCGCACGGGCACCTCGCTGTCGAGTATCTGATTGTCAGCGCCGATGACCTTTATCTCCACATCGCCCACGGCGACGAAATCCCGCACCGAGCCGTTTTTCCCGCTCTGCATGGCGGCTGACCACTCTCTTGCTATCTGCTCCGCCCTGTCCTGAGCCACGGCTCTGTCCAGAAGGTCGCCCTGAGGCTTATACACCACGGCGAAGCGCACATTGCCCGCTCTCTCCCAGTTCACGCCCAGCGACTGGTATATCTTCAGCAGTATGCCGCAGAGAAAGGGCATGCTTCTGAGCATCGACACTCCGTAGGGAGCGTCCGACTCAGGGTTAAAGGGGGTGAAAAGCAGCAGCTCCTGTCTGGGAAAGGGCACCGCCTCACCGAGACCCCCGGTACCGCAGAGGGTAAAATCCAGCGGGGTTTCGCCCTCCCTTATCTGCACATCCTCCACGTTTCCGCAGAGCACGGCGGCAATGTCCCTGCTTCCTCTGGTGACTATCTCTCCCACGGCTCTGCCGCAGGTTATCATGGAGTCGAGATAGGCGGAGATAAAGGCGTCTATGCCCTGCTGACCCCGCCCCACGTTCACCGTTCTGAGAAAGTCCGAAAGCTCCCTCTCCGCCGTTTTATCCGTGCATTTCACCTCAAAGCCTCCGGTGAGCCGCACGAGCTTCAGCACGGCGGCGTCCACCACGGGCACCGCCTCTCTTATCTGGCGGTAGAGCCTTATCTCCCCGCCCCCCAGAGGCACATAGGAGTCCAGCAGGGCGAAGGGATGGCTCTCGCTCTGCCTTATCTGCACGGAGGGCGCCCGGTTTTTCCTGTTTCCCGTAAATAGTTTCATTAGTTCCTCCTGTCTGTCCAGACCGCGCCGAGGGGACACGGTTCTGTGAAGATGCCCGTCGCAAAATACCGCATATCGTCCATGGCGTGATCTCCCAGCTTCAGCGGAGCCTCCCTGCCGTCGCTCACATCCCAGCGGTATTCGCTTATCTCTCTGAGAAAATCACGGCAGCCGCGGCATATCCTGAGCCTTCCGCTTTTCAGAGCATCGGCTGTTATCCTTAGTCCCTTCAGCACGTCGTTATCCGCCTTCCGGGCATTGAAGCCCTCACGGCGCAGGGCGCTGATGAAGCTGGCGGCGGAGGGGTCAACGATGACGCGGGAAGGTACGATGCCGCGGCAGAGCCTTTTCAGCTCGGCGACATATTCCGCATCGGTCTTCTGAACACCCTCCTTACGGGAGTCGTAGTAATACTCCCGCAGCCTGTACCACACCTCTCCGCTCCTGCCCCAGAGCCCGAAGGAGCTGGGATTTGCGGTTCCGTAGTCGCAGGACACCGCATATTCACAGCAGTCAGTCGGCGGGTCTGTCATCATGCTCTCGTCGAAGAAATCGTACACCCTGCCCTCGGGAAGCACCCACTCTCCCAGTATGAAGCGGCGATAGAAGTCCCCGGTGTACATGCTTCTGTATCTGTCGAGGATCTTCCGGGAAAGGGAGGGGTTGTCTTCCAGAGAAAAGTGCAGGTACAGACAGCCTCTCTGCTCCGCTCTCAGTATCCACTCCCGGTAAAACCAGTGGGAGGGAGACTCGGGATTGCAGTTGAACCACAGCTTTGAGCCCTCCACGGAGCAGCGTGCGCAGGCCTGCTCCACGAAGGAGCGGGGCATCAGAGCCGCCTCGTCCATCAGCACCCCCGCAAGGGTGATGCCCTGAATGTGGGAGGCGGAGTCCTCGTCACCGCCGCCGAAGAGATAAAAGCGGTTGCTGCGGCCCATATAGGACACGTCCATGCAGTTTTTACTCACCGTTTCATGCACCGTAAAGCCAATGTCCCTCAGCACGGGTATCAGCGGCTCGGTGATGTTGCGGCGCACGGACATGACGCTTCTGCCGCATATGCCGAAGAGCATACCGTCAAATCTCCTCAGTGCCCAGCACACGAAGGATATGCCCAGACACAGGGTCTTGCCGCTTCTTACAGCGCCGTCGCAGATGATGGCGTCCATGTCCCGGCAGGGCGAGCTGTCGCTCCACCAGGACAGCGCCCTGAGCTGAGTTTCAGAAAAGCTTTTTAATTCCACGGTGTTTTTCCTCCCTTCGGCGTTGTAATCCCTCAGTCACGGCAAACCGTAACAGCTCCCTTTACAGGGGAGAAACGAGCTTCAGCCGTCCTTTTCCTCCGCTCCGAGGAGCTGTGCCGCTCTGTCCAGTGCGGCGTAAAAGCTGTTCTCCCCGTTATTCTCCCCGCTCTCCGCCCTCTGAAGCTGCAGCAGCTCACGCAGTACGGCAAGCCTGTCGACAAATTTCAGCTCCACCGCCCCGTTTGGATTGCGCTTTATTTCGCTGAGCAGAGACAGATCGAGCCCGTCAAGGAGGGACAGCTCCTCCCCGCCCATGAACAGAAGCTTCACCGCATCGTTGGGAGTCGCCTCCGCAAGCCTTTTCAGAAGCTCATCGGCCTTCCGTGACTTCCTGTTCTTCATTTCATCACCCCTCAACCTTAGCCTGCATCACCCCGAAAGTTGTACGTTTTGATACAACAAAAAAACGGAAGTTTACTTTGTCTGAAAATAAACACCCGTTTTCGTGCTATTTTATTTCAATTTTGCGAAAGATATGTTATACTTGCCCTGTATTTGTTTATCCACCAACGTAATTTCTCATAACGGGAGGAAAAAATGAAGAAAGTTCAATTTACCGAAACCGTCCTTCGTGATGCGAATCAGTCTCTCATAGCCACCAGACTTCCCTACGACAAGTTCGAGCCCATTCTGGAGACTATGGACAAGGTTGGCTTCTACTCCGTTGAATGCTGGGGCGGAGCCACCTTTGACGTGTGCCTGCGTTTTCTCAATGAGGACCCCTGGGAAAGACTCCGCAGGATCCGTGAAAAGATGCCCAACACAAAACTCCAGATGCTCCTGAGAGGTCAGAATATTCTGGGTTACAAGCACTATACAGACGACGCCGTGCGCCGCTTCGTCCGCTGCTCGGTCAAAAACGGCATCGACATCATCCGAATCTTCGACGCTCTCAACGATACGGATAACCTGAAGGTCGCCATCGAGGAAACCGTGAAGCAGGGCGCCATGGCCTCCGGCACCATCTCCTACACCACCAGCCCCGTTCACACCACCGCAAAGTTTGTGGAAATGGTGAAGGAGCTGCGTGAGATGGGCGTCAGCTCCATCTGCATCAAGGACATGGCGGGCATCATGACCCCGAAAAGCGCCTACGAGCTGGTTTCCGGCATCAAGGACGCCGTGGATCTCCCCGTGGTCGTCCACACCCACTGCACCACGGGTCTCGCCTTCATGACCTATCTCAAGGCCATCGAGGCAGGCGCCGATGTTATCGACACCGCGATCTCCCCCTTCTCCGGCGGTACCTCTCAGCCTGCCACCGAGACCCTGTTCTACACCCTCAGGGAGCTGGGCTACGATGTGGAGCTGGATGAAAAGCTGCTTATCGCCATGGCGGGCTACTTCAAGCCCATCCGCAACGATTACCTCGCCGACGGCACCCTCAATCCCATCTCCATGTCCACGGATACCCAGTGCCTCACCTATCAGATACCCGGCGGTATGCTCTCCAATCTTCTGAGCCAGCTCAAGAGCATGAACGCTCTGGACAAGTTCGAGGAGGCTCTGCTGGAGACCCCCAGAGTGCGTGAGGATATGGGCTATCCTCCCCTTGTAACTCCCACCAGCCAGCTCGTTGGCTCTCAGGCGGTGCAGAACGTCCTTGCCGGCGAACGCTATAAAAACGTGGGCGCTGAGATAAAGGCCTACTGCCGCGGTGAGTACGGACGTACCCCCGCCCCCATCAACGAGGAGATAAGGGCAAAGATACTGAACGGCGAAAAGCCCGTGGAGGGCCGCTACGCCGACACCCTTCCCACGGACGTGTTCGAGAAGGCAGCGGAGCATCTCGGCGATACCGCAAGGTGCGAGGAGGATGTGCTCAGCTACATCGCCTTCCCGCAGGTGGCGGAGAATTTCTTTGAGAAGCGCCGTGAGACCGAGGAGAAGAAGGTGCGCTACACCATTACGGAGGCATGAGCATGAATGACCTGATAAATATAGGCTTCGGCGATGCCGCCGTAACCGCCCTGCTGGGCTACATCGTGGTATTCTTCGGTCTGGTGCTGCTCATGTTCGTCGTCATGCTCATGGGCAGACTCATGTCAGAGAAAAAGGCGCAGCCCGCTCCGGAGCCCGTACCCGAGCCCGTGAAGGCGGAGCCCGCTCCCGGCAGTGCCGGTGAGCTGAAGCTCTATGACACCGATCCCCGGGATGCCGCCATGATAATGGCAATCGTCGCCGACACCCTCGGCAAACCCATAAACGAGCTTCGCTTTATTTCCATCAGGGAGGTCAAGGAATAATGAAATACAAGGTAACTCTCAATAACAGAACCTACGAGGTCGTAGTCGAGGCGGGCGAGGCAATGCTCGTGGATGAATACGAGGCATATGCTCCCGCAGCTCCCGCTCCCGTGGCAGCAGCGGCTCCCGTGGTCTCTGCCGCTCCCGCAGCCCCCGCCGCTCCTGCCGGAGCCGCTCTTGCAGCAGGCGAGGTGGTGAAGAGCCCCATGCCCGGCAATATTCAGAAAATCAACGTCACTCAGGGTCAGAAGGTCAATGAGGGCGACGTGCTTATCATTCTGGAGGCCATGAAGATGGAGAACGAGGTCGTGGCGACCAAAACCGGCACCGTGGCTCAGATAGTCACCTCCAAGGGTGCGGTGGTTGAAACCGGCGCACCTCTGGTTGTCATCGCATAAGGAGGGTGACATGAACATTCTGGATACCCTGGGAACGCTGGCACGGGAATCCGGCTTTGCGGCGTTCTTCCTGACTGACGGCGGCTGGAAGAATCTCATAATGATCCTTCTCTCCTTCGTCCTGCTGTATCTCGGCATTGCGAAAAAATTCGAGCCTCTGCTGCTGTGCGGCATCGCCTTCGGCTGTCTGCTGACAAACCTCAGCTACTTCGTGGGTCAGGGCGAAAACGCCCTGTACCATCCCGAGCTGTGGGAGGCATTTCTGGACGAGACAGGTCCCTACTACCACAGCTACGGTCACATCATGAGCAATGCGGGGCTGCTCGACTTCTTCTACATAGGCGTCAAGGCGGGAATCTACCCCTCCCTCATCTTCCTGGGCGTGGGCGCAATGACGGACTTCGGGCCTCTGCTTGCCAATCCCAAGAGCCTGCTTCTGGGTGCCGCCGCACAGATGGGCGTATTCGTCGCCTTCTTCGGCGCCGTTCTTCTGGGCTTCACCGGTCCCGAGGCCGCCTCCATCGGCATCATCGGCGGTGCCGACGCCCCAACGGCAATATTCCTCACCACCAAGCTGGCCCCCCAGCTTCTGGGCCCCATCGCCATCGCCGCCTACTCGTACATGGCGCTCATACCCCTCATTCAGCCCCCTATCATGAAGTTCATGACCACCGAGCCCATGCGCAAGGTCAAGATGGAGCAGGCAAGAGAGGTCTCCAAGAAGGAGAAGATAGTCTTCCCCATCGTCGTCGCAACCTTCGTCATTCTGCTCCTGCCCTCCACCGCTCCTCTGGTGGGCTGCCTCATGCTGGGCAACCTCTTCCGTGAGTGCGGAGTCACCGACAGGCTCTCCGACACCGCTCAGAATGCCCTCATGAACATCGTAACCATCTTCCTCGCCACCAGCGTCGGCGCTACCATGGTGGCTCAGAGCTTCCTGAACTGGAGCACCATCAAGATCATCCTTCTGGGTCTCGCCGCCTTCGCCGTATCCACCGTGGGCGGTCTGCTGGGCGGCAGGGTCATGTACCGTGTCTCCGGCGGAAAGATAAATCCCCTCATCGGCTCGGCAGGCGTCTCCGCCGTGCCCATGGCCGCCCGTGTCTCTCAGGACGTGGGACGTAAGTACAACAAGAACAATTACCTGCTGATGCACGCCATGGGCCCCAATGTCGCCGGCGTCATCGGCTCCGCCATTGCGGCAGGCTTCCTGCTCTCCGTTTTCGGCGGCTGATAAAACGAAACAGCCCGTGCTCTTATCGGCACGGGCTGTTTCTGTTTCAAAAGAGAGCTGCTATACGAAGGGAGAAAACCTCTGAAAAGTTGCAGGATTAAGCTTGCTTAAGCTGCACCTTCAGTATATACTGCAATTAATCATTACGCAAGCGAATATATATCATGCAATGCATGATTTTCAGGAATGTGAGGTGTGTCATGTCCATCAGAAAGTATCAGGCTTTTCTCAAGGTGGTGGAGCTGGGGAGCATATCCCGGGCGGCAGAGCTGCTGGGCTATACCCAGTCTGCGGTGAGCAGAATGGTGGCGGATATAGAGGACGAGTGGGGCCTTTCCCTGCTGAAGCGGGGACGCAGCGGGCTTTCTCTGTCCTCCGACGGCATCGCCATGCTGCCGTATATCAAGGAGCTCTGCGGCAGCTACCGCAGCATGCAGGAGCACGCCAGCGCTCTCCGGGGTGTTGATACGGGCTTCATACGCATCGGCTCCTGCGCCAGCGTGTCAACTCAGCTGCTGCCGGGGGTGCTGAAGGAGTTCACCACCCGTTACCCGGGCATTGATTTTCAGCTCCGCAACATGGAGTACGACGACATTGAGGACGCTATCCGTGAGGGCGAGGTGGACTGCGGCTTCATTTTCGCTCCCTATGGGGACGAGATAGACTTCATCCATCTGTACTCCGACCGCATCCTTGCGGTGCTTCCCCCGAAGCATCCCATGGCAGACAGTCCCTGCTACCCCATCGATAATCTCAGCCGGGAGCCGATGATAAAGCTCACGGAGGAGGGCAGCCGTGAGGTATCGAAGCTTTATTCCAAGCTTCACGCAAGGCTCAGGGAGCCAATGGATATATTCTGCGAGGTAAACGACGACTATTCCGCCATGGCAATGGTGGAGAGCGGTCTGGGGGTTTCCGTGCTGTCGGAGCTTGTGACGCTGAGGATGCCCTTCAACATCGTGCTCAAGGAGTTTGACGACCCCATATCCCGGGACATCGGCATTGCGGTGCGGAAGGGAGCGCCGCCCTCCCCCGCCACGGTGAAGTTCCTGGAGGTGGTAAAGCTCCTCTTCGGAGGTAAATAAGCCCCCGCCTGAGCTTCCCCGCTTTTATTATTTACTTCACTTCTTCATCAGTATCAGTATCAGTATCAGAAACAGTAACAGTAACAGTATCAGTAACAGTATCAGTATCAGATGTATCCCTACCCTATGGATAGGGTGTGGGGACGGTGTTACACTATTTGGATAGGGTATATATACGGTATTAACACCCTGTGGGGAATGTGTGATACTGTATTATCACCCTCTGTTAAGGCTCTGATACAGCTGCGTAAGGGCTCGGAGCCTTTGCAGACCTCCCCCGCAGCAATAGCAAAAAGTCAGGACTAATGTCCTGACTTTTCTGCTTTACTTATAATTGTGTGCGTTCTGAAGAACCATTTCCTTGACCTTGAGAAGCCTTACCTTGGTGGCGTTTTCGTTCTCCTCCAGCTTCATGGAGATGTACTTGATGTTCTTCTCCAGATCCGGGATCATGACGTACTCAAGGGCGTTAACTCTGCGGCGGGTCTTCTCTATCTCCTCCGCCAGAAGCTGCATGGTCTTCTCGACCTGCGCCAGCTGCAGCATATCCTCAAACACCCGTGCCAGCTGATCAAGAGCATCGTCCAGCTCGCCGCTGGTCTGCGCGAAGCCGTAGGGATATATCTCGCTGGGGTCGTTATTGCGGGTGTGGAAGGTGTACTGAGGCACGTTGACGCTCATGATGTTCTTGTACTGCATCTCCAGCTCAACGCTCTGACGGGGATACAGCAGCGCCTGCTCCAGCATCTCCGGCGACATGACCGAGCTTGCCACCTGCTGGGCTGCAAAGGCCTCTGTCAGTCCCTGCTCCACACGTTCACGCAGCTCCTTATTGAGCTTTACTATCTCCAGAAACCGGCGCATCAGCTCGTCTCGCTTGTCCTTCATGAGCTTATGACCTCTTCGTGCGGTCTTCAGCCTGCCTTTGAGCTGCTTCAGCACCATTCTGGTGGGGGTTACTGTGGTGCCTGCCAAATTTCTCCCCCCTTACTTCAGGTATTTCTCGATGTATTCGGGCTTGATTCTCTTCAGCTCCGCTCTGGGCAGAAGCTTCAGCAGCTCCCAGCCGATGGTCAGAGTATCCTCAATGCTGCGGTTTGTCTCGTTGCCCTGATTGACGTACTTCTTCTCGAACTCCTCGGCAAACTTTGCAAACTGCTTGTCGTCATCGGTCAGTGCGGCCTCGCCCAGAATGGTCATGAGCTCCTTGGCGTCCTTGCCTCTGGAGTAGGCGGCAAAGAGCTGGTTCATGGTACCTGCGTGGTCCTCACGGGTCTTGCCTGCGCCGATACCCTTATCCTTCAGTCGGCTCAGGGAGGGCAGAACGTCCACGGGAGGCACGATGCCCTTGCGGTGAAGGTCACGGCTGAGGATTATCTGACCCTCGGTGATGTAGCCGGTAAGGTCGGGGATGGGGTGAGTCTTGTCGTCCTCGGGCATGGTCAGGATGGGTATCATGGTGATGGAGCCCTTCTGACCGATACGGCGGCCTGCGCGCTCGTACATGGTAGCCAGGTCGGTGTACAGGTAGCCGGGATAGCCGCGGCGTCCGGGAACCTCCTTCTTTGCGGCGGAAACCTCACGGAGTGCCTCGGCGTAGTTCGTGATGTCGGTGATGATGACCAGAACCTGCATATCCTTCTCGAAGGCGAGATACTCCGCTGCGGTCAGAGCCATACGGGGAGTTGCGATACGCTCGACGGCGGGGTCGTTTGCCAGATTGGAGAAGACCACGGTACGGTCGATGGCGCCGGTGCGCTTGAAGTCGTTTATGAAGTATTCGGATTCCTCGAAGGTGATACCCACGGCGGCGAAGACCACGGCGAAGCTCTCGTCGTTGCCCAGAACTCTCGCCTGACGGGCGATCTGAGCCGCCAGTGCCGCATGGGGCAGACCGGAGGCGGAGAAGATGGGCAGCTTCTGGCCTCTGACCAGAGTGTTAAGTCCGTCGATGGTGGAAACGCCGGTCTGGATAAACTCTGCGGGGTAGGCACGGGCTGCGGGGTTCATGGGCAGACCGTTGATGTCACGGTGCTCCTCGGCGAGAATATCGGGGCCACCGTCGATGGGCTTGCCCATACCGTTGAAGACACGGCCCAGCATGTCGCCGGACACCGCCAGCTCCAGGGGATGACCGAGGAAGCGTACCTTGGATTTTGCCAGATTTATGCCCTGTGCGGAGTCGAAAAGCTGGAGGACGGCCTTGTCGCCCTCGACCTCGAGAACCTTGCCGAGACGCACTTCACCGTTGGGAAGCTCAATCTCCGCCAGCTCGTCGAAGGTAACGCCCTCGATGCGGTCAACCACCATCAGGGGGTTTGCGACCTCTCTTATGGTCTGATAATTCTTGATCATGCGTCCTCACCTCCTGCAATGACTTCTTCGATCTCGGCCTTCAGCACCTCAAGGATGGCGTCGAATTCCGCCTCGAACTTTTCGGGAGCGATCATCTTTGCACGGCCGATCTTTTCACGGGAGCTCATGGCGAAGAGCGCCTTCATATCCGCGCCCTTTGCAAGAGCACTGCGGCACAGCTCATCGCACTTGAGTATCATGTCAAGGAGTCTGAACTGCTTTGCGTAGGAGGAGTATGCGTCCTCCACCACGAAGGCGTTCTGCTGCAGGAAGTCCTCACGGATCATCTTTGCAGTCTCCATGGTGAGTCTGTCGTCTGCGCCGAGGGCGTCCTGACCTACCAGACGGACGATCTCCTGCAGCTCGTTCTCCTCCTGCAGGATGTGCATCGCCTTATCACGGTTTGCCATGTATGCGGTGCCGAACTGCTCGTTATACCATGCGGCGAGGGTATCCATGTACAGGGAGTAGGAGGTCAGCCAGTTGATGGCGGGGAAGTGACGTGCGTAGGCAAGGCTGGAGTCCAGAGCCCAGAAGACCTTGACTATACGCATGGTTGCCTGAGAAACAGGCTCGGAAATATCGCCGCCCGGAGGAGAAACTGCGCCGATGGCGGTGACGGAGCCCTGACGGGAATCTGCGCCCAGACACTCGACCACGCCGGCTCTCTCGTAGAACTGTGCGATACGGGAAGCCAGATATGCGGGGTAGCCCTCTTCGCCGGGCATCTCCTCCAGACGTCCGGACATCTCACGGAGGGCCTCTGCCCAACGGGAGGTGGAGTCTGCAAGAACTGCAACGTCGTAGCCCATGTCGCGGAAGTACTCTGCGATGGTGATGCCGGTGTAGATGGAGGCCTCACGGGCTGCAACGGGCATATCGGAGGTGTTGGCGATAAGCACCGTTCTCTTCATGAGGGGCTCGCCGTTTCTGGGGTCGGTCAGCTCGGGGAACTCCATGAGAACGTCGGTCATCTCGTTGCCGCGTTCGCCGCAGCCGATGTAGACCACGATGTCCACGTCCGACCACTTTGCAAGCTGGTGCTGAACCACGGTCTTGCCGGAGCCGAAGGGGCCGGGGACTGCTGCGGTACCGCCCTTTGCGATGGGGAACAGGGTGTCGATGACACGCTGTCCGGAGTTCATGGGACGGCTGGGCACGTACTTCTTATCGTAGGGACGGTTGATACGCACGGGCCACTTCTGCATCATGGTCAGCTCGAATTTCTCGCCCTTGCTGTCCTCGAGAACGGCAACGCACTCGGTTACGGTGAAGCTGCCTTCTCTGATTTCGACTACGGTGCCGCTCTTTCCGGGGGGCACCATTATCTTGTGGTTTATTGCCGAGGTCTCCTGCACGGTACCCAGCACGTCGCCGCCAACAAGCTTATCGCCCACCTTGGCGACGGGAACGAAGTCCCAGACCTTGCTGCGGTTAAGTGCGGGAACGTCGGTGCCTCTGCTGATAGTGGAGCCTGCTATGGCACGGATCTCGGGCAGGGGACGCTGGATTCCGTCGTAGATATTCTCCAGCATGCCGGGTCCGAGCTCCACGGACATGGGCATTCCCGTGGATTCCACCACGGTGCCGGGTCCGAGGCCGGAGGTCTCCTCATAGACCTGTATGGATGCGCTGCCTCCGTTCATCTGAAGGATCTCGCCTATCAGACGCTGCTTGCCGACACGGACAACGTCAGCGACGTTTGCGTCGTCAAGACCTTCGGCAACGACCAGAGGACCGGATACTTTTACTATAGTTCCGCTCATATAGCCACCTTACTTTCATAAATTTTTAGGGATTTTATGCCCGAGTCTGTCGGGCTGAAGGAAATCAGAACAGCTCGGACATGCCCACGGCACGTTCCACGGCCTCGTTGAGCGCCGTCAGTCCCAGACCGAGCGAGCCTTCCCTGCCCGGTATCAGAATGATAGCCGGAGTGGGGCTGTCCTTGAATTTATCAATTTCCGCCTTGAGTGACAGCGCCAGATTCTCCTCAAGATAGATTATGGCGTAGCCCTCATCTTCACGGGTGATGCTGCGAAGCACCTTTTTTGCCTCTGCCGCATCGGATACGGGGAACGCGTCCAGTCCCAGAGCCTTAAAGGCCATGACTGTTTCGTGTCCGCCCACAACTGCAATTTTAAGCATAGAAATCACGCAGCCTTTCACGGATGGTATCGGGTGCGATGCCTGCCTTGAGTCCCGTCATTATCATGCGCACGGCGGTCAGCTCCGCCTCGAAGGCGGCGAAATATGCCACAGCGGGAGCCTCGCCGTAGGATACCAGCTTTGCATCCTTAAGATATGCCATGACGGCGTTGTCGCAGGCAAGCTCAAAGGCGGTCATCCTTCCGCCGCCCACAGCCTCGGCGCCTGCCGCAGCGGCAGAGCGGAGCTTGGTCACCGCAAAGGCGGCAGCCAGCGCCTCGGGGGAATTGGCTGCGGCTATCTTCTCGGTGTAGACGCTGCCGCCGTCAATGAGAGCATTGCGCAGGAAGTCCGCGCTCTTGCCCATTCTCATGCACCGCACGGCGGTCTTGAGATTTGCGCAGTCGATGAGTATATCCACATAGCCGCTTATGAACCTGCTGCCCAGCTTTTTTGCCACGGAGACCAGCTCGCCGTAGCACGCCTTATCCAGCACGAACTCCGCAAGCTGGGGATTCTCGCTGCGGTTCAGCACACGCTTTGCCTCCATCATGGACTTTGCCAGAGCGTCGGGACAGAAAGCAAAGCTTTCCTCAAAGTAGGCGGTTTTCAGAGCCTCGGTCTTCATGCGTCCCACGGAGCTCAGCAGATCCTCCCGTTCGGTTCCCATGGCCTCTGCCTTGATAAGCACCTTGGCGTTGTGATAATCATACTTGATACGGAAAATATCGCCTATTTCCTTGTCGGGAAGCATGTTCACGAGATCCCTGAACACGGCCTCCTTACGGGCATTGAGAGCTGCGGTGATCTCATCCATGCTCATGCCGGACATATCCTCGTAGCCGCAGTCGCAGAGCTGCTTTGCAGCCTCGGTGAAGTCGGCGGAGTCCAGCAGCCGGGAAGCCTTCTCGGCGGTGAGCATTTTTGCTTCCTTTGCTCTCAGATGTGCGGACAGGTACAGATATTTCCCTCTTTCGCACTTTTTATCGGACAATTTCAAACCTCCCTTTCAAAGGATAAGCAGACGACGCTTATTCAAACAGCACAGCCGCCACGGAGGCTGCCGCTCTGTCACGCTGCATATCCACGAGAGTTTCGATGCTGCAGTTGACCTCTATGCCGCCCTGCTTGAGAACAAAGCCGCCCATGATGTCACGGGTCTCCTCCGCCACGGTGAGCATACCGCTCTTTCCCCTGGCTGCAAGGATGCCGTTTGCCGCATCCGCCACCGCTTTGCCCACGGCGGCCTTATCTTTTTCATTGAATATCAGAATCTCGCTGCCGCTGGCGGAGGCATTTCCCGCCATGTCCGCCAGAAGCTTTACATACTCAGCCTCGGGGATACCGCACAGCAGCTCCTTTGTTCTTGCAAAGGCCTTGGATATCTGTGCCTGCTTTGCGGCAAGAAGCTCCTTTCTTGCCTCCATCTCGGCGCTGCGAGTTCTGTGCTCCACCTGAGCCTCACATTCCTTTGTTCCGGCTCTGACCTGCTCCCAGTATTTCTCCTGAGCAAGTCTGCTGCCCTCTTCAAGGATGACGGCTGCCTCGGCCTCGGCTTTTGCGACGATCTCATCCGCCTGTGCTTTGGCCTCGTTTTCGATGCGAGCTAATATTTTTTCAGTACCTTTCATAATAGTCCCGCCTTTTGTCGTATTTTTGTTTGCCTCAGATGAAGAGGATCATCATCATGGATGCAAGCAGAGACAGAATGGCGTAGAACTCAACGATGATGCAGAGGATCATGCCCTTTGCCCAGTGGTCGGGATTCTTTGCGAGGAGGTTTACGGAGGAGGCTGCGACCTTGCCCTGACCGATAGCGGAGACCAGACCGCCGATGCCGATGGGCAGGCAGGCTGCGAAGTAGCGGCAGCCGTCAACGAAGCTGAGGTCTGCGGCGGTGCCGTTCAGCAGGCCCATCTGCATGATTGCCACGAAGAAAACGACCAGACCGTAGAGTCCCTGAGTGCCGGGGATGACCTGAAGCACCATTGCCTTACCGAACTTTTCGGGCTCCTCGGTGATGAGGCCTGCGCCTGCTTCACCTGCAAGACCGGTGCCGATTGCGGAGCCTGCGCATGCGAGGCATGCTGCCAGACCTGCGCCGAGAAGGCCTATTGCCAGGCCGCTGTGTGCAAATAAGAATTCCATGTTATTTCCTCCTGTTATTTGTTTACTACATCATAGTATTTTGACTTTATACTTACGGGACGGAAGGGCTTGCCGCCGTCCTTATAGAACTTGCCGAAATATTCAAGGCACTGCAGACGAAGGTCGTGCACGTAGCAGCCCAGAAGGTTCAGGCCGAAGTTCATTGCGTGACCGACAATGAAGATCACGATAAAGAAGATAAGGCTGTTTGCGATGCCGCCGATGGTGTTGAACACCATTGCGATAACGGAGCCTGCCAGCATCAGCGCCATGATTCGGGCGTAGGAGAGGATATCTCCGAACCAGCCCGTGACCTGATTGTAGATGGTGACGAAGACCGACAGCAGCTTTCCGAAGAAGCCCTTGGAGCCTCTGGTGCCTCCGTAGAGTACGCCCACGCCGCCGATTATCAGCACTATCTTGCCTATGGGGGAGCCCTTCACCAGCAGCATGAGAGCCACGCCGATAAAGGTCACCCAGAGCATGCCCTCTTCCCAGAGAGCGTCCGCCCATTCGCCCCGCTTGCACTTTTCCACGGCGTTTATCACCATACCGGTGTTCAGGTGGATAAAGCCCAGCGCCATACCGCCTACCAGCACCAGCATGCTGTCCGTCATGGGATTAAACAGAGCGGGAAGCACGCCCCAGCCCTCGGGCTTGCCCAGAAGTCCGCCCAGCACCTCCAGAGAGTTGCCGAAGAGACCGCCGGTAAGTGCGCCGCAGACAAAGGTGGCGATGCCGCAGTACAGCAGCAGCTGGCAGAAGGCGAGATTGCCCTCCTTGGGCTTCATCCTGCTGAGGGCGATTACCGCCGCCAGCACCATGAGTATGCCGTAGCCCATATCCGCCATCATCAGTCCGTAGAACAGAATGAAGAAGGGCGCCATGAGGGGGTTGGGGTCAACACCGTCATAGGTGGGCAGTGAGTACATATTCGTGACCATGTTCAGAGCATTGGTCAGCTTGTTGTTTTTGAGCTTTACGGGAACCTCGGGATACTCCTCGGGAACGGGATCCTCGGTCTCCCATGCGCAGTCGAACCTCTCCGCACACTCCGCAAAGCGTCCCTCCTCGGGAGCCTCCAGCCAGCCCGTGAGAGCGACGATGCTCTCGGTGCCCGCCAGTCTGCCGCAGGCCTCCTCCACGCATATTGCGGTCTCGGTCCTGTCGCTGCAGAGCTTCAGAGCGTCTCTGTGGGACGCCATCGCCTCAAGCTCCGCCGCTGTCTCGGCGGATTTCCGTCCTATCTCGGCGATGCCCTCCCTTGCCGCATGGATGACCTCTGCGGCTGTTCCCTCGGTTCCGCCTATGCTCGTCTGGGCAAAGCCGAACTCGTGGAGGGCTGCCAGCGCCGCCTCCTGCTCATCCTTAAAGCACAGCAGCACGGCGTAGTGCTGATGCTCGTCCGTGGATACAAGGAACAGCTCCGCCTCGGGGGCCTGCTCCGCCAGCGTTGCCTCCGCCTGAGCGAGACTGCTTTCCGTTGGCATGGTACCGTAGAACAGCGAGGTGTTCTTCGTGCCGGTGGTCTGCAGAGGCAGCTCAAGGCTCATCCAGGGAGTCATGGACTCGATAACGGCGTTGAGTCTGCTTGCTTCGCTTGACATGCTTCGGAGCTTCTGCTCAAGCTCCACGATTTTCTGGGCCGCCGCCAGCTCCGCATCAAAGCCCTCGGCGCTGAGGAAGGTCTCTCTCTCCACCTCGGGTCTTGCGGACAGCAGCTTTGATTTTGCCGGCGCACATTTGTCCAGGATATTCAGCGCAGAAGCAAACACCGTCTGCCGGCCTCTCGCCTCCAGCACTCCGCTGCTTTCGCTGCGCAGTCCCTCGGGAAGCTCATCCATTTCGGAGACCTGCACGCAGCCCAGCTTGGCAAGCTCCTCCAACAGACAATCCTTCTGACTCCTGGCGACCATGAGCCGAAGCTTTTTCATTTTCACTATGGCCATCAGGCGTTCACTATCCTTTCTGCGATGAGCATCGCGGCCTTTTCGATCCGCTCTTCGGATTTTGCGGTCAGCACGGCTGCTTTGTTTGCGGTATCGGATTTAATCTTTTCCTCCGCCTCGGCAGCCATTACAGCGCATTTTTCCTTGAGCTCGGCGATCTCCGACGCCGCTTTTTCCACGGCAGCCTCACCTGCAGCCTTGGCCTTCAGCTCCGCATCCGCAATGATGCGTTTTGCCTGAGCTTCCGCCTCAGCCACCGTTCTTTTGGCAGCTTCCTCTGCCTCACGAACGCAGGTAATTGCTTCAAATGACATGGGCACACCTCCTGTTTTCAACACTCGTGTTGGTATTTTTTAATAATTTCACATTCTGACATATTTAGAATTTTATCAAAAAAAACTTATTTTTTCAACAATTTCCCCACTTTTTGCCTTGATAAAGTTTACACAAATAGAGCGTTAATTTTTAGACAATTTGACGATTTTATTTTTATCCCGGTATTTCGGGATAGTTATACTTTTAACACAAAAACATCATATATTTTATATAAATCGTTAAAATATAAACACTTTTACGGGACAATATGCGGCCTTTGCGTCGGTTTTGCCCCTGCTCATGACTGAAATTCATACAGGGCTTCAAGATTTTCGTCTTGCAAAATGAACAGGAAGCGTATATAATTGTAAAGTTAGATAGAACATGACTATTCTCTTTCGGAGGTTTTCATATGGCAAAAGGCTTCGGTAGTCAGGGCGGCAGCGACCGCCGGGACGGACGTCTGCTCCGCACCCTTGACAGCTTCGCCCGTTATTTCCCCTTCTTCATGCCCTCTCGGGGAGAGTCCTTTGATTTTTACGAGGAGTGCTTTGACATCACCCCCTGCAGCGCATGGATAAAGGCTCAGCGCAGCAAGGGCTACAGCAGCATGAGCTTTCTGCACCTGCTCATCGCCGCCTACATCCGTGTCATCTCCGCTCTGCCCGGGCTGAACCGCTTTGTCGCCGGCCGCCGTGTATACGCCAGAAACGGCATCGACGTCACCGTCGTGGTGAGAAGAGGCAATGAGATCGACGCTCCCACGGCTCCCGTGAAGGTATCCTTCGAGCCCTCGGATACGGTTTACGAGGTGTACAGCAAGCTGAACGACAAGCTGGAGAGCCTCAGGGAGGAGGACGGCAACGACGCAACTCTGTTTGCGGTCAAGACCGGCAGCTCCGCAAGGCTCCTTGCCGGGCTGTATCTCCGCTTTCTCGCTTTCCTTGACCGTCTGGGCTTTCTCCCCCAACGCCTCGAAAGGCTCAGCCCTCTCCACAGCTCCGTGATGATAAGCGACATGCGCTGTATGGGCATCACCCCCATGCACCACCACGTCCACGAGCTGGGCAGCATCCCCGTGTACATATCCTGCGGTGCAGCTCAGCGCACGGAGGAGAAGCAGGAGGGTAAGACCGTGGAGCGCCGCTTTATCGAGCTGAGGTTCTCTCTGGACAGCCGCACCGTCAGTCCGAGCTATTACGCCGCAGGCTTCAAGCTTCTCGGTGAGCTTTTTGCCGACCCCGGTCTGCTGGAGGTTCCTCCCGTCCGGGTCCACGACGATATATATTAATT
Source organism: Oscillospiraceae bacterium (assembly GCA_021442665.1). GTDB lineage: Bacteria > Bacillota > Clostridia > Oscillospirales > Oscillospiraceae > F23-B02. The sequence goes on from JABUSQ010000169.1 coordinate 29,022, forward strand.
AAATGTATATGCGCTGAACATGCAGAAGCCGGGGGTCAGATGACCCCCGGCTTTATTGCCTGTCAAAAAAGCCTCGCAGAGTTCGCGCCGTCAGGTGCGAATAGAGTATAATTCGTTTTTCACGGCGGCGTGTACGTCGGGAAAAACACTTCTCGCGCAGTGAGCGTCGAAA
>JABUSQ010000032.1 GCA_021442665.1 Oscillospiraceae bacterium
GAATTATTAACAGCTCTAATGTTGCTATAGCACTGGTCAAATATCAAAATAAATACTGGACGCATAACGATTCGGCAATCAGACTCTGCGAAATTCTCGGCATAGAACCATTTATTAAAGCCGATGGTAAACCCGGTGTTGCGATAAAATGCGAAGATTTTGCCTCGACTTTTATTTATGCGCTGATTGATAGCGGCGAAGATTTCGCAATAAACGACGATCGGCTTTACATTTACAGAAGAAACATCAGGCCGGCCGCTTTGCCTGTAGACAGGGTCGAAACAGCAGCCAGAATCGGAAGTGCGGTCGAGCTTCGTGATAATCAAAGAGAAATTATAAAATTCTATTTAGCCAAAGGAGAAGTTTCCAGCCCTACAGTAATTACTCATGCAGACGGTACAATTGAAATAACAAGTACACCCATTACCGAGATTGAAGGATATCAGATAATCCATCCCGGAACGCCTATTTTCGATGCGGTAATCGGAAAGGGAATCGGTGAGCGCTTTTCCTGTCTCGATTGCACTTATGAAATTATAAGCGTCAGAAACGATGTACATCTGCACAAGCCCGCGCCCCTGCCCGTGCATAATTGAGCAGTGCCGCAAGCCCTGTTTGTTCCAGCGTCTCAGCGTCCCGGTTTTCGGAAAAGTACATATAAATTCAGCCTGTGAGCTTAAATGCTCGCAGGCTTTATTATTTGGCTTGCGGTCTATATGCATCGGCTGCAGCAAGCCCGAGAAGGCTCGTTTCCATAGCTTTTCGAAAAAAGCAGCCGCTGTGTAACGCAGCGGCTGCTTCGTATTCTGCTCCCGGAGAAGCACTACGGAAGCATGGGGAACAGGGTCATTATCACTGCCACGACCACGGTACCGCAGGTAGTTGCCAGAACCGTGGAGGCAAACACCGCAGGGTAGCCCTCCTTCATTTTCAGGTCGGCAAGTCCTATGGCCATTATGACGGCTCCGCTGTTGGGCAGAGAGTCCAGCATGGTTGCGGAAAAAACACCGACTCTGTGGATAAAGGGCAGGGACAGCCCAAGCTTTGTAAGTGCGGGCGTGATGATTGGCAGGGCGATCTGCGTTCCGGTGGTGGAGCCGCCGGTCATCATGCATATGACGGCGATGCACATCACCAGCAGCAGTACAGGGGGCACAGCTGCGTGCAGCATACTGTCGATGAGCTGCTGATACTCAGGCACGGACTGAACTACAGCTGCGAAGCCGTTGACACCCGCAATTGCGCAGGTCGGCGCCAGAGAGGTCACCGCACCCTCGTTAACGGATTCGAAAATCTTTTTCCTGCCGAGCTGGGGATAGAACAGGACGGCCGCAACGATGGCAGTTATAAGTATAGAGAAAGAAATGTTAACGCTGAGGACATTGAAAACAATAAGCAGAACCAGAGGGGGGATGAGAGCTACAAGCACCTTGGGCTTGACCTGATCCTCCACCACCAGAGCGCCGTCCTTGGGGCCGGGAACGAAGGTCTCCCCTTGTGCGGTTGCCTTGGAACACATCCTTGTGAGCATCAGCACCATGATTACTATCTCAACGATAATGCCTGCGATGCCGGCCACAAGACCGCAGTAGGGTGTTGTGCCGATGACCATGGCTACAACATTGGTGGGCTCCGGTGAGCCGGGGCCGCTGAGGGCGAAGGTGAAGGCACCGCCGCAGATAGCGCCCATTATGAAGCGCTTGGGGATGCCGGCACGCTTGAAAATTCTCAGTGCGATAGGATAAACCGCAATTATGGCAACAGCCGCATTTATTCCGCCGTAGCAGAGGATCGCCGCCGAGAGGATGATGGACAGAAAGCCCAGAGCATATTTCGACTTTTCCGTTTTTGCCAGTTTGAACAGAGAATCGCAGATCTTATCGGCAATTGCCGCAGCAGCTCCGCTGTTGGAAAACAGCTTTGCAAGAATTGCGCCGAAAAGGAACATCGGCAGCAGCGTTCCCGCTATGGAGCCGAATCTGGTGAAGAAGGTCGTGACCATGGAGTCCGCCAGAGGGAGACCTGCCACTAAAGTAACTGTAAAGGCTGCTATATATGCGGAGATAATGACGTTTATATTCAGCATACACAGTGCCACAAGGACCACAAAGCCTATTAATATTGCCGCATAGCCCAAAATGATCACCTCGCTAATCTATCGCTTGATTGCGGTTTATCTGAAATACCGCTTATTACTTCTCGACTGCGTCGGGACCGCCTACCTTATCCCAGCCGGGCATCTTCTTGATACCGGTGAAAGCGAGGACGAGGCAAATAACGAGAACGACGAGGAGGATGCGGAACAGTCCTGCGTAGGAGCCGGTTGCATCGTAAACCATGTTTGCTGCGGGGATACCGATGCAGGCGCCGACAGTGACAGCTGCGGTGAGGATGGAGATGAGGGTTGCGGAATCTCTGCTGCCGAAGCAAAGAGCCAGAGGAGTGTGCAGAACCTTGCAGAACAGGTAGCAGACACCGATGAGGCCGCAGACGAAGTACATAACGGTGGTGGTGGGAGTGGTGAAGCCGATGATAGCACAGACGATTGCGTAAAGCACGCAGAGGATGAAGATGGTGCCGCGGGGTCCGAGCTTGTCAGCCATGAAGCCGCCGGGAACCATGGTGATGACGTTGACGGTAGCAACAACACCGAAGATTGCGCCGTAGGTGGTTGCGTCCCAGCCCAGGTCAGCCATGTAAACAGCCACGTTTGCGTATGCTGCATAGAAGCCTGCTGCGTAGAGAACGAAGAACATGACCATCGCCCAGAAGTTGTAGGTCTTTATTGCCTGCTTGAAGGTGTAGCCTGCGCGCTCTTCCTGCTTGGTTGCGGTCTTGTCAGCCTCGCTGGGCCAGAGCATGGTGGTATTCTTTTCTGCGGGGTTGTTTCTCACAACGAGGAACACGATGATCATGACAGCGGCCATGAGGAGTCCCATGTTGCGGAAGCTTGCCTGGTAGCCGATGGTGTCCAGCCAGCGGCCGACGATGATGGCGCCGACAGTGCCGCCGAAGCCGCCGATTGCCATGGAGATGCTCAGCAGGGTCGCATTGAGCTTGCCGTACCATCTGTTGATGAGTGCGCCGGTGGTGGTGGAGGAGCAGAATGCGGGGAAGATACCGACGATGAGTGCGCCGATGTAGAACACTGCAACGGTCTCGGCTACGGAGTAGATGAAGTAGCCCACACCCAGAGCAAGGCCGCCGATGAGCATTACCCATCTGAAGCTGAGCTTCTGGACTATTTTACCGTACAGAAGAAGGAATACGGTTGCGGAAACGGAATGCAGGGTGGGAACCAGGGAGTATGCGGTTCTGGAAATTCCGGGGTGTGCTGTAAGGATGGAAGCTGCGTAGAGGCTGAAGGTGCTGTAAACCACGGAGAAGAAGAAGTTCATCACTACGGTGGCGACAAACACGACCCACGCATAGTGGAAGCCGGATTTTTTTGTGGTCTCCATATTATTTCTCACTTTCTATTTCTTTAATTCTGTCTGCATTAAATGCCGACTTTTTAACAATTGTGTTTAATAAAAAACGCCTGGGGTTTGGATGCGTTCGGTGCTTACATTGCGGTCCAGCCGCCGTCGACGCCTACTATCTGGCCAGTAACGTAACGGCTCTCGTCTGCGGTAAGGAAGGCGATGACGGAGTCGAGCTCGCCGGGATGTCCCTCTCTCTTCATGGGGCACTTGGTCTTGAGGAAGTTGTCGAACTTCTCGTTGCCCACGGGAGATACCTCGCTGGCGAAGAATCCGGGTGCGATTGCGTTCACGGTGATGCCGAAGCGTGCCCATTCAACTGCGAGCTGACGGGTGAGGTTGTTGACTGCGCCCTTGCTGGCTGCATACTCAGCGATACCCATGCCGAACTCTACGTCCATGCCGACAACGCCCAGCATGGAGGAGATATTGACCATGCGTCCGTAGCCGTTCTTGATCATGGCCTTACCGAACTCTCTGCAGCAGTAGAAGAGGCCGTTGATGTTGACGTCCATGGTGGCGTGCCACTTCTGGTCGGGGAGCTCCTCGGTCCATGCACAGTTGCCGCCGCCTGCGCAGTTAACTGCGATGTCAATCTTGCCGAAGTCGGCAACTATCTGCTCTGCGGTTCTTGCTACCCATGCACTGTCGGTAACGTCGCACTTGTAGTAGCCGGTCTTAACACCGGACTCATTGGCGATGTCCTCTGCTACCTGCTTGAGCATGTGCTCACGGCGGGCAATGACGACAACGGATGCACCCTGACGGCCGAGCTGATGAGCAAACTGCACACCCAGTCCGGAAGAACCGCCGGTTACGACTGCAACTTTTCCTGTGAGATCAAACATTTTTGAATCCTCCTGTATATTTTTATTGTTAAAATGATTTGCTTCTGCTTTGGGCTTCCCCTTATCCCCGACGGTGCTGCCCGCCGGGGACGTATAGGAGAATATGGAAAGGATGGTAATCAGAGCTTATCTGATTTTAATGTGAGGTAATCTATCTCTGCCTGAGTGAGGGTGGTCTTTGCCGCCTCAAGCACGTTGTCTATGTCACGGCAGGATCTAGGACCTATGATGGCTGCGACCTTAGCCTTCTGGCTGAGAACATAAAGCAGAGATATCTGAGAGGGACGAATTCCGTTTTTGGCTGAGATCTCCAAAACTCTTTCCTTACGTGCAAGATTTTCGGGAGTGAGCACAGCCATGCGTGTGGCGGCGTCTGCCTTGTCGGGATCGTACTGGGGGTAGTTTCCGAAGAAGCCTCTGCCCTGAGAAGACCATGCGGCGATTACCACGTCCTTATGTTCCTCAAACCAGCTCAGCCACTCATCCTTGAAGGGTGCGATGCGGTAGAACCAGGGCTTCTCAAGCTTCACCAGGGAGAAGAAGGGGCTGTAGATGCTGGGACCCTGATAGCCCATTCTTTCGCAGTATTCATAGGCTTCCGCAAAGCGCTCCAGAGTCCAGTTGCTCACGCCATAGGACTTTATCCAGCCTCTGCGGAGGAAATCCTCGAAGGTGTCCATTATCTCGGAAACCGGAACATTGGGGTTGTCTCTGTGGGTCAGATACATGTCGATGCAGTCCACGCCAAGATGGTCAAGGCTGAAAAGGATATCATCGTACATATAGGTACGTCCTACACGGGGCATTTCCTCAAACATGACCAGATGGCGATTCATATAAGGAGTGCAGCATTTGGACTGGATGACCACCTTGCTGCGGTTATCATCCTTTGCAAGCCATCTTGAAAGAATCTCCTCAGTGCGCTGAATACCGCTTCCCCGTCCGTAAAAACGAGAGGTGTCTATGTAATTTCCGCCTTTGCTCACATAGTAGTCCAGCATCTTGTGGATGTTTTCCTCCTCCTCAAGGGTGGAGGTGGCAGTGCCGAAGCTGATGCTGGATACCGGTGTCGTAAGGCCCTTGACATTTAAATATTCCATTGTTGTGCCTCTTGTAAATCAGTCATTGTAAATCAGTCGATGGCGAGTGCTGCGTAGAAACCGCCTCTGATGGCGTCGCCGGACTTGGCTGCCTTCTGGCAGTCGCCGATGAACTGTGCCTTGTTGAAGAACTTCTCACGCACCTGATCGACCATGCTGCGGTCGGGCTTCTGGCCGAATGCGCTGATGACCTGATCGCCGGCGATGAGCTCCTCTTCACCGTTCTCGTTGATAACCCAAACGCCCTGCTCGTCGATCTTCTGAACCTTGCAGTTGGTGCGCACCTTGACGCCTGCGTCCTTCATGCAGTCCTTGAGAGCCATGCTGTTGAGATAGATGACGTCCATTGCAACATCCTGACGCATCTCGATGACAGTGGCGCTGTTCTTCTTCAGAGCGGTCATTGCCTCAAGAGCGAAGTCGCAGCCGGACATACCGCCGCCGCATACCACAAGGTCATTGCCGGTAACCAGCTCGGGCTTGAGATGTGCATCCACAACGCCCAGAACGTTTTCTCCGTCCACGCCGGGGATGGGGGGAACCAGAGGAACGCTGCCGGTGGCAACAATGATATTGTCGCAGGACTCGAGGATGGGGTCGTCTATCTTCAGCTCGGTATTCTCGTGAACCTCAACACCCAGCTTCTTGAGCTGTACCTTGTAGTACTCGATAAGCTTGCGGATCTGGATCTTGAACTCTGCGGTTGCGGGAGCATTGAGAGTGCCGCCCAGAACGTTCTTTTCGAACAGAGTGACCTTGTGACCCTTGATTGCCAGAGCACGGGCAGCCTCCATACCGCCGGGGCCGCCGCCGATGACTACTACGTTCTTGGGGCTGCTGGTCTTTATCAGACGCATTGCAGTCTCTTCACCTGCTGCGGGGTTAACTGCGCAGCTCAGCTTGGAGCGGTAGCGGAGGATTCTGCCGATGCACTCCTCGTTGCAGCGCATGCAGGGACGGACGTCCTCAGGACGACCCTCCAGCAGCTTCTTGCCCAGCTCGGGCTCTGCGATGAGCTGACGGCCGAAGATGGCGAAGTCTGCGTGGCCGCACTCTATCATGCGGACTGCGCTTTCGGGAGTGTGGGAGCCTGCGTTCATGATGGGCTTGCTGGTAGCCTTGCGTGCGGTCTCACACACAAACTCCATGGAAGCCTCGCCCATATACATGGGGGGATAAACATACTTTACGGTCTCATAGCAGCCTGCATCCAGGTCGAAGGCGTCAACACCGTGCTCCTCGAGGACCTTCAGGATGGGAATGCTGTCCTCGAGAGTGCGTCCGCCGGGGATGAGGTGATCCATGGACAGGCGGAAGATGACGGGGAAGTCATCGCCTGCGCCGCGGTGGATGGCGTCGAGAATGTCGGTGGCGAAGCGGGCTCTCTTCTCGGGAGTTCCGCCGTACTCGTCCTCACGCTTGTTCCAAATGGGGGACAGGAACTGGTCGATGAGGTAGCCGACGTGAGCGTGAACCTCGATGCCGTCAAAGCCTGCGTCCTTGACCAGCTTTGCGCTGTACTCCCACTGCTTCATGATGACCTCGATCTCCTCAAGGGTCAGAGCGTGGCACTTAACTTTGGGGTCCCATACCCAGGGAACCTCGGATGCGGAGTAAGGGGGCTTGCCGTGGATTTCGTTGGCATTGCGTCCGGTGCCGCAGCTTAACTGGGTGATGACCTTGCAGCCGTAGGCATGGCATCTTTCGGTGAGTGCTCTTGCGGTGGGTACCATGTGGTGGTGATCCCAGTAATGGCCGAGAACGCCCTGGCCGAGATCGGCGGTGAGGTAGCCCTGGCCTACGAGGATAAGGCCGGTGCCGCCCTTTGCGCGCTCTTCGAAATAAGCTATCTCTGCCTCGGAATAGGTGCCGTCACGGTTTGCCATGAGGTTGCCCATTGCGGACATAACTATTCTGTTCTTGACCTCAAGACTGCCGATCTTGAAGGGGGTAAACAGGGTATCGTACTTCATTTTCTTACTGTCTCCTTTATGTTAATGGTTTTGATCAGATGTAGATGATGGGCTTCACGATGTCGGGAGCTCTGGTGCTCATGAGGTTGAAGCTCTCCTCGATGCCCTCGTAGCCGTTGAATTTGTGGGTGATGAGCTTTTCGGGCTGAAGGCGGCCGCTCTTCACGATGCCCATGAGACGCTCGAGGCGGCGGCGGCCGCCGGGGCAAAGACCGCCGGTAATCTTCTTGTCGGCACAGAACTGAACTGCCTCTGCGGTGTAGATGGGGAGAAGGATGTTGGTGCGTCCGTGTCCTGCAAGGTTTGCCACGATGCCGTTGTATTTGCAAAGGCCCAGAGCCTCATTTATAACATCGGGCTCGCCGCCTGCGACGATGACCTTGTCCACCTGCTGACCCTTGGTGTACTCAAGAATCTGCTGACGGAAGGAGCCGTCGTGATAGTCGAAGGTTGCGGTTGCGCCGAACTCCATAGCCAGCTCTCTGGTTACGGGGCGGTGGCCGACGCAGTATATTTCTGCTGCTCCCCGGAGAGCACAGCCTGCCACGCTCATAAGACCTACGCCGCCGATGCCGATGACAACAACTCTGTCACCGAACTTGATATCAGCCAGCTCGGGGCCGTAGAAGCCGGTGGTTACCATGTCGCCGACGAGAGCGGCAGCCTCAAGGGAAACGCCCTCGGGGATTCTTGCCACGTTGAAGTCAACGTCGGGAACCTTGAAACGCTCGGCAAACATGCCGTCCCACTTTGCGGAGAGATAGCGGCTGCCGAAGGCTCCGCCGGAATGCTGGTGGATGCCGTCCTGGATGTCGAGATTTCTCCACTCGGGGGTAACTGCGGGAACTGCGACAACGTCGCCGACCTTGAACTCCTTGACCTCGCTGCCGACCTCAACTATGCGGCCGACGCCCTCATGACCGAGGATACGTCCGGGCATGATGTTGGGGTTTTCCTTTGCGGTGTCAACGTCAGAGGTGCAGGGGAGCAGAGCCACAGGCTCGAGAATCGCCTCATAGGGGCCGCACTTGGGGGCGTCCTTCTCGATCCAGCCGACCTGCTCGAGGGGCTTGATGATACCGAAACCTTTCATTTTTAAGTTCCTTTCTGTTTATTTCTATTTTTTGCTTGACCAGTCCATACATCCGTGTTATGCTTGTATGGTAACAGGTTTTGTTTTTAAATACACGGGTACTAGATATGGGTATTTATTTAACAACCTCTGTATGGTTAATTACGCTTATGTATTAAATAAAACAGGGGGGGTTAAATATTTCCATACACCTGTATTGTTTTGACATGCCGAAGTATATTACATGGATATTTATTTGTCAATAAGTTTTTAATAATTTTTTAACGTTTGTCGTTTTGAACAAAAATGTAAAAACAAATCCCGCAGTTAAGACCATTTATGAGAGGTAGTATTATGCAAGTATCACAAAAAAGGGGCGACACCCGCCAGAAAATAATCGAGGCAGCCATCGAGCTTTTCAAGGATCGTGGCTACAGCGACGTATCCGTTAAGGACATCTGCGACCACGCCAATGTAACAAGGAACAGCTTTTACTATTACTTCGACACAAAGGACCTGCTGTTTGACTCCATAGGCGACTGGGTAAGTATTACCGCAAAGCAGCGCATCAACGACATCTTCGGGCAGGGCTCGCACTATCAGCAGTTCTGGGAGTTTTACCGTGTCTATCTTGATGTACAGCTTGAAATGGGCCCGGATATCATGAACCACGTACTCTTTGCCCGCACTCAGAAGGGCAGAGCAGATCACTATGCCTACCTCGACGACTCATTGAGCCGTGCCATGATAAGGCTCCTGACCCTTGCTCAGAAGGAGGGACAAATACGCAACTTATCTTCCCCTGTGGATCTTCTCTGGACAAGCTATGCCGTCATCAGGGGAACAAACATCAAGTGGTGCTTCCAGTGGGGCGAGCCAGATATCATCACCGAGGCTCGCAGTTCCTTTGATGTTCTGTTTATGCCCAACGAAGGTTTTGAGCTCAAGTAACCCGCAGGACGGGAACTGCCGAAGCTGCGCAACAGGTTAATTTCATTTAACCTGTGTGGAATAAAAAAACAAAGCACCTCCCACGTTCTTTCCTCGGGAGAGGCGCTGTTATTGAAATACCGTTGTTTTCGGCTTGCAGCTGTGTTGATTTTTGACCGTGATAATGATATAATCTGCCCATCGTAGCCTTCCCGGCAACGTCATCGTGAAGGTGAGTTTTCCCCCTGCGTAAGCTGAAGTATGTAATAAGACACAAGGACGGTGCATACAATGAAAATAACAAGAACAGCGGCGGCGATGCTTCTGACAGCCGCAATGCTTCTGACGCTCTGTGCCTGCGGGGGAACTGCCTCGGACGAGGAGAACACGGGCTCCGACTGGAGAACCTGGAAGAGCTTCGCCTATCTGGATATGGATATGGACGGCGAGATGTTTACAGTCATTGCCGATGTGCTTTCCGACCGTGTGGTGCTATACTACGACAAGGCAGAGCAGGAGGAGTATGCAGTCATCGGCCTGCCCTTCGATACCGCCGATACCGCTGTGACCCTTGACAGCCTTATCGCAGGCGATGTGAACGGCGATGGCTTCTCTGACGTTATTCTGGACGTCGTATCCGACAGCGAGAGTGTCGGTGCGAGGCGTCTGGTCTTTCTTCGGAATGCCGACGCTTCTGAGTTTGAGCTTTCCAATATCTCATAACGCCGTCTCTCGTGGGCTGCCTGTGTCGGGTTTGCCCCCTTGCCGTTACTGCGGTGGTGTGCCGGATTTGACGGAGAGTCTGCGATAAACAAGATATAAAAAACCGGGAGAAGTCTCCCGGTTTTTACTTTGCCGCTTTCATGGCAAGAAATGCGTTTATAAAGCCGTCTATGTCGCCGTCCATAACGTTCTGAATATTGCCGTTTTCAAATTCCGTCCGCTGATCCTTTACGAGCTGATAGGGCATGAAAACGTAGGAGCGGATGGCGGAGCCGAAGTCTATCTTCATCTGCACGCCCTTGATGTCGGATATCTTCTCAAGGTGCTCACGCTCTTTTATTTCGGCCAGCTTTGCACGGAGCATCTGCTTGCAGTTTTCGAGATTCTGGAAGTGGCTGCGCTCAACCTGAGAGGCAACGACGATGCCTGTGGGGATGTGGGTCAGACGCACTGCGGAGGAGGTCTTGTTGACCTTCTGACCTCCTGCTCCGGAGGAGCGGTACACATCCATCTTGATGTCGTCGTCACGGAGCTCTATCTCGCTGTTGTCGGTTATCTCGGGCATGACCTCCACGGCGGCGAAGCTGGTCTGCCGTCTGCCGGAGGCATCAAAGGGAGAGATACGCACCAGACGGTGGACGCCGTTCTCGCTTTTGAGGAAGCCGTAGGCGTTTTCGCCCTCAATCTTGATGGTGGCGGATTTTATGCCCGCCTCATCACCGTCCTGCCAGTCCATGAGGGTGTATTTGTAACCGTGACGCTCTGTCCAGCGGGTATACATACGGTAGAGCATGCTCGCCCAGTCCTGAGCCTCGGTGCCGCCGGCGCCGGGATGCAGGGTAAGGATGGCATTGTTGGCATCGTATTCGCCGGTAAGCAGAGTACCCAGCCGCATGGCCTCCAAAGTCTCGTCAAAGCCTGCGTAATCCGATTGCAGTTCCTCCAGCATGCTGTCGTCACCCTCCTCCAGAGCCATCTCACAGAGGGTAAAGAGATCTTCCCACTTGGCACAGAGCTTTGCATACTTCTCCACCTTGTTTTTCAGGGCAGCGATGCGCTTCTGCACCTTCTGGGAATTCTCCACGTCGTTCCAGAAGCCGTCCCTTGCGCTCTGACCCTCCAGCTCTTCAATCTCCTTGGCGGCCGCCTCCAGATGGAGTGCCTCCGCAAGACCGTCCAGCGTGGGCTTCCGTCCGTTGAGTTTTACCTTATATTCTTCAAATTCAAGCATTATATGTCATTCCTTGCTGTCAATTATATTAGCTGAAATATTATACACGAGTTTTTCGCTCTTGTAAACAACTACTTTACCGCACCTTGACGCAGCGATTCCGCAGAGATATAATATATTTAATATTGGAAGCTTGATTAAGAAGGGTTTAAAAATGATAAAAGAAGACATGTACGAACGTGTAAACAATCTCAGCGGCTTTAACAGACACAACGGCATCCGTGCCAAGCTGATAAGTCCCGAGCTCTGCGTAGTGGAGGCCGAGCTCAGCGACACCACGAACAACCCTCTGGGCTATGCCCACGGCGGAATGATCTACTCCGTCTGCGATGTTGCGGCAGGCATCCTGGTTCGCGCCGCCGGCTGTCTCAGTGTGACCCTCAGCGGAAACATCAATTATCTCAGGCCAACCCTCGGCAAAAGCCTCCGCGCTGAGGCGCGGATAATAAAAAGCGGAAAGACCGTGTTCCTTGTGGAGACCAATGTATATAATGACGAGGACGTTCACACCGCCAGAGGTGAATTTCAGTTCTATGTGCTTGAGGACTACAGAAAAGCTGCGGTTAATCAGCATTAACCGTTGAAGGTATATTAATCAGGGAGGTGCGGCATGGTTTACGCATACCCCGCTTATTACAGGGACTTTCGCTGTCTGGCTGAAAACTGCCGTCACAACTGCTGTATCGGCTGGGAGATCGACATTGATGAAATCTCTCTGACGCGTTTTCTCTCTGCCGAGGGAGAGTTGGGGAAAGAACTGAGGGAAAATATCTCCCTTGAGGGCACTCCCCACTTTATTACGGCAGAAAACGACCGCTGTCCCTTTCTGGACGATACACGGCTCTGCCGTCTGTACAGGGCCGGAGGGCTTGGTTTTCTCTGTGACATCTGCCGTGACCATCCCCTGTTCCGCAATTTTCTCCCCGGACGTACGGAGCTGGGTCTCGGGCTGAGCTGTGAAGCCGCCGCACGCCTTATACTGACGCAGGGGGCTCCGTTTACCCTCCTCGAGGAGGGCAATCCCGAGCCCGACATTGAGACAGAGGAGATCGTTTCCGGACGCAGGGAGCTCTTCAGCCTTGCGCAGGACAGAGCACTTACGCTTACCCGGCGCATGGAAAAGCTGCTTGAGCTTTATGAGCTTGAAATGCCCCGCAATGCCCCCGGAGTCTGGGCGGCTTTTTATCTCTCTCTGGAGCGACTGGACGACAGCTGGACGGCAGAGCTTCTGCGGTTAAAGACCTTTGAGTGCTTTTCCGTGCCGGAGCTGACCGAATATGAGCAGCTTTTAGTTTATTTTCTGTACCGTCATGTGCCACGGTGCTACGATGACCTTGATGCCGACAGCAAGCTGTTATTTGCGGTGCTGAGCACTCAGATTATCGGCACGCTGGCGGGCTCTGACCGGGAACGCATCATTGAGCTTGCCCGTATGTATTCGGCGGAGATAGAATACTCCGACGAAAACGCCGAGCTTATCTACGATATGCTGTCAGCCCTTCAGATTAATAATGATTAACTAAATTACCCCCTGACGCAGCAAGCTCACTGCATCAGGGGGTAATTTATTGTAAGGAATCAGGGCTATTTAAGCGGCGGGTATCTCTTCCCGCAGAACACCGAAGACCAAAAATCGCTGGGTATTATTGCCCTCAAGGCAGGTTGAAAGAGCTATGAAGCGGTCGTTCTCGTAGTCCGGCTGCAGATTTCGGAAATTCGCTTTGGTATCCAGAATACCCATAATGTCTCCGAAGAATTCCGCCCTCACCTCGGGATCGTTCATATCCACGTTGGACAGGAGATGCCAGCTCTTATAGGGCACGGCTGCGAAGATATCATACACCAGCGCTCTGTCCGGCAAGAATACATAAATATACTTGTGCTCCTTGAAGAATTCGGGGTCGGAGAAGGAGTTGAGCTGCGCAAACATTCTGCCCGAGCGCAGATTGTGTCCGTAAACCACGGTAAGTGGGTCCGAGAAGTCCTTTTTATTGAAATCCTCGGTATAGATACAGCCGCCGGAATAGTATACCCCCGCCTCGCTGCGTCTGACGTAAAAATTGTTGTCGCCATCCCTCTGGACGATGGGGTAGCTTATATCCGTGTCGGGTATGCTTATCCATGCATAGATATCCTTATTGATTCCCCAAAGCTCCTCAAAATCCACGGGTATGACGATTTTCTGCGCGTCGGTATCAATATCCGTATCGCTCCAACTTCCACGTATCTCTCTGCCGAGGCTTTCGCCCATATAATACTGATAGATATACCAGCCGCAGTAGCCGATAACGCAGAGAGCAGCGATGATGAGCAGCACGAGAACGGTTCTTACAACCTTACGTTTTTCCATAAATATCTCCTTAAAAGTATAGCTCCATGACGATTGTCATGGAGCTATACCTTGCTGTTAAAGCTTACTTCTGAGCAACGAGCTTCTTTCCGCAGAAGAACGCCACACCCAGAGCCAGAACGGCGGCAACCGCTACCCACAGAATGTTGGCAAGATCACCGGTCTGAGGAGAATCATCATCATGATCACCGTTGGTGTCCTCGGGACTGGTTACGTCAGTTGCGGCAAAGGCAACTGCGCTCATGGCAAACAGCAGTACGAATATCAAAAGAAATGCTACTAACTTTTTCATATTAGTATCCTCCATTCAATCTTCCAATAACGATTATATCATATAATACACTATTTTCTTATAATTATCAATTGTTATTTTGCACAGAATTTTCTTATTCTGCGGGCACATAAAAGACATTTATTATCATTTCCATAAGAGCGTCCTCGTCAACCATGAATTCCGCATGGTTTCCCTCGCCCAGAACCGATTCGCCCTGCACCTTGTATATCTGACTGTCAAGATTCAGACCGATAGCAATTTTTGCAAGATACACCATTTTGGAAACGCCCACATTTGTGGTCACATTGCGGCTGACGCCCTGATACAGCTCGGGAATGGAGAACAGATCCTCCCTCGCCATGCTCAGCGCCTTGTTCACCAGCGCAAGTATCACCTGGTTGTGGTGCTGCATGCGCTGATTGTTGCCCTCGGTGGTGTGCTCTCTCAGACGGACATATTCCTCGGCGAGCTTGCCCTGAATGTTTATCGGCTGGCCCTGAGTAAAGGGTCCGAAGCTTTCTGTGGGAGTAATGGTCACGCCGCCCACAAGGTCTATGAGGTCGAGGATGCCGTTGATGCTTATGGAGCCGTAGGCGGGTATTTTGATGCCGTGGAAAATGCCCGACACCGCCTGCGAGGTGAGCTCACAGCTCTTTTCCTTGCCGTCGCCGTAGCTGTAGGACAGGGCGAGCTGTGTGAAGTCCGTACCGAGATAATTTCCCGCCTCGTCCAGCACCTGAATGTCGCACATGGTATCACGGGATACGGAGATAAGGGTGAGCTTGCTGTTCACGGGATCCAGCACCGCCATCACGTTCACATCCGCCTGCTCTGCCTTGCCGTAGGTCACGCTGTTCTGAGGCTTGTCCCACTCGTCCACGCCCATGAACAGGATGGTGGTTATCTGGTCGTTGTAGCGGTAGAGCTTTCCGTTATAGCGCACGGTGCCGTTTTCCAGAACCTCCGCCTTATCGGAGACATCGATATCGCTTCCGTCATCGGTGAGGGAATTCTGCCCAAGCTTGTCAAGTATCACCACCGTCGCCACCATGAGAAGGGCGATAATCAGTATCACGCAGGCAATTATGAGCAGCACTTTTGTGCCCTTGCTCATTTTCTTCTTTTCGGTTTCCATGCCTTACCTCACTGTTCCTGCTGAGCCGGCTGCTTTTTCCGGGGTCTGTCCACTCTGTGGTAGGTGGGGACAATTTCGGCGATCTTCTCTCTAAGCGCCTCCTCGTCCTTCTCGTCCATGTGGCGCAGCTCCTCAAGATGCACGGCAAAGTCCGTTCTGTCGAACTCTATCTCGTGTCCGATGAAAATGAGGTCGTTTTCCGTCTTCTGCATTCCCTCCCCGGAGAGCAGCAGCTCCTCGTAGAGCTTTTCGCCTGGACGCAGGCCCGTATACACCACGGGGATGTCCACATCGGGCTCAAAACCGGAAAGACGTATCATGTTGCGGGCAAGATCGTCTATGCGCACGGGCTCGCCCATGTCCAGTACGAATATCTCGCCGCCTCTGGCGTAGGCACCCGCCTGGAAAATGAGCTGCACCGCCTCGGGTATGGTCATGAAGTAGCGGATAACGTTTTTGTCTGTGACGGTGACCGGACCGCCTTCCTTTATCTGCTTGCGGAACAGGGGGATAACACTGCCGGCAGAGCCAAGAACATTACCGAAACGC
Organism: Oscillospiraceae bacterium; assembly: GCA_021442665.1. Classification (GTDB taxonomy): domain Bacteria; phylum Bacillota; class Clostridia; order Oscillospirales; family Oscillospiraceae; genus F23-B02. The sequence goes on from JABUSQ010000032.1 coordinate 15,668, forward strand.
ACGGCAACGTATTCCGTGTCGGCGCATTCGTTCCACATCTGCACTATCATCTCACAGATTCGTTTGGATGCGCCCATGACATTGGTGGGATTGACCGCCTTGTCCGTGGAGATGAGGATGAATCTGCCGGTTCCGTTAAGAGCTGCGGCCTTGGCAACATTGTAGGTTCCGAAGACGTTGTTCTTTATCGCCTCGAAGGGAGAGTCCTCCATGAGTGGAACGTGCTTGTGGGCTGCAGCATGACACACGAGGTCGGGCTTGTACTTTTCAAACACGCCGGACACTCTGGTGTAGTCGCGAACGGAGCCTATGAGTACCGTGAGCTGCATATCCGGGTACTTCCTCTTGAGCTCCATCTGAATATCGTAGGCGTTGTTTTCGTAGATGTCAAAGATTATAAGACGCTTGGGCCGCTGAGCCGCCGCCTGACGGCAAAGCTCGCTGCCGATACTTCCGCCGCCGCCGGTGACAAGCACCGTCTTGCCGGTAATGTAGCCTGCCACCTCGTCGAGATTTATCTTTACGATATCTCTGCCCAGCAGGTCTTCTATGTCAACCTCTTTGATTTTCTGAACGCTGACCTCTCCGTTGGCAAGCTGATAGATTCCCGGGAGCGTACGCAGACTGCAGCCGGTCTTCTGGCATATCTCCAGAATGTCCAGCTTCTGACGGCGGCTGGCAGAGGGTATCGCAAGTACGATCTCCTCTACATTATACTTTTCCGCCGCATCAAGGATGCATTCCTTGCCGCCCACAATCTTGATGTCGTGGAGATAGCGGCCTCTCTTGCTGCGGTCATCGTCTATGATGCAGACGACCTTGTTTCTGGAGTGGTCGCTGGCGCTGAACTCTCTGAGCACCATAGCTCCCGCCTGTCCTCCGCCCACGAGCATGGTGCGTTTCCGATTTCTGCTCGCCTTGCCTATCCTCAGGTTATGCAGGATGCGGTAGGAGAATCTCGCTCCGCCGCAAAGCATCACCATAGCAACAATGAACATCGGCGCAAGGCTTCTGGGCATGGGTATCTCAAAGACACGAAGCCCTATCCACAACAGCGCACCGGTGCATAAGGAGGCGCCGCACAGCCTTGCGACCTCGACAATGCCTGCAAACTCCCACAGACTGCTGTACAGCTTGAAGGCTGCCAGCATGGGCACGATGCATACCATGGCGATGAGCTGCACCCTCAGGAGATTGTCGTAGTACTGGGTCTTTCGGAAAAAATCCATGGACAGCTCAAAGCGGACAAACAGAACCAGAAACACTGAGAAAGCCGCAATGAGCAGATCGAGAACAACCAGCATCAGCATCCTGCTGAGCTTCTTTTTTGTTATATCGGTCATCATTCTTCATCCCCCGATTCACCGTAACCGTATTTCTTACCGTAGCCGTAGCCATAGCCGTATTTCTTACCGTAGCCGTAACCGTAGCCGTAGCCTCCCGTGGAGCTGCCGGTGAAGGCGTTGAACACATAGCCTTCCATGATAAGTCCGCATTCGCTAAGACGCTTGAGTGCCTCCACTACGGAAGCACGGCTTGCGTAGTTCTGCTTTATCACCATGACGGCTGTATCCATCAGCGCCGCCAGCTCCTCCGCGTCGGAGAGCAGAGAGCAGGGCGGAGTATCCACAACGATGTAATCGTAAAGCTCACGAAGCCGGTTCATGACCCGCTCCATGCCGCCGTCTGCCATGAGCTCGTACATATCAGGCGCAAGCTGACCGGCAAAAAGTATGTCGGGCTTGCCCTCGGCAATGGAATGTATGTTGCTCATGAGATCCTGACCTCTCAGGATAACATCCGTAAGTCCCATGCATTCCTCAGAGTTCAAAAGCTGATACATTGACGGCTTCTGCAGGTCGCAGTCGATGATAAGCACCCTGCGGTGGATATCGCTCAGAGCGTTTGCGAGGTTTAAAGCCACGGTGGTCTTTCCCTCTCCGGAGGCTGCGCTGCAGATCATGACGGTCTTGCGTCCGTTGTCTCTGAGATGCCTGTCTATACGCACCGTCAGTCTGCGCAGGCTCTCCCTGTAACCCGAGTCGCTTATTTTTGTCATATCTGCCCCGGTTTTTCCCGAGCTTCTGCGCTTCTGCTTTACGGGGGGCAGGGCACCCAGATATCTTATGTTTGTTACGCGGCTCAGGTCGCTTTTGTCCATGACCGTGGCCTTGGTATAGCCATAGATCAGCAGTACAACGGCGCCCAGCGCAAAGCCCAGCACTGCGCCCTTTTTCACACCGCCCCGCCAGCTTCGGGCGTTGTCGGGAGTCTGGGGCATGCCGCTTTCGTCAACGACCTTCATCTCCGAGGGGCCTACCACATATTCTGCGATCTGCGGGTAGTTTTTCACCACGGACTGAAGCACTGCATAGCTGAATTCGGGATCTCCGCTGGTAACTGCCAGCTTTATGAGGTTTACGCCATCCTGTGCCTCTGCGCTTATTGTGGGGATGTAATCAATACCCATATCCTCCTTTACGAGCTCGCTGAGTATGCCACTCTGCAGTATTCCCGGAAAGGTTTTCGCCATCTGCTTTGCCACTGCCGCATTGTACTGACTGACGGCAGCGGTGCTTTCGTTTTTGGCATACACCGTGAAGGTCTGATATGCGGTGTATCTGGGAGTGTAGCTTGACCATGACATATATCCGAAGCACGCCGCACCCAGCATCGTCAGCAGCAGGAGAAACCACCACAGCTTTTTCAGGCTTCTGACCGCCATGGCGAGTATCTTTGTTGCGGAAAAGGAGGAAACTATATTCTCGTTCATTTGCCTTCCTCCTCTGCCTTGCTCTCTTTTCTTCTGCTGCCGTAGCCGTATTTTCCGTAACCGTACTTTCCGTAGCCGCTTCCCGGTGCATAGCGGTATGCCTCGCCCAGATCTGCGGCTCTCACATTGTTGAAGACACAGCCAAGGAGCTTTGCTCCCGTATTGTTTATATTGTCTATTGCGTCGTTAATCATTGCTGTGGGCAGCTCATCCTGCCGCACCACAAGTATGGCGGCGTCCGCAAGCTCACAGAGTATCTCCGCATCGGAGCTGGCATTCAGGGGCGGGGTGTCGATGATGACAACGTCCACGTTCTGTGCCGCCTGAGCCAGAAGCTTCTTCATATTAGTGCTGCTGGTATACTCGGTGGATTTTGAGATTCCCTTCTTGCCCAGTATCAGCCCTATTCGTCTCTGTTTGTCGGTGATAAGGGTCTGAGCGAGGCTTGCCTTGTTGTCGATGAGCTCCGTTATGCTCTTATAATCCTCGTCCTTGTAACCCATTATCTTATGTACGGCGGGCTTCTTCATGTCGGCGTCTATAAGCAGAACGCTTTTGCGTTTTTCCCCGAGTGCAATGGCGAGGTTTACTGCCACAGTGCTCTTGCCTTCGTTCTCTCCCACGGAGCTGACGATTATGGTCTTAATATTGTCCCTGCGCAGATAATAATCCACACGGGTGCGCAGCTTTCGGAAGCTTTCGGCAAAGGCAAGCCCCGTTGTGGGGTTAGATATCAGGACTGTCCTCTTTCCTCTGTCGAAGAGCTCTTTTACGGTCTTTTTCTTGCGCTCGTGGACGACCGTGGCAAGCAGCTTTGTGTCCAGCTTCTCCTCAACCTCGGAGGAAATCTTCACCGTATCCCGCAGGAACACGCTCAGGCAGCACAGGGCAATGCCGACTGCTGCTCCGCCCGCCGCGGCAAGCTTTGCATAACGAGCCGCAGCCGAGTAATTCACCGGAGCCGTGGGAACCTTTGGTCTTTGCAGGATGTCCATGGAGATACCGTTCATGATAACACCCGTCAGCTCCCCATAATTATACAGCACCGCCTTGGTTATGAGAAAAGCCTCTCTGGCGCTACCCGCCGTGACGGTCATCTCCAGCAGATTAGTCTCCTCTATGACCGTTGCAGTGATTCTTCCGTCAAAACTGCCGGTGCCCAGTTCTTCGGCTACCTTGCGGCGCATGGATTCGCTGCTGAGTATCTGAGAAAAGGTATCCGCCATGCTCTTAGCCGCCGAGAGGTTTGAATACACCGTGCCGCTGCCCTCTCTCATGGAAACCACAAAGGTGGTTCTCGTCTTGTACACCGGCTCGTACAGTACGGACACCGCCACGAATGTGCAGGAGGCACATATAATGGCCGCGAGGATTATCGCCCATAGCCTGCGGGACACCTCTCTGAGCATCAGCAGGGAGTGTATGCCGGAGCTTTTGTTATAGTGCACGCTTGATTTTTCGTCCATCTGTCCGCACCCCCTTATTTCACCACGACGACAAGTCTTGTTTTGCTTGCGTCGTTGTTTCTGCCCACGGAATAGGTCACCGTGTACACGCCGGGAGTCTGGGTATCAACGGTGCTCTCCACCTTAACACCGGTTATCTCGGTCTTGACCTCCTCGTTGGAAACATAGCTTGCAAAATAGTCTGCAGGCACAAATTCATCACCGGCGGAAATATAGACTATATACTGCTTGAGGCGCAGCTCCATAGGATTGGGGTCGGTCTCCGTTACCTCAACCTGAAGCTCCAGCCGGGAGGTGTCGCCCATGCTGTTGGTAACACGAAGCTCCACGTCGTGAGTGCCGACAGCCGCAAGACTTGCGGAGGTTCCAACCAGATTGCATATCACCTTGTGGCTTATGTCTCCGTCAAACATATCCTGCGCACTAACACAGCTGAGCAGGTCGACAGTGTTGGAGCGTCTGAATATCAGAGGCCGGCTCAGATAGAACTCGGGCGCCTCGTAGTCGGTGAAATGGACGAGCCTCTGGGCACGTCCTATATGGTTTTTTGAGTCGAAGGCGACATAGGTCACCTTGGCGGTGTTTCCGCCTATGAGGGCGGATACTCCCTCCACAAGTACGGAATCGGTGACATCTCCGTCCTCGGGGTCTGTGGCGGTCACACCCTGCAGAAGCTCCGAATCCTTCGCCGCCGTGGTGACGTAGATATCGTTTTTGTCAAAGCTTATCTCCGGGTTGAGGGGACTTGATATGCTGCGCTCATACAGCACATACATCACCGCTCCCACAACTGCCAGCACGGCAGCCGCAATCAGCAATACAACATTTCTCTTTCTCATCTTAGGTCCTCGGTTTCTGTGTTTCTTATGGTAAGGCGGGCATCACGCCCAGCCGTCGGCTTCCGGTTTTGGCAGGTCAAGGTCAAACAGTATACGGCGGGGATTCTCCTCCAGCAGCAACTCCGCCGTACCAGGGGGGTACTTTGCGCTCAGAAGCTCAGATATCTCCGCCATATCCGGCGTACGGAGCTGTGTACCGTGGGCATCACTTGCGATGCAGCTCACGGCTCCGGTATCCGTCAGGATATCCGCAAGCTGCAGAGCGTCCCGTCCGAAGCGTCCGAAGAGACTGCCCTTGTTAAGCTGAATGCCCACACCCTCCTCGTACCATATCATGGCAGCGTCCGGTCTGTCCTGAAGCGCCGTGTAGCGTTCGGGATGGGCAAGTATCGGTATGAGTCCCTCGTCCAGCAGACTGTACAGGGTGTTTTCCATGAACAGCAGATCGTCTGAAAAATCAAACTCCACCAGCATATATCTGCTTCCGTTAAGGGTCAGCAGTTTATTTTCTCTGTAAAGCTTTACCATGTCCTCCGTGGCGAAAACCTCCGCTCCGAGATGGACATTCAGCCGCACGCCCCCCATATCCAGCTCTCTTCTGAGCGTCTCAAGGTGGCGGTACAGCTCGGGTGAGCTGTAATTCTCGTAAACACCCTTCTGATTGCAATGGGGCGTTGCTATCATGTCGGTGACACCGGACTCCCATGCCGCTATTGCCATGGCAACGGATTTTGCCATGTCCTGCGAGCCGTCGTCGATGCAAGGAATTATGTGGGAATGTATATCTACCATTCTCTGCTCCTGAATTATCTGAATTTTGATACGGCCTTCAGTATTCTCCGTCTTCTGCCCGTGCAGGCGAGCCACGCTCCCGCAAAGAAATCCCACAGCAGGTCTCCCCGGGATATCTTCCGGCCTTTCCTGCGAACGCACTCCGCAACGGCGAAGGCGCAGCTCTCCGGGAGAGGTCCCTCAACCTCGTCCTGGGCATCGCCCACAAACCAGTATGCCCCGTTTTCTTTGCGAAACAGCCGGTGGAGAACATAGTCTCCGCTGCTGCGGCGGTAAAACACGATATCTCCCCTACGAAGCTCCCTGTCTATGCTCCTGAGATACACCGTGTCCCGTCCCGGGGACAGAAAAGGTCTCATGCTTCCGCCGCTCACCGTAAGGGGCAGAACAGCGCCGCTTTTAAGAAGCTCCTTGTACTCGGGCATGAGCACGTCCGCGTCCAGCACCCGCTTTTTTGTCTCTACCACGGCAGCTCCTCCTGAAGAGTATTGCCCTCCAGCACAAAGCAGCGGCCGCAGATACCCGCAGTTGCGGGTCGGTGGGTAACAATGATGCAGGTCTTTACGAGACCGCACTCAGTAAGGTTTTTCAGCATTTTCTTCTCCGTCTTCTCGTCCAGAGCGCTGGTCGCCTCGTCCAGCAGCATAATGGGTGCGCCCTTGAGCAGGGCTCTCGCCACGGAGATACGCTGTGCCTGGCCCTCGGAAAAGCCTCTGCCGAGCTCCCCTGTCTCGCTGTAAATGCCCTTAGGCAGCCCTGAAACAAAATCCTCAGCGCAGGCGATGCGAAGAGCGTTCCACATCTCCTCCTCCGAAGCCTCGGGCTTCACCATGCGCAGATTTTCCGCAACGGTGCCCGCAAATACGGTGTTGCCCTGCGGCACATAGGAAAAGGCGTTTCGTGTGGAGGCGCTGACGGTGAGGATGCTTCCCTCTTCGTCCTCCAGCACTGCCCGTCCCTCCTGAGGACGGATAAGTCCCAGCAGAAGGCGTATCATGGTGGTCTTGCCCTCGCCGGAGGCTCCCATTATTGCCACGAGCTGTCCGGGTCCCGCATCAAAGCTCACATTCTCCAGCACGACATTATCATCGGAGTAGCCGAAGCTTGCGTTATCGAGCCTGACGGTCACGTTGTCGGGTATCTCCGCCGCAGCCCTTGCGCCCTCCTCCTCGGGAAGCTCCACCACCGCAATGATGCGTCCTGCGGAGGTGGTTATGGATATGGCGGCGGGCACGAGCCCGATTATGATGCCGAAGGAGCTGCGCAGCATTGCGGTAAGCTGTAGGAACATGGTCATGGTGCCGTAGGATATTGCATTTGTCCACAGTCTGTAGATGCCCCAGGCAAAGCAGCCTGCAGAGATGATCAGACCAACCACACCCATGAGCATATTGACGATAACGGAAAAGCGGTTGTATTCCAGATATGCGTCCCGGTATTTTCCCTGCATATCTCTCATGCGTCCGCTGAATTTATCCATAAGTCCGAAGGATTTTATGGTGGTCAGATTACGCAGTGAGTCCTCGTGGAAGCTCATCACATCGCTGCCGATCGCCTTCATGCGTTTGTTATACTCCCGCATGGTTTTCATGAGAGTCCGTGAGGCAATGACGGAAACAGGAGCGCCCACCAGAGCAATAAGCGCCATGACGGGGTCGTAGATAAGAATAATCACAAGGCTGCCCGTAAACTGCACAACGCCGGAAACGAGTCCTGGGATAAAGCTGGTAACGCCGCCGGCTACTGCGCTGACATCGCCGTTGAGGCGATTCAGAAGATCGCCGCTGCGAAAAACCTCCAGCGACTGCCAGTCGGTACGGAGCATCCTGTCATAGACCTCCGCCTGAATACCGTTCTGCACACGGACATTGATTATTGCGGCGACCCTCGAGGAAAGCGCCTGCATGAGTATGCTGCCTATCATCATACCCGCCATAAAGCCTGCCGCCGACCAGATGCCTCCCATCTCAAAGCCCGTTACAACGTCGATGAGCATTTTCATGGCAACGCTGGACAGCAGGGTCATTACTGTTGCCAGCATGCCCAACAGGATGTGTATGAACACCGCAAGGCGGTAGCGCCGAATATAGCGGAACATCCACTTCGTTTCCCGCCACATTTCACGGAAGAAGCCGTCCTTTATTCTGTTTTTCAGCTTCTCCCAAAGACTCACCTGACAGACTCCTTTCCCGTCAGCTTGACGAAGGCTTGCACAAAGGGCATACTTTTGCATTATTTATCATTTTATTTTAACACATTGCCCGTATTATTCAATAGGAATTTATTAATAATAATGTAAGAATATACAAAAAAGGAAGATGTGCAATTTGCACATCTTACCATAAGCGTCAGGACACACCGGCGCAGAAAACGAAATAAATGCTCTTAAAGGGGATTATTTCACGGCTCTATCAGAACTGCACGGCAGGGCGCCCCGTCAAAGCCGGCCAGCTTCAGCGGAGCTGCGCAAAGCATATACTCTCCCTGAGCTACGGCTGCTAGCCTGATTCCCTCCAGCAGCACCACACCCTTTGACAACAGAGCCCTGTGCACTGCTGCGGGAGCGTTCTCGGGACCCACGGTCTGAGACTCCGTGCCGAAAAGCACAGTCCCCTCCGAGGCGAACAGCTCTGCCGCAGCTAAGCTAAGCTCCGCTCTGCCCTTGATGAGAATGCGTCTGTGCCCGGTTCGGCTCAGTATACTCTCCGCATCCTCCGCAGTAATCGTTCCCCGGGCCTCCGCCACATACGCCATGCCCGTGAAGGGCTCTGCGCCCAGTTCATCCACCGCTTTGCCCTCATCGAAAAAATGGAAGGGCGCATCGACATGTGTTCCGTTGTGAGCGCACATGCGGAAGGCAGAGAGGTTACACGGGCTTCCGTCTGCGATACTCATAAGGCGTTCTCCCTCGGGCGCAGGGTCGCCGGGATAGACCTCACAGGAAAAGATCTCCTGCGAAATGTCCCAGACCCGCATTTTCAGACCCCCTTTTTTGTGGGTACCCACCAGGTAAAGCCCAGCATCAGCGTACACGCCAGAGTCACGGCCGGGGATACTCCCGCCCCGGCTCCCGCTTTTCGTCCCACGAGAAGATATTCGCTTGCGTGCATCGCCGCCAGCACGGCAGGCATCACGGGATTCTTATTTCTTGCGGCATGGCAGAAGCAATATCCCCAAAGCGCCACGCAGACCGCCTGACTCAGCGTCCAGAAGGTTTTTTCGTTCATCGTGCTCTCTCCTTAATAATTCTTTTCAGTATCTCTTCATCCGCAGGGCAGAAATCATACTCCGGTATCTCCTGCGGCGTTATCCACCGTATATCCACATGCTCTATGAGCCGGGGCACGCCCTCGGCTATACGGGCATTGAAAATCGTCAGATGCACCGTCAAGTCGGGATATTCATGCACCACATCCATGAACACTTCCCCGGGCAGGACGGTACAGCCCAGCTCCTCCCGGCATTCCCGCACCAGAGCCTCGGCCTTTGTTTCTCCCGGCTCCGTCTTTCCGCCGACGAATTCCCAAAGCAGTCCCCTGGCCTTGTGCGGAGGTCGGCGGCATATCATAAATCTGCTGTCTTCCCAAATAAGTGCAGCAACCACCTCTGTCATTGCGAGCCTCCTTGTGCTTGATGCCTTGATTATACTCCAATTGCACGGAAAAGCAAACAAAACGTATACGGCTCCGCCTCCGTCAGCTTCAAAATGTTGCTAAAACAAACGCTTCATGGTAAAATCAAGGCATACTTGAAAAGGGGTATCATATATGAAGCTAAAAGGGGATTCTCAGCTCAGCTTCTTTGAAGCGGCAAGCATCATCGTGGGTCACGGCGTAGGCGCCGGCATACTCTCCGTGCCCTATCTCGCCGCTCACAACAGCTTTCGGGAAATGCTGCTCATCCTGCTGCTGGGCTATGCGGTGGCTCTCGCTCTGCACTTCATCATAGCGGAGCTGAGCTATAACAACAACGGCGCACAGTTCGTGTCCTGCTTCGACGCCGAGCTGTTCTCAGGCAGACTCAAGACAGTATTCACATGGACCGCCTTTATTCTGTTGGGCGTATCCGTAATGGTGAATGTCAGCGCCTTTCTTACGGGTGCTGCGGCTGTGTTCCGCAGCTGGTTCGGCCTGCCCGACATCCTGGGCATGCTTATATTTTACATTATCGGCGCAGGTGTGGTCTTCGTCGGCATGAAGCTGGTGGGCATCTGCGAAAAGCTTGCCGTTGCGTCCATGGTGGGCGTAGTAGGCATTCTCCTTGTGTCCACGCTGCTGAGAGACACTCAGCCTCTGCCCACGGGCTGGCGGGGTATTAACAATGCTCTCGCTCTTTTCGGCATGATAAGCTTCTCCCTCTCCGCCGTCATGAGCACTCCTCAGGTGGTGAAGGGACTGAACCGGGATGCCCGGCGTATCAGAGGCGCCATCGCTCTGGGGCTCGGCATCAACGCCTGTCTGATTTTCATCATCACCCTCATGACGCTGTTGGGCGCAGGTTCCGACGTAACGGGCGACGGTGCTCTCGTTGACCTCTCCCGTCATCTGGGTGGCTGGGTCAGCATTATCGGCTACGTCTTTACTCTGCTGGCGCTTGCCACCTCTTTTTGGGCAAACACACTGAATCTGCGGGATATCGTCAGCGAGCAGACCAAATGGAGCACCAACGTAAGCTGGCTTGCGGCGTCTCTGCCCTGCCTCGTTCTGGCCCTCTTCGGGCTGTCCAGCTTCGTGGGCTTCACCCGCTTTGCCAGTGTCATTCAGGTTGTAACGGGCATCGGAATAATAGTGGCGTACAACCTCTCCCGAAAGAGGAAGGGCAGCTCGCCCATCTGCGGCAGGCTCGGCGCCCTGCCCTTCCAGATACTCGTGGTTCTGTTTTCCCTGCTCTCCTCTCTGGGAGCTGTCCTCACGGTGAGCTGATATGGTTATTACTGTTATCGTTCTTGTGTGCATAGTCTGCTATGTGATATGGGAGATCTACCGCATTACCTTCAGCCGCTGGCCCTCAAGGCTGTTTTTCCCGCTTTTCGATAAAAAGACCCACTCCGAAGACTATTATCTGCGCCGTGACTCCGCCGCAGAGGCCATGCGGGCAGGCCGCAGCCTGCTGTTTGAGATAAGCTCCGACAGGGGCGAAAAGCTCAGCGGCCACTACTATCCCTGCGGAGAGGGTAAGAGCCGCAGGCTTGCCTTCCTCGTCCACGGCTACCGCTCGGAGCACGCGGAAAACGGCGGCGTGTTCATGGAGCTCTATCACAGCCGGGGCTTTGACATTTTCGCCCCCGACAATACCGCCTCCGGCAGCAGCGGAGGCAGAGTCTTCGGCTACGACGTGTTTGAGAGCGAGGACTGCCTGAAATGGCTGGATTTTCTGCAGAAGGAGCTTGGCGAGACGGAGATCGTCCTCCACGGCTTTTCTCTGGGCGGAGCTACGGTGATGAAGATGAGCGACCGCCTGCCGGACTGCGTGAAATTCGTCATCGAGGACAGCGGCTACACCGATGCCCGGGAGCTTATCCGTGCGAAGGCGGGCATACTTTCCGGTCTGCTCGTGCTGCTGCACAGGGTCTTTCACCGCTGTGACCTGCGGAAATCCGCGGTGGAGGACAATCTGCGTCGGAGCAGGGTGCCGTTTCTTGTGGTTCACGGCGAGGAGGATCGGACAGTGCCCTTTTCCATGGCTCACAAGGTTTACGAATGCTGTCCCGGGGATAAGGATTTCCTGTTTTCTCCCGGGGTGGGACACATTGAAACCGTACACTACAACCGGGAAGCCTACGAGTCAAAAATCGACGCTTTTATAAAGAAATACATGGTCTGAAAGCAAAAACGGGAGGGTGGCCCTCCCGTTTTTTCAGTTCGTCAAAGAAGTCATTTTGGCTTCTTTGACGAATTTTTCGCACTCCGT